>NZ_KI912148.1:1199199-1518199 GCF_000517105.1 Fischerella sp. PCC 9605 | reverse complement strand
CTGTCTTACCGCTGTGCCAACAGTAGAGGATGACCGCGGCAGTTACCAGCGCATTTGTTAATATAAAGTAGCCACTCAACTGATCGACTACTAATGTGACGCCGAAATGATCTAGTAATTGCAGTGTCAGTGGCGATCGCTCGGCAAATAGCTGCAAGGCATATCCAGCAGAAGCAAAAGCCATCCCCAGTGCGAGGTAGCGATCCAGTTTAGGGAGCAGATAAATGACGAATCCCACAAAAAACGGGAGTCCGATCCAAGCAATCGTAAGGGTACTCATGGCGTATTGTTCTTCTCGATCTCGTTACTTTCTAATGTCGGATTATCCCGCGCCAACTTCATGACACCGACCAGCATTAAGGCCTGAATCGAAAAGCCGATCACAATCGCCGTCAATATTACTGCCTGGGGAACCGGATCGGAGTAAGCGCCATTTTTGACATCTGAAACAATAGGTGTGAACAAACCATCTCGCGATGCAATCAGCACGTAATAGGCGATAACCCCCGTGCTCATGACATCCATAGAGATGATCTTCATAACAAGGTTCTTTTTAAGGATGATGCCGAAAAACCCGCACAATATTGTTGCGAATATGAATGCTTCTAACACGGGAATTGCCTGTTGGGTAAGGGTTGATCGTAATTTTCTTTAAAAAAATACACTATTTTTGTGGTACTTTGAAAATTCCTAAGCCCAAATATAGCCAGACTTAGCGCTGTGAGCAGCAAACACATCGATGTGGGTATTTAACCAATGGATGAAACGAAATCCAACAGCTGTACGGAAGGTTTCCAATGCCTCAACAAAGGTTATGAGAGGTTTAGTCGCCCACTGTCGTCGAAAACCTCCTGTCAACTGATGCCAATGAATAAAACTGTAGGCACAAAAAACAAGAATCCAATGGCGTTTGAGATTAGTTTCATCATGCACCTCATATTCGCTCATACTTAACCAGCCCTTGGCCGCACGGTAAAATACCTTGCGTGTTTCATTTGACGCTGCTCAATCGTGAGTCTGACGTAAAAGCCACTCCCAACAAGTATTTTCACCTATTTTTGCACCTCTTTTTTATAAGGTTTTATTCCATTTTCAATGGATAAGCATTGATTGAACTCTATATCAAAGTCACATCAATATATAGTCAATCCAATACCGGGAGTGAAATTGATCGACGGCTAGAACACCGATTCAGTAATCTTCAAATGAAAAGAAGGACAAGGGAAGGAGGACAAGGAAGGATGGGGTGATGAGGGGCTAGGGGTGCCCACTTTGTGGGGTTGGGGGGCAATGGGGTGATGCGGAGAGTCCTGTTTTATATTCTCCCCAACTCCCCAACTACCCACCTCCGGTTCCCCCCTCTTCCTTGTCTCAGCCATAAAGACAATTTCTGAATACTGAATCGACGTTTTAGAGTTCTAGCCCAGTAGAAGGTGTTGATAAATCAACTAGAGTGTGTAGATGCAAAGTAGTTAACCTGCTTCTGTCAATGAAACCTCTATTCAGTAAAGCTTTGAGAGCGTTGACTCGCTCCCGGAATGATAGAAGAGTTCAATGTCTTTAACCCTTGTGAAGTAAGTCTTCGTAAAATTTTGCCACTGCAAAAGTGACAAAACAGGGTTAATACCAATTTGAAAAAAGAATGCAACACATAGATAAGACGCCTCCCCAACCCTAAGCGCGAGTTCTCTGAGAGTGCCGTCACCCTGGGTGGGGTTATCTGCCCTTAAACATTTTTTGAATCGGTATAATTTCTCCGATTGCGGACAACAGCCAGATGCCGGAGGTCAAAAAGGTTTTTGCGTAACCCAATGTTCAGTTAAATCGAAAAATTTTCCTCAAAAGGCGATCGCTAATCAGGAAGTGCATCGCATAACAACGGTTTAGTATCCCTATCAAGTATCTTTTACTGCACTTTGCGATCGCACTCATACCTCAAACTGAACTTCCCTCAGTGCAAATTTACAAAAGAGGTCTTAAAGCCTTGCTACGTAAACAATTTAGCTTTAAGCACAAGGTCTTTGCGTTACCATGGCGGCTCAAAAAAATTTTGGGCGTTGCTGAATCAAGATATGAATTGTCATTCTGTAGACGCTTGGTGCGGCTACTCTACGAGAAGGGCTGCGCCCTACGGTGCAGGGTGCGGAACTTTGTGGAGCGAAGAATCTTGACAGATGCTTCGTTTCGCTGCGCTACACTCAGCATGACAAAATCAAATTCATACTTCAAATCAGCAACGCCAAATTTTGGAAGCCCCTCCACGCAAGCGTTAAGGCTTTTTGTTCAGGGTGAACTTCAGCTTATATATTCTGATAAACCAACTTTGCAACGTCCCTACAAAGTCGAATTCCGTCGTAGTTCTCAGATAAGCCCTGGGTCATCACAACTATTACTATTTCTTTATCTTTTGCAAACAGGATTCCAGCATCATGTTCAATCCAAAGCAACTCACCCGTTTTATTAGCTAACTGTACTCCCTTGGGAAGACCAAGATGGAGTTTATTTTTACACTGTTGACCTTCAAGAATTCTTAAAGGTTCATCCCCATACTGACCAAGCAATTGTCTCTGTCGCACAAAAGCTTCCAGTATCCGAGCAACATCAGCAGGACTCGTAAAGTTATCTCGATTCACATCACGCGGATCAAACATTTTGTACTGCAAAGCGGTATTCACAAGCCCAAGTTGTTGAATTGAGTTGTTGATGTTGTCCATCCCAAGTCGATCAATTAAAAGATTTGTAGCTGTGTTGTCACTGATTACAATCATCAATGTCGCCAAGTCAAGTAAACGTAATTTCAAACCAGGATTGAGTTGGCGCAAAACACCAAATCCAATCACCATGTCTTGAGCTTGAAGCTCAATCTCTTCTACTGGATCAACTACACCTATTGCACATTGATAGAAGAATTCCCACAAAATAGCTAGTTTGATGAGACTCGCAGCAGGAAACAAAAGTTCTTGGTTGAACTGAGCATCATGACCACTATCGAGATTTCTGATAACAATCCCCGCAGTGCCTCGAAAACCAGAGATGAGAGAAGTGAAATTTAGTTCAACCATAGGACTAGCCAAACTACTTAAAGCAGTTTTATCAAAACATCCGCTGATTTTTGGTTCGTTAATTAAATCTGGGGAAATAACCACCAACCACTAACTCATTTCCTCCTTCCAACCATGCAAAGGAGCTATACTTCTGATGGCCGATTCGATGATGATTGGGGGAGCTACTGATATTAAGATACTGGGATAAACTGCCATTCCCCATTCGGGATGAATTAGTACGCGACATTTATTTTGAATGACTGGATAACCAAGTAAAGCTTTCACAACAGCTGTGTCGTCATGGGGAATTATCCCTGGACGAGAAAGCAAGGGATAGCCAGTGCGGGGATCGATGAGGTCTGTGAGGTAGTTGCGATCGCGTAAATTGAAGGCGACATCAAAGCCAAACCTCATAAAATTTTCTCGCAACCATTGTTTTTCTGCTTCAATTTCTGGCGTAGTTTCCACCATTCCATATCTAGATTTTTGTAAAACAATCACCACCCACAAAAAAAGTTGATTTTTCCAATCTGGTAATATCCGTTCGCGGTTAGCACAAATGTACTGACTCGGGGGATGAATTGAAATCTCAACCGCTTGTCCGCTTGTGCCAACCAAATTAATAGGATAGCCTACAACAGAAGTATTAAGCGTTGGATAGTTCACTAATCTTATGTCGTTTTTTTCAAGTTTTTTAATTTTTACTTTGTATAGATGATAACTCTTAAAGATTCAGAAAAATCAACTATTTTCTGCACTGGATAGGTTTATTTGAAGCTATTGTTAAATATTTATTATTTCTTAATCTTATTGTTATATTTTCTTAACCTAGATAGTTGTTGGTTGGTAGTTGGTAGTTGGTTGTTGATGGTTAGTTATTCCAGACAACAAACAACAAACACCAAACAACAAGCCGATTAATTAAGTTTTAAAGCATTGACTGGAACATCATCCCAAGAATCAACAGTCCGCAATCGCGCTATCCAACCAGCTGATTTTTGAGTTTCAGTCAAATTCTGTTTAAAAGACTCATGGCAATCTTTGGCTTGGGACTCATTACAGCAGGCTATACAAGCATAAATCATGCCGGAAGGATCAATTTGCTCATTTACCCAAATAGTCATGCTGTATTTCCTCAAAAAGTAAAGCTCAAAAATTTTAGTCTGTTATCTAAGAATACTATTAAAGCCAAGAGATATCTAATAGCTAATAGAGAGGAAAACCACCTATTAGCTATTCGCAATTTCCTATTTCCCCACTAAGGCGGTGGCAAGTCTGGTTCATCGGGAAGGTGCATAGGTTTTATCTCCCCTTTCATAGCGACGACGGTAAAGCAATTCTAACTGTCCGCCATATTCTTGAATCAGTGCAATTTGACGCTGGTAAAGCCCTCGAAAGCTATTAGCAAATAGCAGTGTAAAAATAGCAACTACCAATCCCGATGCGGTTGAAACCAAAGCTTCACTAATACCACCTGTCACACCTGCTGTTCTTGCGCCTCCGACATCACCAATATTTAAAGAAGCAAAGGAAGCAATTAATCCCAAGACGGTACCAAGAAGACCCAACAGAGGCGCAAGAGCAATAATAGTATCGAAGATATTTTGAAAGCGTTTGAGTAAAGGGATTTCAGCTTGTGCTCCCGTTTCTAAGGCCAAACGAAACTCATCTGGAGTAGCTTCTTCTAGTTCTAAAGCTGCTAAAAAAATTCGTGCCATTGGCAAATCGGTATTTTGGTGCAGCTTATCCAAAGCACCAACTACATTATCAAGCTGATAAGAATTCAGTACCTCTCTGACAACGCGGTTTTGACGGCTACTCAAACGCATCCAAAACAGGATACGTTCAATAATTAGTGCTACTGCTAACACTGAAAAACCTAGGAGGGGCCACATGACCACTCCACCCGCCGTAAATAGATTATTAATCATCTGGTGTTTATTAACTAATTAACAACGCATACTTACATTAACAAAAGGATGCGGCGAGGAGGAGATGGGGAGATGGGGGATGGGGAGAGGGGGAGAGGGGGAGAATTTTGAATATTGCTTTTACCTCATGTTTTAAAATACGTCGGCGGGGTCGGCAGAATTCAGCTTTCGCATCGTGCTAGCGGTAGAAATCAAGCACATTGCCACTGTTAAAACAAACACAGTTACACTCCGCTCAATAGTCATAAACATAGGCAGCATGGTAGCCGCTGCTGCTAGTTGATAAAGTCCTAGTGAAACGATAAATCCTGGTATGTAACCCAACACTGCTAGGAGTAAAGCTTCTTGAATAAGAACTACTATTAAATAGCGATCGCTATATCCAATTGCCTTCAGCATAGAGTATTGTGGCAAGTGATCGGCTACATCGGCATAAATGATTTGATAAACGATCGCAATGCCGACAATGAAAGAGACAATCACACCCAAACCAAAAATAAAACCTATGGGGGTTGTTTTTGCCCAATAAGCTTTTTCTACCCGTGCAAAATCCTCTTTTGTGAGAATCATGACATCATCAGGTAAATCATCTGTTAAAATTTTGGCAATTTGTTGTGCATCTGCACCTGGTTTCAACTGAATCAGACCGATTTGAATTTGATTGGGATGATGGTCGGGGAATAGATGTAAAAAGGTTGAGTCACTGGTAATAGTATTACCATAGGCACCAAACGACGCACCCAAGATAAACAAACCTACAACCCGGATACTGACATCATTTAATTCAGTTTCTACTGTTGATTGCTGTTGAAATAAAGTCGCGATTGGCCCAAACTCTGGTATGGAAGCTTGGTCAAACAACACTGTATTCAACTTTTGCAGCTGACTGCGGTTTTGATTAACTTCAGGAAATTTAAATGCTGTGGTTCTCGGATCTGTACCAAACACCAAAATAGATTGTATGCGACGTGTTTGCGGATTTCTCCATTTTCCGTAACCCATATAGAGTGGACTCACCGACTCCACTCCTGCAAATCCTAACGCCTGATACAATCGCTCTCTGGAGAAATTTTTGACTGAATATACACTTTTAAAATGGGAACTCACCACCACCAAATCTGCATCTAAACCCCTTTGTGGTGCTGTGGAACTGTCAAATAGTGAAGCCTCAAACCCCATCTGGGCACAGATGAGAATGTTTGCAAAGGCAATACCTACCACTGCGATCGCCAAACGAGTTTTCTCTTTAACTAACTGCCGCCATGCTAGGAGGGTTGTGCGAAAACATTTGCGAAGCATTTACGGAGACTCCTTCCTTTGGCAAGTCCTGATAATATATCTCTTGCAAAAGTGGTTGAAAACCGGAGAAGATTAAACCTCTTGCAAAAGTAACTTTTGCAAGAGGTGGGGGAAAGATTAAACAATAAGGGGGAAAGGAAAAGACAATTTCTTTAACCCTTGTCTCAACTTCTAGATTGTTTTTGGGGTGGGAGATGAGATCTTATGTGGCTAGCTGCACCGACTGATTTAAAATTGTTGCCATATGATGTTCATATCTGGCGAATTGACCTTGAACGACCAGAACCAGAACTGCAAGCTTTAGAAGCTACTCTCTCCAGTGACGAAATAGCTCGCGCTCGGCGGTTTTATTTTCAGCAACATCAGCAGCGTTTTATCGCCGGCCGGGGAATCCTCCGTGCTATCTTGGGTCGCTACTTGGGTGTTGAACCGCAAGCGGTGCGATTTGAATATGAACCCCGTGGCAAACCAGTATTAGGTGATACTTATATCCATAGTGGGCTATCGTTTAACTTGTCACATTCTCAAGATTTAGCTGTATGTGCGGTAAGTATTAACCGCATAATTGGTGTTGATATAGAATACATCAGATCTGTGAGTGATGTAGAAGCCCTTGCCAAACGCTTCTTTTCACCCAGAGAATATGCAGTAGTGCGATCGCTTCCTCCACAACAACAGCAAAAGGTGTTTTTTCGCTACTGGACATGTAAAGAAGCTTATTTAAAAGCAACAGGAGTGGGACTAGTTCAACTGGAGCAAGTAGAGATTTCCTTGACTCCAGAAGAACCAGCAAAACTCACCACCGATGAACAGTGGAGTTTGATAGAACTTTTACCTGCTGATAATTATGTTGGTGCAGTTGCTGTAGAAGGTTTTGAGTTAGATCTGAAGTGCTGGCAATATTAATGTCACAAGAGTTTCTTTCAGTTATTTGATGTCTGGGTATCTGTATTGTCTAGCCATTCCCGTATATATTCCATACCTTCTTCTAGAGTTATTTTCGGCTCATATCCTAGCTGGGTTTGCGCTTTTTTGATGGAATAAGCATGAGGGCTAGTGGAAAAGTCTACAGCTGCTGGGAAAATAACAGGTTGTTGACCCAAAATTTTCATTCTTAACCACTCCAACCGAATCAAAGACTTGACGATTGGTGCTGGTAGAGACAAGGGTGCAGGTACGTTCCCAACTTTAGCTAAACGTTTGTAGTATTCTTTCCAAGAGGTTTCCTGTCCATCAGAGATATTGAAAGCTTCTCCGTATGCTTCCTTTTCTATAGCGAGAAAGATTCCATCAATTAGATTATCTATATATACATGGTTCATCACTCCCCCTCCCGCATCAGGGATCACAAATCGTCTTTGACGCATTAGTGAAAGGGGACGGATCACCCAAGGGTTGCTCCTTGGCCCATAAACAGCTGTCGGTCTAATAATAATGACACCAAAATCTGGTGGTGCGTTCAGCTTCAATATTTCTTGTTCACTTTCTATTTTGGTCAAAGAGTAAGGATTATTCTCGCTACGGAGTGGCCCTTCTTCTGTAACTTTATTTGCATAGGTGAAGCCATATACTATTACGCTGGAGAGGTGAACAAAAGTCTTGACACCAGCATTTCTGGCTGCGCTTGCTATATTGAGGGTGCCACCAACATTGACATTACGAAACTCGTCTAGCGATCCTCCTTCTTTAACGAGGGCAGCTGTATGCAGAACAATGTCCGCTCCCTGACAAGCCTCTTGGGCAACAATTGGATCGCAGACGCTACCAACAATCACTTTCGCACCCAGACTCTGAGCCGTTTTTGCGTTATTAGGATCATTTTCTAGTCCTCTAACATGCATTCCCCGGGCGATCGCTAATTCGGTAGTACGTAAGCCAATAAATCCACCTATTCCCGTAATTAGGATAGTTTTGTCTTTAAGATTCATAAATTTAGATATCCTTTGTCAAAACAAAGAGTATTTGTTTTAATCTCATGAACAAATATTCCAGAAATTAATTTACGAATATTGCGAGTATTCTGCTGAGAGTAGATGAGAAAAGCAAGCCCAAAACCGAAGCGGAAGATCTCATGCCTTCATGTTCATGCTAGAGATATCTCCACTTCTTGTAATCTGTCAAGGGGCGTATCCCTTAGAGAGGTTCTTATGAAATAAGCTCACACAAACATTGAGTTTGAATTGACAAATATTTGCACGAATCTAAATTTACAATTCAGCTATCAACATTTTTTGTTAATAGGGAATTTGCAAACCAACAAACATCTTATCTACCAAGTACAATCTTACACAAATTCGTAACGCATTAAATTTTAAATACTCTGTGACCCTCTGCGTTCACCTCCGCGTTCCTCTGCGTTTAAAAAGCTACGATTTATTGCCACAAATTAGATCCCCCCAGCAAAGTTGCGGGGGATCGTAACATACTTTTAATTCTGAACGAACTTGTACAATCCTGTACTACGCAACATTCAGAAAACCATTTTGAATCAAGAAAGCAGAATAAGTCATAAACAATTGTGTATCCATTGGCGGACAAACAATACCACTACCAGCAAGTGCATTCAAAGTAGCCTCACAATTGATTTTCGGTCTTCTAGTTTGCAAATACAAATCTGGAATAGTGATTTGTTCTTCCGACCAGCGTTCCAATAAGAAAGGTCGTAGCGTATATAACGGATTATCTGCGGAAGAGATATCGTTAATTAACTTGGTTTGCCACTCTTGGTAGGGAATTACTTGAATAGAAAAACCAAGAGAACGCATCCATTCAAGTAAATTAGATAACGGAACAGGTGCGGGATGCTGTAAGTGAAAAGCTTTGCCTAGTGATTCTTTTTGTTTGGATAGATAAACAATGGCTTTGCTCACATAATCTACAGGTGATGCATCCAACATATAATCCACATCTGGAAAACATCCCATTTGGATACAGCCTTTAATTACCAAGTTGATAAAATCATCTGTATTGCAAACACCTGTTTGGCTATCTCCTGCAATTAAAGGTGGTCTGTGGATAGTTACAGGAAGCCCTCTTTTACGAGCAATTGTGACTAGCTTTTCTGCTACCCATTTAGTTTGAGAATAACCCAGAAAAATGCCTTGCCAATGCTCAAAGCTATCATCTTCTTTAACAACTTTGCCAGCATAAAAAGGCGATTCAAAAACTGCGACGCTAGAAACATAATGTACAGGCTTGACTTTAAAAATACTTGCCAAGCGTAACACTTCTTGCGTTCCTAAAACGTTGGGATTTTTGAGCGCTGAGTAGGGATAAACATAATTTAGCGTTGCAGCACTGTGATAGATACTATCAAGATTAGCAGCTAGCATTTCAAAGCCTTCTTTGCTAATCCCTAATAGTGGTTGAGATAAATCGCCGATAACAGGTATAATTCTTGAACTGAATTGTTCATCCCACAGCGCATAACTTTGCAAATTTTTCTTGAGTTTTTGCTTACCTTCTGCTGGATTAGCAGCACGTACTAAGCAATAAATATCTGCATGAGTTTGCTGTAGTAGTTCGTGGATTAAAAAAGCTCCTAAAAAGCCAGTTCCACCTGTTAAAAAGACATTATCTGGTTCGCTTTTAAACACAAAAGAGCCAGATGCAGGACGAATGTTTGGATCGAGAACAGCTTCAGCACTTAAATCTAAGACAGGAGTTACATTTTTAACTGCAACAGTATCTTGTAAATCTGATGATAATTCTTCAGATTCTTCAGCTAAACGCTGTGATAGCGATGCAATTGTTGGGTAATGCCACAGCAGCGTTGGAGCCACTTTAAATCCTAGCATTTTCTCTGCTTTGGTAACAAGCAACATCGCCTGGGTAGAATTCAAACCGTAACTATCTAATGGTTGTTCAGTATCGATTTCGTCGGGTGCAACTTTTAAGAATTCAGCAAGATGTGATAGCAACCAAGCTTGAATTTCTGCTGCTGTTAAAGATTTTTTTGCTGTTTTCATATTTAGACTTCCAATGTAGAATGAACTGGGGAATACTGAGTGTAATAATTCGAAATTTGCAGTCCTTGAATTTTCAAACTTTGAATCCGGTATAAATATGCAGTACCAATCATGATGTGGTTAGCGATATCAACTACTCGGCGATTATTTGGATCTGACAGATAGGAACCTCGCAGCCAATCATTGAAGCTACCTATTGCTGGGCCACACCAAATTTGATAATCTACTTCTCGACCTTTTTCTCCAGAATTAGACCAGCGAGAAGACAACCCTAAATACCAGCGGAAAATCAATGCCATTTTCATTTTGGGATTATTAACAGCTTTCCCGAGTTTTTCTGGATTTTTTTGAGATAGATAAGTTACAGTTTCTTCCCAAACTTGAGCAAGCGGCTTGCGAAAAACTTGTTTTTCTAGCTTCTCTCTTTCCTGGTTAGGAATCTCTTCAATTGAGTTATAGTTCCTGTAGATTTCATATAATTTTTGAGCGCGGAGAGGGAACATCGTACCGCGTTTAAGAACTTGCAATTTTACCCCCATTTCAAACATATCTGCGGCTGGGGCCATCATCACGTCAGCCATATCTGCTTGTGCTAACAATTGCTTGGTATGCTGACAACTTCCAGATTCAATACATGATTGATTAATTGAACCAGTCACTACATATGCAGCACCCATCATAAAAGCAGCTAAGGCTGATTGTGGTGTCGCAATTCCCCCTGCTACCCCAACTCGAATGGGTTTTTCATAGTTATACTGTGCCTGAATTTCATCCCGCAAAGCGACAATTGAAGGTAACAAACAAACCAAAGGACGATTATCAGTATGACCACCAGAATCTGCTTCTGCTGTAATATCATCGGCTAGGGGAATTTTAGCGGCTAAATTCGCTTGTAATTCACTAATTAATCCTTGTGCAACCAGTTCTTTGAGCATTTTTAGCGGCGCTGGTTGCATAAATTTACTAGCAACTTCACGACGGGAAATTTTGGCAATAACCTTATTTTTTATTTCAATTTCATTGGCTGCATTTACACCCAGTCCCGCCGCACGATAATAAACAATGTTAGGAGTTAAGTCCAAAAATGCCGAAGCTTCTATTGTTCTCACCCCATATTTGAGGTATAAATCCACTGCACCACGCTCAATTGCAGGTTCATTCGGACTGTGAATTAAATTGAAAGCATAGGGCCCATTTGGCAAGGTTTGCTGGATGCGGTTAATAGCTATTTCTAAGCGATTTGGAGGTAAACCACCTGCACCAAAGGAACTCAAAATTCCTTCTTTTCCGAGAGCAATAACCATTTCTTCTGAAGCAATACCACCAGCCATTGCACCAGTGGTATAGGCATATTTCACGCCATGAAAAGAGAGAAAATTTGGGTCTCCTAATTGTTGTAGCTTGATGGGTGGAATCACCGTTAACAGTTCAATTTGTCCTGTTTTACCATTATCAAGAGGAGACAAATAACCGTCGTTACTGACACCAATTTTGCCGTCAACTCTAACAATATAACAAGGTTTATCTAAAGATAGAAGTTTTTCTTTGATTATGGTAGGGTCAAATGTGATGCAATCTAAGGAACCTTTCCATACCTGATTGAAGTTGCAGGTTTGTCCATAAAAATCAAGACCATTCTCTTGTTTACCTAGTACCGCATCTACTGTTTTCACGGTAGTTTGACCTCAAGTTAAGTATTAGTAATTGATGAATAAAAAATATTTACCTCTTTGTGTCTTAGTGTCTTTGTGTTTCAAATATTATTTTTTTCACCACCAAGACACTAAGACACCAAGAAAAACTCATTTGGGAGACTTCTACCTTGACATAATCCCCAAGATGAGATGCTTATTCACTTAGTAAATTTTCAGCACATAGTAGTTGTAGTTGAATTAGTTCACTGATGTGTTGGCTAAATTCTTGGCGAGATTTTAAGAAAGCGTCATGGGTTTTATGAACCCTGATATTGTTAGCATTCAGTTGTTGGTAATGAGCCTGACTTAAAATGGTAATGGGTCGAGTAATTTTCTGAGGATTGGCTGTTAACTCAACAAATTGTACTGCTGCTTTTTGCTCTAAGCTGTTATCCATGATATTTTGTATTGGCATTTCTTCTGGCTGAGTCTGAAGAGAGTTGATGGGTTCAGGTTTTTTGGCAGTTGTAGCGAGATTGTGGAAGAGTTTTTTGTTTTCTTCCGTCAAGATTTTGTCAGTAATGCTTTGACCACCCAATGTGACTTTTTTAAGGGTGAGTTTGGATTTTTTATTAGTTTCTGTTACCTGGGTGTAGAGTGGTGATAGATCAACAGAAACCTGATGGCTGACAAGTTTTGCTAGTGCTTTAACAATACCGCTATGGTCGTCTAAACCTCTTCTATTTAGAGATATAGTGATGTGTTCTTTATTGCCGAGAATTTTATCAATCCATCGTGAGCAAATATTGCCAGCACCCGTTTCAATAAATATTCTGGCCCCATCTTCGTAAACTCGGTTGACTAAGCGGGGAAAATCTAATTGTTGTGATAATCCTGTGGCGATACTGTTAGCGATCGCCCCACTTTCTATTTTCACCGGGCCATACTCAGCAGCAGAATAGAGAGTGACATCTGGTAGGTTTTTCTGGGTGGGTAGGGTGTTAACTCTAGCTATTTCCCCGTATTCTGAACGCATCGCCTCGCAGTGAATGACATGATCGAAGGGGGCGCGGAAGGCGTTGCAGCCTAAAATTTGAATGATTCTTTCACATGCTGCCGGTTCACCGGCGATGACGACTTCTTCTGGTGTGTTGATTTGAGTTAAGAAGACACGGTTCTCATGTTTGAGGTATTCTCGAACCTGGGACGGGGTAGTCATGAGAACGTAGTTAGCCCAGAAGTTATTATCTTGGGTTGGTGGTAAATGCCAATACTCGCGGACGGCTGTTTTTGCACCCGATAATCTGTCGGCAAATAGTGGTGAGGCGTGTAAGGCGCGAATTCCTTCGGTAAAGTTATCCCATACACCGACCGCAGACATCATGCTGGTTTCACCCAGGCTGTAACCAAAGACGAATTTAGGTTTGACTTGAAATTCATCCCGAATGATTTGGGTGATGAATCTGGTATACAGCATGTCAACGTCGAAGATGGCTAGAGGATCGTCCAAGAATTGCTGTTCGAGAGTTTCGAGTTGACGGGATGAGAGTTTGTTTAAGCTTCTGGGAAAGACTATGCGGGAAATGTCGGCGACGAGGTGTTGTAGTTTTTTGAGGGCGATATCGTCGAGGGTTTTGGGGAATAAGCGGAAGAGGTTACGGGCGATACCTAGATAGGAATTGACTGCTGCTGGATAGACGTAAGCAACTCCACCCCGTTTACCCAGTGGTTTGGCTGTGAAATAACTACCTAGCGGTGTTTGCCAGTCTTCTCCACTTGCAAAGGCTTTGTCTACACCTTTACGGGCGGCGGCGATTTCTCTGGTTAGTTCGTTTTGGTTGTGTGCCAAAATTACTAAGACGTAATTTGCACCCGCATCAAGTTTATAGTTAGCAAAAGCCAGGTTAGCAGCGTTTGCTAGAGAAGTGCCGTTGTTAACAGTGTTTTCGAGGGTATCAAGTTGTGTGAGTAAATCTGTGCGATCGCGTCCGGTAATCGGGAACAAATAAAAGGGTGTTTGCTGCAAAAATCTGCTGCTGCGTTCTGTTTGGTCTGGTTCTTCCGATAATATGACATGGGCGTAAGTGCCATCCATTCCGATGCTATTGATGGCAGCGATTCTTTTTGTCGCTTGTTTGTCGAGGAACCAAGGTCTTGATTCGGGGGCAACGTAAAAGGGAGTGTGAGGAGAATTTACTCTTCCCTGTCCCCGATCCCCAATCCCCGATCCCCATACTCCCTTATCTTTGACTCCAGTCCACTTTGGTGTACCTGGAATATATCTGTAATAAAGACACAGGGCAGTCTTAATCAAACTAGCAATTCCCGATGCAGTGTATGTATGACCGATATTTGCTTTAACGCTGCCAATTGCACAGCTTAAATCATTTGCACTTCCTGGATAAGCCTGAAGCAAACCTGTGATTTCTGCTTCATCTTCCTGTGGAATGCCACTACCATGAACTTCGAGATAGTTCACGTCTGTAGGTTTAATACCTGCCATCAACAAAGCTTGCTGGCAAACTTGGTGAACAGCTTTGGCACAACTGTTTCCCAGACGATCTTGCACAAAACTGATGGCGTCAACGGCCGCGTAAATGCGATCGCTATCTTTTTTAGCAGTTTCGTGCAGCTTTAATACTACTGCGCCTGCACCTTCACCAACCATCCAGCCATTTGCTTTTTGGTCGTAGGCAAGGGTATTTGCACCCGTATTAATTGCTGCCATTTGATTTCGCAACAACACATTTTTCAAACCGCCAGCTAAATCGACGGCACCCACAAGTACAGCATCTGCTTCCCCGGTAGTAAGTAAATGTTGTGCTACTTCCAAAACTTTGAAAGTAGAGTTTTCTCCCGCAGTGATGGTAAAAACAGGGGCAGTAAAATTCCACAGTGAAGAAATGCGACTCGCCATAATATTGGCGATATAACTCACATATTCACTGCTTTCGACGGGATGGTGAATACCATCTTTTACGATGGTCTCTAATTGATTAACTTTATCAGACGGTAGAGAAATTTCTCCGGCAATTAATCCTTCCTTAATCTGCCAAGATAAATTCCATCTTTGCTGTAAATGATGAACAGAATATTCTGTTTCTGTGGCAATTATTACTGATACATTTGCGCCTTCTTTAATGCCTGCATCTTTTAAAGCACGTTCGGCAACTTTTAGCAGTAATAATTGTTGTTGATTGAGTTTTTCTAGTTCATTCGGCGGAATTTTGCTTGAAACAGTATCGATTTCAAAATCAGTGATGTATGCTCCTAATGGTGGTTTACCATCAGCCAACCCATACTTTTTAAGTAACTCTGCTTGCTTTTCTATCCCGTACCATCTGTTAGGTGGTAAGGGAATAAAATGTTGTGTGCCTTCGTAAATGCTGCGTTCAAAAGCATCTAAACCATCGCATCCACCAAACAAGGCATCCATACCAACGATGGCAAGTTTGGCAGGGTGGAGAGGTTCTTCTGGTGTAACTGCTTCTGTTGTATTTCCTTGTTCTAAAATCATGTGGGCATTGGTTCCACCCAAACCAAATGCACTGATAGCGGCGCGTTTTACTGGTGTATTTCCCGGCCAATCCGTGGTGCTAGTCACAATGCGTTTTGGGGAAACAACATTGTTATCTGAACCCATCGGTTCTGTGATATTAATCGTGGCTGGGATGACACCCCTAGACATACTCATTAGCACCTTAATTAAGCTAACGCTGCCAGCGGCGGTGAGCAAGTGACCGACGTTAGATTTCACAGAACCCAGCAAAGGTGTTGCTTGATATTTACCGAAGAAAGTTTCAATTGATTGGAATTCGGTGCTATCTCCCAATAACGTGCCAGTAGCATGGCATTCCATGTAATCAATGTTGTTAGGATTGATTTGTGCTTCTTGGTAGGCGCGTTCAAAAGCGAGAGTTTGCCCTTTGGAATTGGGGCTGAGTAAATGCTTGCCTCGACCATCATTAGAAAGCCCGTTGCCTGTGATGGTAGCATAAATGCGATCGCCATCTCTAACTGCATCGCTATATCGTTTCAGCACCACCATTCCCGCACCTTCCGCAGTCAGCATCCCCCGCGATAATTTATCTAAAGGACGGCTGATATCATTATTTTCGGGATATCCTTGAATACCGGAAAACAACATCCTGATAAACAGCGGATCTGCACAACTAATACCTCCCGCTAGCATTAAATCAGCTTTGTGCGTCCACAGATAATGGGATGCCAGCCTAATAGAATATTGTGGCGATGAACAGGCAGCATCTATACAAAAATGAATATTTGATAGTGAAAAAGCTTGGGCGATGATTGCTGCTGGTAAGCCCGATATCATCACATTGTAGGGTGAAGTTTGGTCAGATGAATTTAATGTAGCTAAATCGAATTCTTCTTGCTGTAAAAGTTCTCTAACTGCGGGTGCTAAAACTTGCTGATATATTGGCGCAAATAATTGATTTGAAGCTTTGGTAGGTAGAGAGAGAGTACCTAATATTACTCCGCACCGAGAGAGAAGAGATTCTTGATCTAAATAACCACTGTGTTGCAAAGCTTGTTTAGCAACATGCAGTGACCATTTAAAGGTATTATCTAGTTTTTCTAGTAATTCTGCTGGTAGTTTGTATCCTGTAGGATAGAATTTAAAATCGCGGATGAATCCACCTTTTAAGGAGTAAATTTTGTCTGGTTTACCTTTGGTTGGTTCGTAAAATATTTGTGGATTTACTCCGAGTTCTTCGGAAGTTATGGATGATGTTGAATCTTTTTGTTGAATGAGATTTTGCCAGAATTCTTCAGGATTTTTGGCGTCGGGAAATAGGCATGAGAATCCGATAATTGCTATTTTTTCCACAGTTATTCTCCTAATACTGTTATTTCTTGGTGTCTTAGTGTCTTGGTGGTGAAGAGAATATTTGAAACACCAAGACACTAAGACACAAAGGAAGAAATTAAAACTTATGCTTTTGGTCGCATTAATTTGGCTGGGAAAATAATGCCTTTACCTCCCAAGAGTTGTGAGTAGATTGTTCCTTGTTGATCGTGTACAAAGAAATCAGCAACTACGCCTGTTTGTGTTTTACTTTTGATTTCACAGGAGACGTAGAATGGTTGATTATAGGGTGTTTTGGCAAATTGTTCGTATCTTTCTTGTTGTCCTGGCAAGCAAATTTCTTGATGGTAATGATATAGCCAAATCCATAAGGGATGGGTACTCAGATCGGTTGTAAATCCATTGATCCAATATGCTGGAAATTGACCTTGTTTGGTTTTGTCGATTTCTTGCCAAAAACATTCGACGGTGATTTTATCGGGACTAATATTTATTACTCTTCTAAGTTGTTGGAAAGTGGAACCGTGAAATAATGCTGATTCTCCTGTTTGATAAAAGTCTTTACCAGTGGTGGTAATGATGTTATCTTCTACGAGATTCAGGTTTTCATAGGTAGGGGCGGGAGGAATGTCACGCAGGAGTTTAACTTGAGTGCTGAAGTGATATATGGTTTTACCTTCTGGAGTTTTACTCGAAATTTTGCACAAGAAATTAACTTCGTGAGTATCGATATTTTTGGAAGTTTCTTGCAAGTCGAGAATATATTCATCAGCTAAGGTTTCATTGAAGGTAATTCCTTTGAATATCCGGAAATCTGTACTACTAAATGCTTTATATCCTGGATATAGTTTTTCGCAAACATCGGACATCCATGATACTGCACAAGTTGCTGGCAAAACGGGATTACCGGCAATTACATGATCCTGTAAAAAGGGATTTGCTGCGAGTGCAAGTTTACGACGGATGCGATAGCTGCGGAGTTCTGGTTCTATAGTTGCAGCGGGTGGAGTCATTGGACTGCCGATCACAACTTGTGTGGTATTGTGATTGGCAAGATGCATTTCTCTAACTAACATTTGTGTTCCCGCTTCCACTGGGATAATATCAATACCCCGACGGGCAAATTCTTTTTTCAATTCTGGTGTCACCATGCCACTATCCCAACCTCCCCAGTTAATAGCAACAACGTGACACTGGGGATATTTTTGCTTGATTAAATGGGCTGATTTGTTGAGAATTTCGTTAGCAATAGCATAATCAGATTGTCCGATATTACCGTAAAAACCTGTTACCGAAGAAAACAAAACTAAATGTTCAAGTTGACTGGGTTTGATGCAAGATAAAAGATTTTCTAGACCTTGCACTTTAGCAGTGTAAACTTTTTCAAAATCCTGTTCTGTTTTCTTTTCAATCAACTTATCGGCTAAATTGCCAGCACCGTGAATGATGCCTGTAATTTGACCTATACGTTCAACAGCAGTAGCAAGTTTTTGATTTAAAGCCGAGACATCAGTCACATCAGCACTGATATATTCTGCTTGACCACCTGCTTTTTGAATCGCCGCCAAAGTTTCTTTAATTTCTCGACTCGAAGAAATTTGATTATAAACCTTTTGTAAGCTCATGGGTGTGGGCTTCTCTCCAAGAGAAAGAAGATATTCCATGATGCGTTTTTTTAATGTCGCTTCATCAAAACAATCTTTAGCCCACTCAGGTTCTGTTTCTAAAAGTTCCGAACGTCCAAGAAGAATAAACTTGCAAGGATATTGCTGTGCTAACCTAATAGCACACTTAGCTGTAATACCTTTAGCACCGCCACTGACCAGAAAAACTGATGAAGGGCGAATTTGAGCTACTGTAGTCATAAATTTTCCTCTTGCAGCGATTAAAGGCAAAGAAATCATTGTCAAGTAACGATAAACACTGATGATTAATCTGTGTTCATCTGTGGTCGAAAATAATCAAAAACTGTATGCGTGCATAAAGATTTTCTAAATAAAAACATTCTTGTTATTTTCAGGTAATTATGAAACTATCAAAATCTGATTGTTGATAGATATTAATCACAGTATTTCTTCTGTTTGTAGGATTTTTTTGAGGTGAAGGCTTGATTGCGATCGCCATAATTAAAAACATTACAATCATGATTGCTATTATTAGTGGTAATGGTATAAAATTTTCATTTTGAGATTGTGAACTGAAATTGGAACTTGACCCGATATTTGAATATGAAGCTAAATTGGAATTAGGCTCAACAAGCCGAACATCACCAAGGTCTTTCTGTTTTGGTGAGAGTTTTATAAAAGAGTTATAACTTTTGTAGCCATTGGCTTGAATAGATAGTTGTCCCTGCAAATAATTGCTGTTGTTAAAGTTTACAGTCAGTCGATAAATTCCTTCTAAATCTGTATAGGTAGAAACTGAATGACCTTCATAATTTAGTGAAACTTTTGCTCCACTAATAGGGGCATGTTTCTTTTGATCTAGAACGCGACCCAGGTAAGTAATTGTTTGATTCTTGGACATATCTTCAAGCAGAGTGGAGGAGTGGGGAAGTGGGGGAGTGGGGGAGTGAGGGAGTGGGGGCTAGGGGCCCCCTCTCCCTTTTTCCCCCTCTCCCTCTCTTCCCCTCCTAATTTCCCCCCATCTCCCCATCTCCCCCTCCTCTTATTCAGGTGTACTAATGAGAGTTACTCTTCCCTGTGAACCATAGGCTACTTCGGTAAGATAGCGATTGGGGTCATGAAGTTCGGCAACGATGTGATGTGCTGATTCTTCTGAGTTAATATCAGGGCTGAGGTCGATCGCTCGACAATACACTTTTGGCCATTCCCAAACTAGGGTTTTGGTTAGTCCAAATAAACCTGCACCGATCGCCCCAAAGTTGATTTTGTGTTCCAGTCCAAAAGCTCCGTCCAGACGTGCTACGCTACAGAAACAACTGCGTCCGTAATTTGCTGCTGTGTTGAGGGATTTTTTCAGGTGTTTCGCCATGAAGAAGACTTGCTTGATAATCGCTTTTTCTTCTGGGAAATACGCAACTGTACCATTGTTGCTTGTCTGGAAGATGGGATGAATGTGGATAAATGCCCCAACAGCACCATAGTTAGTGGCGATCGCTGCTAATTGTTGTTGCAGATGTTCCTCACTTTGGTCTTGCAAGGTAACGCGACTGACGCTTGGGGGTAGGGGCGATTTTTCGGGAACGAGAGATGGGGGTAAGTTTAAAACTACTACTTTCCATCCCCGTTCGCTGAGTAATTCAGCAACTTTGGTAGTGGTGAGGGAACCATCATCGGTGATTAAGGCGATATGTCCCTCTGGTATGGGAATTTCCCAAAAGTCTAGTGGAGGTAGAATTTGCAGTTTAGCTGGACGGCGTTGGACGTTGTGTTTTAAGTCGTCTAGCTGGTCAACAGATTCATGCTGGTACTTTTTTTTTTCAGCCCCAGCAGCTAGTTTCTGGAGATACTCGACTATTTGACCGATGGTGCGTAATTCTGCTAGTTCTTCTACATTACTTGGCTTGGGTAAGTTGGGGTATTTCTCCTGCAACGCACCCATGATTTCCACCCGTTTAATCGAGTCAATCCCCAAGTCTGCTTCCATGTCCATATCGAGTTCTAGCATCTCGACTGGGTAGCCTGTCTTTTCGCTAGTAATACCTAACAGGGTTTCAGATAAGTTGCTTAAGTCAACCTCTGCTACAGGAGTATGTGTTTCAGTAACTGTAATGATTGTTTCTGCGGCTACTGCGACACTTTTGCTAACTGCGGTGGAGTCGTTGGCTATTGTTGGTTGTTGGTTGTTGGTTGTTGGTGGTTGGTGGGTGGTGGTTGGTTGTTGGTGGTTGGTGGTTGGGGTAGAAACCAAAGATTGCAGATACTGGACTATTTGACCGATGGTGCGTAATTCTGCCAGTTCTTCTACATTACTTGGCTTGGGCATGTCGGGGTATTTCTCTTGCAACGCACCCATGATTTCTACACGTTTGATGGAATCAATCCCCAAGTCTGCTTCCATGTCCATGTCCATATCCAGCATTTCGACTGGGTAGCCAGTCTTTTCGCTGGTGATGGCTAGCAGGGTTTGATCCAAGTCAGACAAATCAATGGCTGGTGCTGATGCTGGCGGTAGTGGTACTTGAGAAACTACTGGTTGAGGTGGTGTGTTGACGGTCGGTGTGGGAAGTGGGGAGATGGGGAGAGGGGGGGATGGGGAGGTGGGGGGAGTGGGAGGAGTGAGGGAGTGGGGGCTAGGGGCCCCCTCTGGGGTTGGGGGCTGTGGGAGAGTGGGGGAGGTGGGGGAAGATAGAGAAGTGTTTTCTTGTGTTACTTCTTTGACTGGTTTGACTTCTCTTACTTCTGTTACTTCTTTTATTGTTTTGACTTCTTCTGGTGTCCCTATTCTCCCATTTGTAGAAATTACTGGTTGAGGAGTTCCCCCATCGGTGATGAGTTGAGAATATTCTTGCTGGACGAGTTGGAAAAAGTTTTTGGTATATTCTACCTGATCCTTGAGATATTGCTCGTGGATGCGTAGGGTTTCACCTTGTTGGGCGTGAAACTGCATCATGCTGCGGTCTAAACTTTCGATGATTGTTGGTTTTAGCTTGGCCGCATCCGCTGAATGTTTGTTGTTAGCAAGCAAGGAATTTTGCTGCTGCATCAGTTGGAAAAAGGTTTTGGCATATTCCACCTGATGGTTCAGATAGTGGGAATGAACTTGTAAATTTTCACTTTGATTTTGTTGAAACTGTGTCAGGACGTACTCTAAGCTTTCTAAAACTCTTTGATAATTTACAAGTTTGTCTGGGATATCTGGCATTTTCGACTCCAGAACTGGCTTAGATGAGAGGGGGGGAGTGGGGATTGGGAATTGGGGATTGGGAATTGGGGATTGGGGATTGGTTTTGTTACCAATGCCCCATGCCCTTTGCCCATTGCCCTTCTGTTCTGTGTCTTCTATCAGAAGGGGTTTTTTACTGTGTCCGTTATTTCCGTTATTTCCGTTACTTTGTTGCACTGCTGGGGTGGGAGTGGCATTTACAGTTAGAGTAAGAGGTTGAGATGTAACTGTCTTTTCCTCAGATCCACTGTGCTGCAATTTCACTGTTTGCCCATTCTGTAAAGCTTGCCCAAATGCCATTTTCGTTTTTTCTGATACGTAGTTACTACCGCATAACTGCACGCTCAAACCCTTGTTTTTCTGTGGTTCGGCAATAACTGGTGGTAGTTGGTAAGGGTCGAGGTTTTTCAAGGGCATTCCTGCGACGCGCAACTGCACAGTAGCTTCCCGCAGAGAACGATCGCTGTTCTTTTGGGCGCTGGGATTTAGTGCGATCGCCATATGCGGACGTTCGCCGAGAATATCTTTTACTAAGTTGGTGAGAATGTTTCTCGGCCCAAATTCCACAAAGCAGTAACCCCCAGCCGCATAGATGTTTTCTATCTCTTGCTTGAACAAGACTGAGTTCGAGAGGTGGGATTCTAGGGTTCTCTGAATTACTGCTGGTTCTTTGGGATACTCTTTACCTGTGACGTTGGTGTAAACAGGGATTTGAGGAATTTGGAAGTTAACGTTCTTGATGGCGATCGCAAAGGATTTTTGAGCAAAAGCAATTAGCGGTGTATGGAAAGCTGCGGATACTGGTAGCAAGACAGCGGCGTATCCTTGGTTGTGCAAAGCATCCCGGACTTTTGCGATTTCATCTGTAGGGCCTGCTAACACTACTTGTCGGGGTGAATTGAGATTGGCGATCGCTACCTGCGGAAAATTCCTCAGCACCCCTTCCACTTTACTCAGGTCTTCTTTCACCGCCAGCATAGCACCCGTATCATAATTCGGGTCTTCGGGTGCAGCCATTGCTTGTCCCCGTGCTTTCACCAGCAAACAGTAATCTGCATCACTCAAAACTCCCGCCGCCCATAAAGCTGTGAGTTCACCAAAACTGTGTCCGGCTACGAAATCTGCCTTAAATCCAGATTTTTGCAGTAATTTATACATTCCTGCACTTAACATGCCGATGGCAGGCTGAGCATATTCTGTCCGCTGTAATGCCGCCACTTGGGCATTTTTTTCTGTCTCTTCAAATGCAGAATGGGGAAAAACTATTTCCGAGAGTGGTTGCAAATTATCTTTGCGTAACAGACTATCCATGTAGCCAGACAGACCGCGCATTTCCGGGAAATTCATGACTAATTCCCGACCCATATGCAAGTATTGCGAACCTTGCCCGGAAAATAAAGCTACTACTTTTCCGGCTAACTCCATACCAGAAGTGCGATAGAAAATACCTTGGGGATGCTCCCAAGATGTTGCAGCAGCTTTGTTTTTCAGCAAGTCGATAGTAATTTGCATGAACTTGCAAGCTTCAGCGCGAGACTCTGCCACAAAACCAACTCTGGCAGCACTCTGAGGAATTTCTGTAGTTTTGCAAGCTTCTACCAGTTCTAAATAATGCTTGTCGCCTGCCTCAGACTGCAACTTAGTTAAAGTTTCTTCACAACTGCTCAACAACTGCGCCGGAGTTTGAGCAAACAGCACTACTTCACTGGGAGCAATGTGCAAGCGATAAGCCTGGTTATGTTCGCCTTCGTATTCTTCGAGGACGACGTGGTAATTTGTACCGCCGAAGCCAAACGAACTCACACCCGCCCGTCTTGGCGGTTCACCTTCTGACCGAATCCAAGGTCTGGTTTCGGTGTTCAAATAGAAGGGGGTATTCTTGATGTTGAGTTTGGGATTGGGCTGAGTGACGTTAATCGTGGCTGGGAGAATCTTGTGATGGAGTGCCAAAGCAGTTTTGATTAGACTCGCCGCACCAGCAGCAGCTTTTGTATGTCCGATTTGAGATTTGACAGTTCCAAGGGCGATATATTGCTTTTTAGAGTTGTTTTTCCCGAAAAATTCTCGCAAAGAACCAAATTCGGTGGGATCGCCTGCCATAGTCCCCGTACCGTGTGCTTCAATCAGGGTGACAGTTTCGGGCGTAAAGCCTGCATCTTCGTAGGCGCGGCGTAATGCTTGCACTTGCCCTTCTTGGCGAGGAGCGTAAATGCTTTTATAGCGTCCATCACTGGATGTACCGATGCCTTTGATGACTGCATAGATTTTATCGTTGTCTCGTACCGCATCTTCTAGGCGTTTGAGGACAACCATACCGATACCTTCACCCAACATCATGCCATCGGACTCGGTATCAAAAGGTCTAACGGTTTCGCTGGGAGATACTGCTGGTGTTTTGCTGAAACTGATATAGGCTGTGATGGAGTTATCTGTATCAACGCCGCCAGTGAGCATCATATCGCAGCGATGCTCTACTAACTCGCTAATTGCCATTTTCAGGGCAGCGAAGGAACTAGCACAAGCAGCATCAACTGTACAATTTATCCCGCCTAAATTTAAACGGTTGGCAATGCGTCCGGCGACTACGTTAGCTAACATACCGGGAAATGCATTTTCATCCCATTTCACATAGGCGCTTTTGATTTTCTCGATAATTTTTTGGGTATCCTCATCGGATAAGCCACTACTTTTGAGTGCCTTTTCCCAAATTGGATATTGCAGGCGCGCAGAAAGGGGAATCCCCAGTTTCAGTGCTGCTGAACCTAAGATAACGCCTACAGTTTCGCGATTAAACTCGCAATTTTCTGCATAGCCAGCATCTTCCATCGCCTGTTTGGCAACTAGCAAACTCAACAGTTGCGAAACATCTGTAACCTCTAAGATATTTGGCGGAATGCCAAACTCCATTGGGTTAAAATCAACATGGGGGATAAATCCACCTCTTCTACAGTAGGTTTTGTCTTCTGGTGTTCTGGGATTGGGGTCGTAGTAATCTTCTACACTCCAGTGTGTTGATGGGATGTCGGTAATGCAGTCGAGTTTGTTAACAATATTTTGCCAATACTCCCGCAAGTTTCTGGCTTGAGGAAATAAAGAAGCCATACCAATAATGGCGATAGGATTATGTTGCAATTTTCTGTTAATTTTTTCGATTGGCGTTGATTGATCCGACATCTTTTTTTTGACCTCAATAAACCTCACCAAAGCCTTTTCACAATCGTTTATCTGTTCTTCAAATTGCGCTAAGGCAATATCAATTGAATGAGCAGACATAGAAAAATAGACTAATCTTTGATAATGTGGATGCTAGAACTGCTACAATTTCTGTAGCGAATTAATGTAGCAGTTATCCTATGCACGAAAGCTAAATACCTGTACAGACATTCATGCCAAATAGCAAATGTCACCCTGATGAGTAGACGCTTTAGCCAATGAAAATCATCTCGGCTACGTCTGTTGCGATTGAATAAAAAAATATTACACAGCGCTCGACTCCTGAGATTCTGGTAGTAGGTCGATAACGTTGTTGTAACTAGTAAAGTAGTCTTGCAGTGCGTTAGCTGCTTGACCAGTGAACTCAATCCATTCGTAATGATGGTGATTGGTGGAGATGCTTTCCAGCTGGAATAATGAAAACTTGGGAGTAACTAAGAGGATAGAAATGCTTTTTTCTCCAGAGCCAGTTTGATTATCTAGCTTAACTGCGGCAATGTAGTTAGTGTTAATGACAACGTTCTGAATCTTAATAAATGCCATAGCAGTTTCGACTTCCAAGATAATATATTCTATAAATTTTGTCAAACATTATTTGACAAAATCGTTACAGAAAAATGCCTCCTTTCATCCGAATTCATGAGCAAATTTACCAAATAATTGAACTAGTAATTAATGATGGCAATTAGACTTTTTTTAGTGTTTAGTTGTCCGCTCTCAATCAACTAACTAATTTGCCCTGCCGCTGAAATAATCAGAATTAAAACCAACATTAGCATAGCTAGCATCAACAGGACTGTTCGTGGAAGGCAATTTTAAAAAAATCTGATGAAAACTATAAAGCATTCTCAAATAGTAACTTTTCTTACTTTTATTTAGTAGCAAATTACTTTACATGCCCAGTTTTTAAATAGAATTTTTTTTGATATGAAAATATAAACACCAATTTGTTTAACAATTAACTGAACTATGTGATAAATACATTTATGCAATGAGTGAGCATCAGTAAATTTTTCATATAAGCATGGTAATTCAGCTAAGACGGATGCTGATTTTTTAATAAAAATAAACTAGATATGTTAAGTGGTTATTTAAGTCAATATTTGTTTACATGATTGTGAATAGCAGACACACATTGAGTGAATGTTAATCAATAACAGAAAAATTTTTAAGGTTTTTTTGGTGATTAGTAGTTGGTTGATATCATGTCCGATTCAATAGGAGCCAACACTAGCCCTGTCAAGGTGGGTTAAAAAATTCCAATTTGCTTGTGATTTTACTTGGTGTCTTAGTGTCTTGGTGTTTAATAAAATCTATTTTTGAACCACATAGACGCGCTTTACTCGGCTTCCCGCAGGGTAGGCACAAACACACAAAGAAAACTTGATGTTGAAGGTTGCACC
Source organism: Fischerella sp. PCC 9605 (assembly GCF_000517105.1). GTDB lineage: Bacteria > Cyanobacteriota > Cyanobacteriia > Cyanobacteriales > Nostocaceae > PCC9605. Next base: position 1,492,028 of record NZ_KI912148.1, on the reverse strand, counting down.
TTGACAGGGATACTTTTAACACCTAAGCTTTGAAAAATCTGGTTTTTATTTATCACTTTTCCCTGCTTGTTTTCCTGTCCACTGCTCCCAACGCATAATTCCGCGGCTGACTAATTCCGGGTTCTCATCTCCTATAAAACAGATACGCCCCAATCTTTCACAAGCAATGAGAATTTCACCATTTCCCATGAACGGAGCAATCACAAATTTATCTTGGTAACTTGTGTATAGATTAATGAGGTAATTGACTATTCCCTCTACGCCTTCAATATTGATTGGTGTTTGAGGTTTAGATATTGCTTGGCGAGAAAAAATGCCTACATACAAATTGTCAATTACAAATTCATATTGAAATGGCATCCGAGTTCGGCTGCAAAATTCATAAACATTGCCCTGGGAACGCATTACAGCAACAATCCGCGCCTCGTCGATTAAATAATCATGATTCCAGGTTGGTGATAGGGTAGCGATCGCCAAAGCCGCATTTGAGGGCAACAGTTCCCTGAATTCTTGACTGCTAGTATCGCTACAATAAACTAAGTGCCTACCAAGCATCAATTCGTCACCAAGTTTGACTCTCGGTTCTTTGACATTAACAGTTGCTTTCTTAACGGGTTGTTCTGCTTGCAGCGATACTTTCTTAACAGCTGACTTTGCTTGTTTTTGTGCCATAGCACTTTTGAAAGCTAACAACTGTAGCTCTTTTTGCTTGGTTCGTGCTTCTTTTGCCAAGGTAGCTTGCCGTTCGGCTTCTTGTTGCTCTCCTTTGGCTTTGGCTAGTTGTGCAGCCTTTTCTGCTTCTTCTGCCAAGAGACGTTCTTGAGTTGCAGTTCTGGCTATCTCTAATTGAGTTGTCGTACTTTTAGCCAGTGGTGTTTCTTTAATTATCTGTTTAACTTCTGGGTGAATTGCTTTAGCTATCTGTAAGCCTTGCTGCAAAGTACGTTCAGAGTAGCCAGCTTTTTTTGCCATCTCCCGAGTAGTCTTGGCAGGTGGTGCAATGGTTGCACTACCTTGGAGAGTGTATTGGTTATCTCCTGCTTTCGCTCTCAGTCCCATGCGCTGAAGAATTTGCTCCCGTTCTAACCACAGTTCATGACGCTCTAGGGGTTCTAACTCGTTGCGGATCAAATTCTCGTCAATCTCGGCTAGGCGAGCTTGCTCAGAATATTCATAATTAACAATATTGCACTCAATTTCTTGTAAATCCAGCATTTGACAGGCTGTCAGACGGTGCAGCCCAGCAATCAAGTTATAATTCTGGTCTATTGTAATGGGATTCAGTAGCCCATTAGCTTGAATAGATTCTTTTAAATCCTTAACTTTTTCGCCATTTAATGGACGACGGTTCACACCAATTTTAATTTTGTCTATAGGTATTCTAGGCATAATTACTATTTTTTGTGTCGTCAGTGAAAATACCAACAAGACGATAAACCCAATATTATTTCACCAGTATTATCAAAAACGTGAAATTTTTGAGAAATCTGATGAGAATGTCTTATGATTCATGGTCAAGAAGTAACAGTCAATCAATTGATAACAGTATTTATTTACCTAGTAGCTCTACGAAGTAAACCGTTATCAAAAAGTTCCCCATATCAACTTTGATCTGATAACAAAAACTGATTGTTTGCACTCATGCCCAAGTAAGAAGGGCGGTAGTCGCGACAAGGGAAGGCAGAAGTTGTGGCTCTTGACGTTTGCCTTTCAAGACATGCTACTAGTAACTTGATCAAAACATTCTCATACAATTAAAAGTAGGTTTTGAAACTGAAGCTCAATCTGTAAATTAGACAAATAAAATTTTTTGTAATTTTTGCAACTTTTTAACTATTTTTTATGGATTTTATTGAAATGCTAGCAGTTAAGAATCTTTTTTTGCGTGTAATGTTCACACTATATATAGTGTCAGCAGCAGCTATGCTGAGAAATATTATTTAGCTTGACAACATCAAACTTTTTTGCCATACTGGAAAGCAAGTTTTTTGATGCCAACATTATCGTCGCTTCGTTGTGTTTTAGTTCTTCCAGAACTGAAGTCTTCTAGTTAATTTTACATCGCTTTGGGAATATTTTTGCTGATGTTTACTGAGAGCAAAGTGCAGAATATTTTGGTACAAAAGCACCATAGTTTTTGCAGTTAATTTGTTTGTACCAATACAGCATTTATAACTCCTTTTTGATTAAGTGGGAGACTAGAAGTTTCAGTTACATAAACTAAGTTCGCGCATAATGGCACTGGAGAAAGGGAGATACAAATTTCTCTTCGTGTCTTGGTGTCTTGGTGGTTCAAAAAATTTTTAACCACCAAGATAAATACAAGTATTTTTCGTGTTGAATTTTAGTAGTTTGCTGTTTTTCGTTTGAACCAATCACTGTATCGGCGCAAGGTTTTGCGCTTCTACCAACAACCCTCCGGGTTCGCCAGTCGCTCATGGGGGAGACCCCCTTTGGAGCGCGCTGGCTCACCATCAACAATAAACTAAAAACCAACAACAATATGACAACAGACAAGAAAAGCCTATTTTTCGGAAAACCCGTAGCTAGGTGGGGAATTTTTTTGGCAGTTTCTATTGCTTTAGCTACCGGATTAGTATCTTTTTTCAGTTTGTTAATGTTTCGCTCTCCTGTTCAAACTCAACAGCAAAAGGCTGTTAAAACTACGCCAGCGAGAGTTGCAGTCACAGCTTTAGGACGGATAGTGCCTGATGGGGAAGTGACTCAGTTGTCTGCTCCCAGTTCACTGACTGGTGTGCGAGTGGAAAAACTTTTAGTCAAGGAAGGAGACCAGGTAAAAGCAGGGCAAATAGTAGCGTTGCTGGAAGGATATGCTCGTTCTCTAGCAGCAGTACAACAGGCTGTAGACAATGTTCAAGTCGCTCAAGCTAAACTGGCACAGGTGAAAGCTGGGGCGAAAACAGGTGATATTAATGCCCAAAAAGCAGCGATCGCCCAAGTAGAGTGGCAATTGCAAGGAGAAGTAAATGCACAGAAAGCAGCGATCGCCAGCCTCCAGGCGCAAGTAAATAATGCCCAAACCGAGAACGCCCGGTATCAACAGCTATACAAAGAAGGTGCGGTTTCTGCGTCTACAGCAGCTAGTAAATCCTTGCAACTAGAGACACTGCAACAGCAGCTTACCGAAGCCAAAGCTACCCTTAGCCGTACAGTAGACACTCTCCAAGAGCAACTGAGAGAGGCAAAAGCCAAACTCGGGAGTATTAAAGAGGTACGTCCAACAGATGTACGCTTGGCAGAAGCCGAACTCAAAACAGCAATATCTGCTGTTAAACAAGCCAAAGCAGAACACGATTTAACTTATGTTAAATCTCCCATAGATGGAAAAGTTTTGAAAGTTCACGCCAAATCCGGAGAAGTAGTAGCCTCTACGGGAATTATTGAGGTAGGTAAAACCTCTCAAATGCACGTCATCGCAGAAGTTTATCAAACCGATATCCAGAAAGTACGTGTAGGTCAAAAAGCTATTATTACCAGTACAGCTTTTCCTGGAAAAAAATTGCAAGGAACAGTCAGCGAAATAGGTTTGCTAGTTGACAGACAGAACATCTTAAGCATTAATCCAGGAGCAGATACAGACCGCAGAGTAATTCAAGTGAAAATCCGCATCGATAACCCAGCAGATAGCCAACAAGTCGCTGGTTTAACCAACTTACAGGTAGATGTGGCTATCAAAATTTAGGTAATCCGGGCATCGTTAAATTACTCGCAAAACTACAATCCCAAAAGCTGGAATCATGGCGTTTAAAATTCCTCTGGCATGGCTGCAACTAGTCAGAAACAGAATTCGTTCTTTAGTAGCTGTAGCTGGCATTGGTTTTATTGTGATTTTGATGTTTATGCAACTTGGATTTCAAGATGCACTCTACTCTAGTGCTACCCAAGTGCATCGCAATCTCCAAGGTGATTTATTTTTAGTCAGTTCCCAATATAAATCTTTGACTGCAATTCAGAGCTTTTTTCGGACTCGATTATATCAAGCACTGGGGTTTAATGGTGTGGAGTCAGTTAGCCCCATGTATTTGGGATTTGCCAAATTTAAGAATCCCGAAAACGGCGAGAAATATTCAATCTATGTGATTGGTTTTGAACCAGGTAGACCTGTGATGAGTTTGGCAGAAGTGGAGAAAAATATCGATAAAATTAAAGTCCCCGATGTCGTGCTTTTTGACCGCAACTCTCGACCAGAATTTGGCCCAGTTGCCCAGAAATTTGTTCAAGAAAATACCGAACAGATACTTGAAATATTTCCCTTTGATTCATTAAGAGGGTACAGAGTCAGAGTCGGTGGTTTATTTGGCTTGGGCCCATCCTTTGGCGTAGATGGCAACTTAATAGTCAGTGATACAACTTTCTTGAGGATATTTCCTAACAGTCGTCCTGCGGAAATGATAGATGTAGGTGTAATTAAACTTCAACCAGGAGCCAATCCTAAAAAGGTTTTAGAAGAACTCAAAGCCAATTTACCAAATGATGTGAAAATTTTTACTCACAAAGGATTTATTGATTTTGAGAAACAATATTGGGCTACCAGAACTCCTATTGGTTTCATCCTGAATCTTATGCTAACAATGGCATCAGTTGTTGGTATTGTGATTGTCTATCAAATTCTTTACAGTAATATTTCTACTCAACTAATCGCCTACGCCACATTAAAAGCTATAGGCTATGAAAATAACTACTTATTAAATGTTGTGTTTCAACAAGCTCTGATTCTGTCAGTATTAGGTTACATCCCAGGATGGATTATTTCCATCTTCTTATATGAATTTGCTATGGAAGCAACCAAATTACCTATCATGATGAGCTTTCAGAATGCAGCAATTGTTCTCATATCAACGATATTAATGTGCATGACTTCGGGAGCATTGGCTATCAATAAACTCCGTTCTACAGATCCAGCAGATATTTTCTAATGCGTTGTTTGTTGATGGTTCATTGTTGTTTGGATAAAAACAACCAACAACCAACAACCAACAAACAACAAACAACAAACAACAACCAACAAATAACACAGAGTTAGCATGGATTTCCAAAATAAAACTCTTCTCATCACCGGAATTGGCGAATTTATTGGTTTACGTACTGCTGAACTTGCTATTGCAAAGGGGATGAAAGTTTGTGGATTGCAAAGTTCCACAGATAAAGCTAAAAAAGCGCAGAACTTGGGCGCTAAAGTCATGATTGGCAGCATCACCGATCCTGCTAATGCTGAATTAGCTTGTCAGGGAACAGACATAGTTATACACACAGATGAAATTGCCAAAGAAGGTGGTTCAATTGAAGAATTTCGTGAGGTAAATGTCGGCGGTAGCATTAACATAGCTAAAGCTGCTAAGACTGCTGGTGTTAAAACCTTCGTTTATATTTCCAGTGCTTTAGTTTACGGCTTCAACTATCCTAATCGTGTTACAGAAGACGGGCCGCTTTCAGGCGAGAATAATCCTTACTGTCAGACAAAAATAGAAGCTGAAAAAGCACTTTTACAACTGAATAATCCACCTAATTTTGGCGTTATTATTATTAGACCAGGTGATGTTTACGGCCCAGGTAGTATTCCTTGGATAGTTCGACCGCTATCATTAATGCGGCAAAAATTGTTTGCCTATGCTAACGATGGGCAGGGAGTTATCAATCACGTATATATCGACAACCTGATTGAAGCTATCTTTCTTGCCTTAGAAAAAGAAACCTACGGTGAAATTTTTAATATCACAGATGGGCAAGAAACTTCTTGGAAGGAGTATTTCATACGCTTGGCAGAAATGGCGGGTTTACCAGCACCATTTTCTCTGCCAAAAGATGAACTTAAATTATTTCTCAAGCTGCGTTATCAAGGGCAAAAACTTTTTCGCAAACAAGCCGATATTTTGCCGGAAGTCGTAGATTTTATGACTCGTCCCTATGCTTATTCAATTGAGAAAGCACGAAAAACCTTAAGTTATGAACCAACCATTAATTTAGAACAAGGAATGCAGCTGACACAAGAATGGCTGAAAAAAACGGACATCAAAAAAGTGATGAACTAAGTAAATAGTTCATAGTTGTTTGTTGGTTGTTGTTTGGAACACTCAACAAACAACAAACAACAACCATCACCGAAATAATTTATTGATGGGAATGACAATGTTAGCTAAAGCCTCGAAGTTTATTTTGTTTTTTCTGCCTACCATAGCAAGTATTGGTTTAGCTTGTACTGTTAAAGCAGAATCCAATACTACACTTACTGTAGTAGTAAATGGCATCAAAAGCCAAAATGGTCAGGTTTGCCTCAGAGTATTTTCTAGTGAAAAAGGGTTTCCTTTTAGTGATACCAGTGAAGTCAAAAGTGGCTGCACTAAGATTACAGGGAGCTCTATCAAAAAGCAGTTTGCTGGTTTGAAACCGGGAACTTATGCAGTTGCTGTTGTTGACGATCAAAACGGAGATTATATACTCAACAGAGATTTTTTAGGCATTCCTCAAGAAGGTTTTGGTATTTCCAATAACCCAACCGTGTCAGTTATAACTGGTGCACCAAAGTTTCGCGATGCAAGTTTTTCATTGAACAAAAACACAACAATCAAGATTGCAATGAAGTATGGACTCGATCCATAAACATTAGTCATTGGTCATTGGTCATTAGTCATTAGTCATTGTTTAGTAGGGGCGCAAAGCTTTGCGCCCGTACAGTGGTAAACAACCAACAAACAACAAACAACAAATGACAAATGACAAAGAACAATTTTGTTAAAGGCTGGCTATCTTATCTCTCTTCCTTCTTCCTTAACAATGAAAGAATTGGCGATATTTCTGTGTAGACTTTTGATAGGCTGGCTGGTCATTCAAGTATCTATATTACTGGTATTTTTATGGGTATTGCGATCGCACCGCAAAAATTCCTTACCAGACGACCAGTTACCCAAAACAGCAGTCATTCTTTGTTTGCGGGGTGGCGATCCGTTTTTGCCTAATTGTTTGCGATCGCTTTTACAGCAAAACTACCCGCAATACGATCTAAAGCTGATCGTTGATAACCGAGAAGATCCAGCTTGGCAAATTGCCACTGAGACTATAGCCTCTATAGGAGCAACTAACGTCCAAATTAGCCCTTTAACGATCAGGCGATACAACTGTAGCCTCAAATGCAGTTCCATCGTGCAAGCTGTCTCAGAATTGGATGATTCCTACAAAGCAGTTGCACTGGTAGATGCTGATGCAGTGGTTCATCCCAACTGGCTGCGCGAATTAGTCAGTCCTCTAACCGATGCTAAAGTTGGGGCGACTACTGGTAATCGTTGGTATTTGTCCACAGGCAGATATTGGGGTTCATTGGTGCGATACTTCTGGAATGCCTCCGCAGTTGTGCAGATGTACCTGTATCGCATTCCTTGGGGTGGTACTTTGGCGCTGAAAACAGAAGTAATTCGCCAAACCGGACTGCTAGATAGATGGGCACGAGCCTATTGCGAAGATACCATGATCCGCAACGTCCTAGCACAGCATGGGTTGCAGGTTAAGTTTGTACCATCTCTGCTGATTCTCAATCGCGAAGAGTGCGACTTACCCAGATTACTAGGCTGGACAAAGCGTCAACTACTTGCTTCTCGACTTTATCATCCCCAGTGGTGGGCTGTAATTGCTGACGCGCTGCAAACAGTACTGCTGCCAAATCTACTTTTAGTATTGTGTCTGGCGGCGTTATTTCAGCAACAATGGGATGCGGCTACAGTTGCCTTTGCTGGTTTCGGCGGTTATATAGTGGCATTGCTATTAATGGCGATCGCTCTAGAAAAAGGAGTACAACCAATAATTCGCAACAATACAGGAACAATCACCAGATTGTCAATTACCACTGTAGTGAAAATGTTGTTTGGCATTCCTTTGACACACTGGGTTTATGCATTTGTGATGGTATCGTCTGCGTGGATGCCAAAAATTAACTGGCGCGGCATTACTTATCAGATCAAAGGGCCTTGGAACATCCGGCTAGTCGAATATCGCCCTTATCAAATGTTAGACCAACCTGTTGATAGCAAAGTATCTCTTTGAGATCTAGGTAGTTAGTAGTTAGTGGTTGGTGGTTAGTGGTTAGTGGTTAGTAATTTACTATTGCCTCCCCATCTCCCACTCTCCCACTCTCCCACTCTCCCCATCCCCCCATCTCCCATCTCTTTAAACAACTCCCTTGAACTATGAATAAACAACCTCTTCGCATTGCCCTGATTACAGGATTATATGCGCCATTCTTGACAGGGGTTTCAGTTGCAGTACACCAACGGGTGCGGTGGTTACTACAACAGGGACATGAAGTTTTTCTTGTTCACCCAGAAATCAACGACCAGTATCCCAAAGAGGTTGGTAGTCGTCCCATGCCAGGACTGGAAGAACTACAATCTTTCCCCAAATTTTCTTCTTACGCATTCCCTACCCAACCTCTGATATTCTACAAATCTCTTCCCCAACCATTACACTATCGCCATTGGAGTGATACCAAATTGTTGGAGGAATTCCAACCAGATATTGTGGTGGTTGAAGAAGCACCGCAAATGAGAGGATTTTATTCACTGTATTTGCAAGGTTACGGTCGTCCTGTGGGAGCTGAATACGCTAGAAAAACTAACACCCCAATCGTATCTCTGTTTCACACAGATATCGTAGCTTATATTCGATATTACATGGGAAATCAGTTTTTTAGCTTTATTCGTCCCATGCTGCCTATGTTAATTAAGCAGTTCAGTGAAACCTACGACTATAACTTCTTTCCTTCGCGAGAACAGCTTGAGAAATACAAAAGTCTGAAATCCCAACGCAGTGAATATCTCCCCTATCAAGGAATAGATTGCCAAAAATTTAATCCTGCCAACATCTGTTACGATCCTATTCCTGGCGATCGTCGTCCCACCCTCCTGTTTGTCGGACGCATTGCCCCGGAAAAAAGTGTCATTCAGCTTCTCGATATATATCCAATCATCGCTGCCCAAATACCTGATGTGCATCTAGTTATTGTTGGTAGCGGTCCCCAACAGGAAGAGATGCGCCAGCGCGCCGCCAAATTTGGATCGGGTGTTACAGTATGGGGTGAATCTCACGGAACAGAACTTTTGGGTTGGTATGCACGAGCCGATGTGTTTGTCAATCCATCCATTACCGAAAACTTCTGCACCTCCAACAACGAAGCCTTAGCTTCTGGAACTCCTGTAGTTGCAGTCAAAGCACCTTCAACCTCAGAACAGGTATTCCCCGATCGCAACGGTTTTTTAGCCGAACCCAATAATCCTTGGGATTTTGCCAACAAAGTGATTCAAATTTTAAAAAATCCCGACCTCAAAGAAGAAATGCCCATGCAAGCCCGCTTTTCCGTACTCGAATATGATTGGTCAGTATGTATGGGAAAGTTTGAAGAGAAACTATATCAAATAGTTGAAAAATCAAAAGATTTGGCAGCAACACCGATTTAATAATTGGTAGCGTTACCGCTAGCGTAACGCACCGCCCATTATATTTTGCTTGGTGTCTTAGTGCCTTGGTGGTGAAAAATAATGTCTTTTTAAACCACAAAGACACTAAGACACAAAGGTTAATTATTCATATCTTGAACAATCCGTATTGTTTCCACGTCACTGTCCATACTTATTGCCATAAATCTATCACTTGTTCGTAGTAAGCGCTTTAGCGCTTGAATATTTCAGGCTTAAAGTCCTTACTACGAACTTCTTATAATTAATGTCACTTCATCCTTTCTAGCAAATGCTCTCCTACTCGCAAAGCATTTGCCATAATCGTTAGAGATGGATTCACAGCACTACTAGAGGGGAAAAAGCTACCATCGACAATATAAAGATTATCAACATCGTGAGTGCGGCAGTTGATATCAAGTACAGACTTTCTTGGATCTTCGCCAAAACGACAAGTACCACACTGATGTCCCACCTCTTTTAGAGTCAATTTTTGAGGAATAAAAAAAGAAAAATGTCCTTTTTGAGAGTGTAGTTTAATTGATTTCAGTACCGAAATCCAACGCTTAATTAAACGATTAAAAGCTTGTTCATTGTTATTTGTATATTCGAGAAAAATTTTATCACCTTCGACGCGCACGCGATTTTTGAGATCTGGTAAGTCTTCAGTCATTAACAACCATGAAACAGAATGATTTGCGATTGCCTCAGCAATAAGATCGGGTGTAAAAGGAGGTGCATATGCAGCGACTCTATTTGTAGTGATGTTACCTAACAGTTGTGCGCTTCCCATTGGATAAGGAAAATATTTTTCCCCCCAATAGAAATCATTGACAGCTAGAGTTTTGTGAAAAACTGTAGAATTTAATTTTGTAGACAAAGCCATGACCACGGCAAACTTATGAGCCATATAATTTCGTCCTACGAGATTAGAACTATTAGCTAATCCATTCGGGTGTTGATCATTAGCAGATTTGAGTAACAATACTGCTGAATTAATTGCACCACACGCAATAACAACAATATCTCCAGAAAAAATATGCTGTTTACCTGCGATTTCTGCTGTTACTCCAGTGACTTCGCGACCAGATGCACTTGTATGCAGTTGGAAAACTTTTGCTTGAGAAATTAAAGTTAGATTCTGATGAGCTATGGCTGGTCGCACACAGTTAACATCAGCATCAGCCTTAGCATTAATAAAACACGGAAAGCCATCACAAGTATCACAACGAATACAAGTACTTAAAAAACGATTAGCTTCATTAAGCTTAATACCAAGTGGCAGATAAAATGGATGTAAGCCTTTATCTTTTAAGGCATCGTGAATTTCTTGAATGTAAGGTTCGTGGCTGACTGCTGGGAACGGATAGTCTTCACTGATATGAGGTTCAGTAGGATCTAAACCTCGTTGACCGTGTACTTCATATAGTTTTTCTGCTTGAGTATAGTAGGGGGCAAAGTCCCGATACTTTAATGGCCATTCAGGAGAGATACCATCTTTATGAAAAACTGTGTTGAAGTCATGGTCGCGAAATCTAAATAATGCACCGCCATAAAATTTAGTATTACCACCAACATAATAGTGCGTGACTGGACGAATTACTTTACCGTGTTTGTCATACCACACTTCTGCTGGGCGATAGCGCTCTTTTTGAAAAAGTTGCAGTGAATCCCAATTTGCTTTTTCTTTAGGTACAAAAGTACCTCGCTCTAGGACTAAAATTTTCTTCCCACTTGGTGCTAATTTATATGCCAGTGTTCCGCCACCAGCACCCGTACCAATGATGATGACATCATAATGACTATCAGCCATTTTTTCTCCGTTTGTTGAGTTAGTGGTGATTCACTAGGTGTGAGGAGAGAAGAAATAAGTTGAAGAATGAAATTAACGACTTATTAATTGGAGTAAATCTATGAAAAATGAAAAATCCAGACTTTTCAGTCGGGATTTTTGCTATTTTTGTGTAATATTTATGATTTTTATTAAAAAAACACAGTCTAGATATTAGAACTGTGTTATATATCAAAATACTTAGTTTTTGATTCTACTAAAATTGATTTCAGTTTGTAGTAAGTCCTACCTATCTATAGCACTGACTACAAACATCAAAAATCATTAGTTATGCAATCGTTTTTCGATACGCATTTGATTTTCTGCACAAGTTAGGTTCAGATTGGTCAAACCAATCCAACGGTAAATTGCATCTCCAAAATCGGGGAAAAGTTGTATATTGGAAAACAATAGCCTGGTAAGAAATCCATCAAGTAGAACTTCTCCTTTGTTATGTTTAATAGCTTGTAGCACTGCATGAGCCACAGCCTTTGGTTCAGAAATACGCGCCAATTTAGGTGCTGGCAAGCCAAACTTTAAAAACATTCCTGCTTTTGTGTATCCCGGGCAAACGACTGAAACCCCTACATTGGTATTAGTTAATTCCTGCCGTATCGCATCTGTCCACATAATTAAACCAGCTTTACTAGCTGAATAAATGCTGTTGTAAGGCGCTCCTTTTTTCCCAGAACCAGAGGCGATATTAACAATGTTACCGCTATTACGCTCTAGCATGCTTGGCAATACCAACCTAGCCAACTCCATCCCAGCTAGTAAATTAGTTATTAATATAGACTGGATATCCTTTTGGGAGTAATATTGAAAAGGTCGGTATTTTTCAATGGCAGCATTATTAATCAAAATATCAACTGCACCTGCAAGTTGATTAATCTGCTGCACAAGGATTGGTAATTCTTCCAATTTGCTGATATCAAATGGAATACTGATACCTTTACCACCTGCCAATTCGACCTCAGCACGTATTTGTTCCAGCCGATCTTGGGAACGAGAAACACAGACTACTGTTGCTTGTTCTTTTGCTAACGCACGGGCAATAAATACTCCAATACCACCGGAAGCACCAGTCAACAGTACTGTTTTACCTGCTATGTTTTTCATCATTACTTATGACTAATTAGGTGTTGTTGGTAGTTTCTAGGGGCGAAGTATTTGTATGGGTATCTTTCCATCAAAACGAAATATCTTCGTACAAATGCTTCGCCCGTACAGTGGTTAGCTGTTGATTTTTTTTGACTACTAACCACTAATTTTTACAGCTGTAGCTTTAAATTATGGTGCGTTAGGACGGTAGTCCGTAACGCACCCTACAGTTTTTGTTTTGTTTATTTGCAAACCGTCCAATTTGCACTTTTTTCGTTAAGACTGTCATGAGTTATTTGTCTTTAGTACGACAGCAAATATAAATAACAAATGACTACTGACTCATGACAAATAAATACAACGTTCCAAAAGACGGTTATTACTCTACTTCTTCCAGTAGATCTTTTACATCACTTATTAACCACGAACTTTGAGAGCAAATGCAATTAATAACATATCGAGTGTCTTCTTACGCTTGATTCCCTTAATGCTCTCAGTCCACTTATTGAATTTGACACTCGATACTAGATGCAGCAATGCTGCTGCATTTTTGTAGGGATTAATGGCTAATTTAATTTAATTAAAACACAATTTTAATAATTTTCACGCTTTTTTTAGGCAACATACAAAAATCTCTTCCACATATGAAGGAAGGTAATGTTATATATGTGTTAATTTACTTATCAAACTCTTGTTGCCAAGCGTTTTATTTTTGGCTTTTCAACACATCTTTAACACTACCTGTTTAATCAATATATGGTAAGGATTTTAATCATTAACTTCCTTAAGTTGCGATCGCTGGTGAATGTTGTTGGTGTCTGTCAGTAACTGGTTGTGATTGCACAGGTAGTTCTCGATTTTACGCTAAACGAGTGTGCGATTCGGAGTTAGAGTGTTAGTGCAAGATATTAAAATGAAGAATTAGTATCAGCAAATGCGATCGCATTTCTCCCTGGGAAAAACCTGCTCAAATCAGCAAGTGCCTTATTCAAATCTACTCACGTCGGACACCGTTTTTGGCTTGCATATTAGTAAATATTTATACAAAAACCCCTAACAATCAAACCCATCCAGCCGCACGCTAAGCGCAGATTTGAGTAACTTTTATGAAACCCAAACAAACAGTCAGAGGCGTGGGCTATGAAGCGAGAACGAAGAATGAGTTGGCGGCTCCCGATCTTAGTCAGCCTAGTAGCGATCGCTTTTGCTGGGTTTAGTGCGAATACGTTGGCTGACGATGGCAACCAAGAAAATCCCTTTACTAATAAGCCCAGCTTCATCCACGGAGAAATCATCAAAACCAGCTATGATGGTAGCAAAAATGACTTATTAACCGGTGGACTGGGGAAGAGTGGGTTAGCTGGTTCAGCTCCAACTTTCACCGACCCCAAAAACCCGACTGCCAGTGAATTGCGTACACTAGCGATTTACAATAACTATCGAGCGCTGGTTGACATAAGTGAGGGTGGGGGCTATGGTGTTCTTTACGGCCCCAACATAACGATCAACAGTAAAATTACCAATAACGAGGGTCTGATTGCTGGAGATGAGTTCCTAGCTTTCGCTGACAATGGCTCAGGTAGAGAAAACATCACTATGATGGTGCAGGTGCCCGCTACCTTCAACCCTCTTCTTGCTTGTATCATCACCGCTCCCTCCCCAGGATCGCGTGGTGTCTACGGTGCGATCGCAACGGCGGGTGAATGGGGACTCAAGCATGGCTGTGCTGTTGCATACACCGACAAGGGAACCGGCACTGGCGCTCACAACCTCCAAAATCATATGGTGAATTTAATTCAGGGCCAGCGCGTGGACGCCGATACCGCAGGCAAAAACTCAAACTTCACCGCCATGCTTAAAGAACGCGATCGCCAGATCTTCAATGCTAAAACTCCAAACCGTTTTGCCTTCAAGCACGCTCATTCTCAGCTCAACCCAGAGAAGGACTGGGGCAAAAATGTGTTGCAGTCTATCGAATTTGCCTTTTTTCTGCTGAACAAAGAATTTGGCGAGTCCATCGGCAATGGAAAGAATAAGAAAGTGCAGCCCAGCATTACCCCAGACAACACCATCGTTATTGCCTCCAGTGTGTCCAACGGAGGTGCTGCTTCAATACGGGCAGCAGAGCAGGATCAGCAAGGCCTCATAGATGGCGTGGCTGTTTCTGAACCCAACGTTAATCCAGTGTTCGATTCAGGATTTAGAATCGTCCAAGGCAATCGCAAACCAGTATTTGAACATAGCCGCAGCCTCTATGATTACACGACCATGCTCAACGTCTACCAAGGGTGTGTTAACCGCGACCCTGCACTGGCCGGTGTGCCGTTAAACATGACCCCTTCAGAACTCGGCCAGAACCGTTGTGCGTCCCTACACGAATTGGGTCTGCTGCAATCGACCACACCAGAAGAGCAGGCAGCCGAAGCACAGCGGCTGATTAACGACTTTGGGCTTCTTCCCGAGCAAAACATTATCCAGCCATTGAACTGGTTTATTAGCGTGCCACAGGCACTTGCAGTTACTTACGCCAACGCCTATGCTCGGCAGCGGGTAGAGAACAATCTCTGTGACTACAGCTTTGGAGCCACTGATTTAATCACCGGTAAATCGGTGCCACTATCTGTTGAGACTGAAGTGAAACTGTTCAGCGTTAGCACTGGCATTCCGCCAACCCCGCTCATTGGGGGAGTGGACGTGATTAATAACGCCTCGGTCGGCGAACCCAAGCGGCAGCGCGAGTCGATATCGCCCTCCAGCCAGCGCCAAGACGAAAATTTGGACGGTGCGCTTTGTTTGCGATCGCTTGCGACTGGTATTGATGTGATTACCAAAAACAAGCTTACAGGACAGATGAGGAGCATACATGCCAAACTCACCAGAGGAATTGAACAGGTTCGTGCCACCGGAAATCTTCACGGCATCCCAACCGTCATTGTTACCGGACGCAACGACCAGATTCTGCCACCGAATCATACTTCCCGCGCCTATTTTGGTCTCAACCAGCGTGTCGAAGGCGAAGCTAGTAACTTGCGCTACTACGAGGTTACTAACGCCCAGCACTTGGACACCTTGAACGCCTCTAGCGGCTTCGACAATCGCTTCATCCCCCTGCACTATTACTTGATCGAGGCGTTGGATTTAATGTTTGCTCACTTGACGAACGGTACACCCTTACCGCCAAATCAAGTTATCCACACAACACCGCGCGGTGGAACTGATGGATTGGCTTTGCCCATCAGCGATGCCAACTTGCCGCCGATTGCTGCAAATCCAGATGCTGAGGATTTGATCACCTTTACAGGTGATGCCGTCTTGATTCCAGAATGAGACTGTTTAGCTAAGAGGAACTCTTAAAAAAGTGCCCTTAGCATAGAGCCAACCCGGAAAGGGCTTGGCACGTCCCTAAGGTGAAGGAGGCCATGATGAGATTACAAGGTAAAACAGCCCTAATTACCGGCTCGCTGACTGGCATCGGTCGCGGCATTGCCTCAGCAATGGCGCAAGAAGGAGCGAATATTGTTCTCAATGGTATCAATACGCCCGAAGAAGCAGAAAATACCCGCCAAGAGTTGGAAAAGATGGGGCGAACAATTTTATATTACAAGGCCGATGTGGGTAATGTGCAGGAGGTGACGACGATGATTACCGATACACAAAAGAAACTAGGTAGCCTAGATATTCTAGTTAATAATGCCGGTATTCAGCATGTCGAGCCGATAGATACTTTCCCAATTGAGAAATGGGATGCGATTATTGCCACAAACCTGTCTTCAGCTTTTTATACTATCCGTGCCGTATTGCCATTTATGAAACAGAACAAATGGGGACGGATCATCAATATCGCTTCTGTACATGGTCTGGTAGCATCGGCTTACAAGTCAGCTTATGTGAGTGCTAAGCATGGACTAGTAGGGTTAACCAAGGCAGCAGCGCTAGATTTAGCCGAATTTGGCATTACCGTAAATGCCATCTGTCCTGGCTATGTTGATACTCCTTTGGTACGTCAGCAAATTTCCGAACAAGCGAAAGCCCACAATATGTCAGAGGATGAAGTGATTCCTAAAGTCCTGCTGGCGCATCATGCCATTAAGGAGTTTGTAACTGTAGAACAGATTGCAGCTATGACCATTTATCTATGCAGCGATGCCTGTAAAACTTTGACTGGAACAGCATTGCCGATTGATGCGGGTTGGTCGGCACAATAACAGCGATCGGCGTTTTAGCGGTGCTTAGTGGTGCGCCACACCAACGCGTGCAAGTGGTGAACTTCAGGGGCTACTCAGGGGCGGAGGAGAAAAATAACTTGTACAAATCTCTCCTCTGCACAAGCTGCTTTATCTAGTGTTTGGGTAGATATGAACCGCCAATAGCAAACAGAATAGAAAACTTCATCGGTGAGAATAGATAATTCCTCGGTATAGCATCTGCACTATACCGAGCGATTGTCTTACCGAGGAATTTGTCCAGAAACTTTTTGAATTTGCTCTGAAAAGTAACCTTCCTCATATTTTAATTGTTGCGCTACTTCTAGCCCTTTTTGAAAAGCTTTTAATGCTTGAGGATAGTCTTTGCGTTCTAAATTCATCTGTCCAATGAGGTCGTAGGCGTTCATCAAACCGTAAAAATTTGATGCCAATTGTTGAGACTGTACAAGAATTTCGCTAGCTTGCAGTGCATTGTTTATTTGTCCTTGAGAACGGTACAGTGCAATTAACTTTTGCAAAGCCTCACTTGCGCGTACGTACTGTTGCAATTGCCAAGCAGTTGTATAAGCTTGTTGATAGTTATTGAAAGCTTCTTGTAAAAGATTAGGATTTTCTCGCGCCAGAGATTCATAATCTGAGCCAATGGCTAGCTTTAAGGCTGGTAATGCAGTGAGATTGTTTTGTTTCTGGTAGATTTCTGCTAGCCGATTGCGTATGTTCACAGCTTGTTGGGGTTGTTTTGCTTGCTCGTAAATGTAAGCTAACTGTTGCAAGTATATTAGCTCATTCACACTATCGCCCCTAGCAGTAGCTAATTTCAATAATTCCTGATAAGTAGCCGCAGCTTTGGGATAATCAAACCAACTCAGATGCACTTCCCCGATTGTCTGTAGGGTTTGTATTTCTTTGGCTGTGTCTTGTTGCTGTCGCACATTAGTTAAAACTTGCTCATATACTACCACCGCGTTTTGAGGCGATCGCACTTGTCGGTAAGCTTGTCCTAACGCTTGCAATAGTTCTAGATCATTTGTTTTTTGGGATTGTGCCTGTTTTTGAATTGCTTGCAACCGTTGAGTAATATATTGTACCTCTGGGCGATTGTTTTTTTGATATGCGATCGCACCCACACGTCCTAGTGCTTGTACCTCTTTGAGCGAACCTAAGTAGCGGCGCAACCGCAGTTCTCGGTTCCACGTATCAAATGCTCCCAACTCATCACCCGCTTGCAGTTTAGCCGCAGCTTCTTGATTCAACTGATCCAGTGCTGTCTCTAACTGTTGTAATTCACTCGCAGATAACGGCTGTTTTTTTGGATCGCGTGGTAATAGTGGATCGGGTGTAGTAGTCTCTAGCGGATTAGGGGGAAATTTATCTGGCTGTTGAGGCTTTTTAGTCTCTGCCAGCGTCAACGAATTGCAAAGTAGCCAAAATGTAGCAGTGGCAGTAATTGTCACACTTAATCGCCGTAACATCAATGTTTTACCTTGTTAGTGGATAGTGGATAGTGGATAGTGGTTAGTGGATAGTGGTTAATTGTTTGAAACTACTAACTACTAACTACTAACCACTAACTAATCCCAATATGACGATAGCCACTCAAAAATTCTCCTGCAAAACAAACATCTACAAGTTTTAAAATACTCGCAGACTCTTTAAAAGTAACTGGTGTATTGTCTGTAATGACTCATTCTACGGATATTGCCACTTTAGCCCGCTGGATGGCAGCAGATTTTAGCAATCAAGAACAGGCATTTGAAAACCCGCCTTTTTATGCCCATATTCGGGTTTGTATGCGTCCTCTTCCTTTGGAAGTGCTATCAGGGGTGAGTTTTTTTGTTGAGCAAGCTTATGACTACACGCTCCACGATCCCTATCGCTTGCGGGTGTTAAAGTTGATTAACGGAGCAAATCACATCGCCATTGAAAATTACTGTGTGAAAGAAGAACAAAGGTTTTACGGTGCGTCTCGTAACCTCGAACGCCTCAAAACTGTAAGCGTCGACGATTTGGAAAAACTACCAGGCTGCAACATGATTGTAGAGTGGACTGGTAACAGTTTCAAAGGCAAGGTAGAGCCAGGAAAAGGCTGTATAGTCTTTCGCAAAGGCCAAAAGACCTATCTTGATAGTGAATTTGAAATTGACGAAGAAAAATTTATCAGCCTGGATCGAGGACGCCACCCGGAAACCGATGAACATATCTGGGGGTCTGTCGCTGGCCCATTTCACTTTGTCCGCTGGCAGAGTTTCGCTGATGAAGTGAGAATTTAATAGGGAATGGGGAATGGTAAAAGAGTAAACAGATTTTTCTTTCCTTTCCCCCTTACCCTTTCACCTTTTCCCTTGAAATCTTTCACCGTACCCTTACACCTAACTGTTTATTCCAGTGAAGTGGTTTATCTGCTTTGGGCAGAGGAGATTCTGGAATTTGATCCACTGACACGCCGTATTTCCAGTCTTGCGGACAGATAGCAATGTAACGTGCATAACCTCCCAAGCCACCTTGGAATTTGGGATAGCCAATTGCCACCAAAGCACCTGTTTCCGGCACTTGATCCAAATTTGCCACACCCTCTGCTTGGGTATATCCGTTATTTAACAGCCAATCTTCCCCTTCCAGAGTAGGCGTGCTATCTGTATCGAGGGGTTCGTGTCCGTGGAAAAGAATCTTGCGCTGGAGGTGCAAAAACTGCAAAGCTTCTAGTTTTACCCCAGGAAACTCTTTTCTTTTAGTTAGTTCGGGGTTTGGCCATTGCTTAGACCAGTCAGAGCGAACAAACACAACTGAACCTTCCGGAATTATACCATGCTTGCGTTCCCAATCCTGAATATCCTTGACAGTGAGGTGATAATTAGGGTCACGAGCTACTTTGTCTTGAATTGGAATGACTACCAAAGGGCGAACAGCAAAGGTAGCAGGTAACTCATCAATAGCTGGATAATTAGGGTTCCAGTGGGCGGGTGGATCTAGCTGGGTTCCGAGTTGATCGGTGGACAAATCGTAATGAGTCGCTTCAAAGCCATCTTTTTGGTAGGTGTATGGTTCACCCGTTTTTGGATTAATGGTGGGTGCAAATTTGGACGAACCAAAACCTGACCATACAGGAATTGTAGGAGCGATCGCATGAGTCAAGTCAACGTATTTGGCTGATTTAAGCGATCGCTGATAGACTTGCCATAAGGGAGGCTCGCCTCTGGGTTGTGCTGCATTTACGGAAAGAACAATAACTGCGCTTAACAAACCTAGTAAACAAACAATTATTGAGAAGGTTCTTTTAACTTGTTGACGAAAAAATCTATGTAAAATGCTGACTAGAAAAGAGTTGGCACGAGATCTAGCTTGGCTCATACCGAAATAAATTTTTAACTTCATGTAATAAGTAAAACAAAATTTGACTACAGCGATCGCGCCAAAATAGATATTTCCCTCTGAGGAACTCGAACCTCCCACGTAGACGGCGCTTTCTGCGAAGTAGTGAGGATTAGAAACACTTCTTCTGATTCCCAATTTCTAGACTGTTCTGCCATTACAGAATTAATCGCAAAAAAATTTGCGTTTTAGGAGTGCAATTCTATATAAAATTTTGGTAAGATGGAATCTCGCAAGTCTGGCGGCATAGCCAAGTGGTAAGGCAGAGGTCTGCAAAACCTCTACTCCCCGGTTCAAATCCGGGTGCCGCCTTTGATTGTGTCTATTGGCTCTCTTAAATATCTAAATATTAGTAGCCATTCAGTAGCCAATTATCGAGATACATTTGCACCGAATGTTCCCTCCACTGATATGATGGCTATGGCAGAGCGATCGCTGGGGAATGAATTGGTTATGCATCACATCATACGTTTCTGCCATATCCTCACATCAAATTTCGTTGCATTTCATGATGCAACAATGCAACAGCAGTATCAATACTTGGTATAAATTCAGGGCATTGCTGTAAAATTCGAGCAGTTTCGAGAACCTGATGTAGCAAGCCGACGGGAGGCTTTTCCCGTGTTAAGATTTGTTGCAGATTGGCAATACCCTGCTCACTATGTTCCATCGCTATGACGTAGAGCGTGCGAAAAAGTCTTTCGCGTTGTGCGTGTTCTCCGTAAAGCTCTAAACCTTTCTTCCAAGTTACTCTAGCTTCTTGCAAATTCCCTCGCACGGCTTGGAGCAATCCCATACTCAACACTCCATTACCATACAGTGGGTCAATTTGAATGGCGGTTGTGAATTCTTTTTCAGCTTGAGTTACATCTCCTCGTATCAAATACACCATTCCCAGGTTTCTGTAGGCATTAGAATATTGAGGGTTGATTTCAATTGCACAATGAAATGCTTTTACGGCGTCCTCCCACTGTTCTAAGTTACGATACAGATATCCTAAATTATTATATGTTTTAGAATGTTTAGAGTCGATTTCAAGTGCCTGATTGAAAGCAGAAATCGCTTCACTATGTTGCCCTAAGTCATGGTATACCATACCCAAATTGCTAAATATAGTAGAAGTAAACTGGGAATTACTGTCAATCTCAATTGCACGGTTATAAGTAGAAATTGCTTCTTCGTACTTTCCCAAATTATGATAAGTCCACCCTAATCCAGAAAGCGGTAAGGTAGCCGTGATGTTTTTACCTGCTATTTCTAGCGCACGGTTGAAAGCAGAAATTGCATCATTATAACGATCTGCATCTCTGTAAATACTTCCTAATTGAGAGTAGGCTAATAGACTTTTAGGTTCTTTCTCTATCCACTGATTGCAATAAGCGATCGCTTCGTCAAATTTCTTAAGCGTTTGGTATGCAGCGATAAGTCCCGCCTTCATAACAAAAGTTATCTCAACACCTCGAAGATAGGTTGCGATCGCCTCTTCGTATCGATTCTGGAAAATATACAAATCTCCTAAATCTGTAATGGATATAAGGTTTAAATCGGGAAGTTCAACAGATGCTACTCCTTTGGCAATTGCCTGTCTCACAGACTGATTCTCATGATTGAGCGCACGTTCTTCTAACCATGCCATAGCATCAGGATTATCTTTCCAATAAAAAGCTATTTTTCTCGCAATTATTTGTTTATCTTTGGAAGTTCCTAGTGCTTCTTTCAATGCACTCAAAAGTTTTGCAGACGCTTTGGCAATTTTACTTTTGCTACTCACTTCTGAAAAACAATCTGCTGCCAGTAATAAATGGGATATGTCTTCTTTTTCCTCTTCATTGATCTGAATATCTACTAAAAATTCAATTATGGCTCCAACAAACTCAGAATCAATCTTGCCAACAATTAATCGCAAGACTTCATGCCAAGATTTATCTTGCCAGTGTTGACCAAAAACTTCTGTTTGTAACTGTTCAATTGTTAGACCTTCATCTAAGCCCCGCTTGTTAAAACGGTTTACAAACTCCATCGCACAAAAATATTCCAGAAATGTACGATGTACAAAGGCATAATATTCATTACCCAAATGACAGAGAATGAAATTGCGTACCCGCAACTGGTCAATAATTTTTCCCGCTACTGCCAGAGGATTATTTATTTCACGTAACCTAAGATACCCTGTTAGAGCTGCTTCCAACTCATCCCGATGAATGATGTTCCCTTTCAAACCCTCTTTGCTGGCTTGCATATAATAGGCAACTCGGCATAACATAGCTTGCTTGGCACGCAAATCCACATCATCAAGGGTTAACTGTATCTTCTTATATTCAATATCCCACTGATGCAGTAGCACCTTTGCTGCTTCTTCATATAAGTCAGCACGTTTGCGCGGTAATTCTTGCCTACGATTGAGAATCGCCATCATTGTCAGCAACAGAGGATTACCTGCCAATTCTTTGATCGCAGTAGATTCCTTAATGGCATCCTGCAAGCGTTTCTGGATATCAGAGCGTTCTCGATCAGATTCATCGATTAATGCTAACTTATGCCACTTCTTGAGAAAATCACGAATCTGCTTTTCGTTTAAATCTTCCAGTGTGAAATGCTGAAACCCTGCATTTGTAAGACGTTCAGAATTATATCCAACAATGCGTGATGTTACAATCACACGCACCCGCTTGTACTTGTTTGTAAAATTGTGAATTTCGGTAATAATTCGATTTCTAATTTCTGGATCGAAAATTTCGTCTAAACCATCAAACATGACCAGCGCGTTTCCTGAACGTAATTGCTGGTCGAGTGCTAACTCATTCAACTCACATATTTTGCGCTTTCCCTGATGAAAAAATCCGAGAAAATCCTTCGGCGTGTTTTCGTCTCTAGCATAATCGCGCAACTCAATTAGTAAGGGTAATTTTGGGGTTGGATTTTCTGCCCAATCCAATGCTAGATATTGCAGTAGTGACGATTTGCCCGATCCCGGATCGCCCAGAATAACCACATAGGGACAATCCGAATCACGCAATATTTCCAAAACCGATTGCACGGGCTTCTCCAGGAAGATTTGCTTGTAGCGTTCCAACTCCTCCAAAGACACTCCTGCTTCGAGTAAACCAGCCTCTTGAAGTGCCCTCTGTACTTCCTTGGGCAGCTCATAACGCGAAGGTGGTAGGGCTTCCCGCACGTTTTGGGGTACAAAAACATTCCATAGCCTGACGCGATATTGTCGATCTGTTGGATCGATTGCATTTAGTTTCAAGTAACCATAGGATTCACGAATGCTCTCGCGGTATCGTTCTAGGTCAAAGTCCGGTACGATGCCTACCAACTGCTGGGTATTATCTTTAATATCCTTGAGTTGCTTGGCACTAAATAAATCTTTTAATTCCTGTGACTCACCAATGATGTCCTCAACACGATTCAAATAAACTCGACTAAGTTTCCCCCAACTAAAATCTTCAGGCAGTGGTTTCAATTTCATCTCTGCCCAAACATCCTGCAAGAACCTACCATCCAAAGACTGACAGCCTGGTTCAAATGCCTTTGCTAGCCAAGCTTTGACTGACTTATTATAAATAAACTTTTGGAGTGCTGGGGTATATAGTACAATATCTGCTTTTCTAATCCCCGATGCTTCTAATTCTTGCTGTACAAGGTAAAGAAATTGGGCGATCGCTTTACCCATTGCCTCAGCTAGAGCATCCTTTTTGAACTTATTAATTCCTGACTTGAGCGAATCCTTAAAGAAGTCCTTAACGAAATCCTTTCCCGCTTCTTTTGTTAGATCGCCTAATACGTTTCCTACATTCTCTAATATTTCTCGAAATGCAAACCCAGCAAGCTGTTGTACACCCCAAATTACCAGCCATTC
Organism: Fischerella sp. PCC 9605; assembly: GCF_000517105.1. Taxonomy (GTDB): domain Bacteria; phylum Cyanobacteriota; class Cyanobacteriia; order Cyanobacteriales; family Nostocaceae; genus PCC9605. Next base: position 1,468,202 of record NZ_KI912148.1, on the reverse strand, counting down.
CATAGGTCTTTTCTAATAAATGCTAGTAATCATCATAGAGTGGGTTCCTCACAAATACCACGTATTTCCCCAATCCGAAATAGAAATTACTTAGCTATTCAGCTTTCAAATCGATGTTCTCCTGGACAACAACGTCGCAACTAATGTCCCACTAATAACTTCGAGGTAACTTTGCCCTAAACACCAGTAGATAACTTTTCAGCTGCGCCCCTCACCAAGTAAAAATCTGCCTTAATTTAGAGAAATATATTTGGTGCGGATTACCAAACTCTCGCCTGTCTTCACAATCACCATAACCGATCGCTGTATGGGGAAAATAGATCAAGTTGATTTCAATAAGCAAAAAAGCATATTGCTTTCTCAAAATGCCTGATTGCTTTCTCATTTTGATGTTTTGTGTAAGCAAAAAGGCAGATTGCTTTCTCAATTTGTTTGAATGCTTTCTTGTTTCAGTAGTTCACGCATTCATTTTGGTGTTTTCCGCAAGCAAAATAGCAGACTGCTTTCTCATTTCAGTAATTTCTGCATTCATGACAACTATTGCTATGTAGCAAAAGTCATTGCAGATTTGCCGAAATTCTCCCATGCCGATCAATACGGAAATTTTTTAAGGTAAAGAATATTAACCGTACTGTATTAAAAGGCGCATATTATGGCTCGTAAACAAAGAAGCTCTCCGGTGTTACAAAAAGCAGTGCGTCGCGCGGCTAGCATAAACTCAATCGATCCGAATTTAGATTTAGGCAATGGACTCACCCTACCTGCCTTCTCAACCCTGATCGAAATAATGCGAACTAGAGAGAATGCATATAACAGTGCCCTTTCCAACTTGGATAAGTTATACCGTGAAATGCTTCAAACAGAGCGCGAGTTGGCAGATATGGCAGAACACATGCTGTTGGGAGTTGCGACTCGATATGGCAAAAGCAGTGTGGAGTATGGCATGGCGGGAGGAGTTCCTAAGAACCAACGCCGTAAGAGACTGCGAGGCGAGCTGCCAACTCCCCTGTCACAGCAACCGTCATTCGTTGCTAGTGTGAACGGCAATAATGGAAACAAACCAGCGGCGACAAGCTAGGATGTACGCTAGTATTCAAAATTTTGTCAAGCCCAAATAACTGCGATCGCTCAGAGTATAACGATAGAGATCATGGTGCGTTGCGCTTTGCGACAACGCACCCTAGGGGAGGGATGCGATCGCACTGATGGCAAGTGAAGGCGAGATGGAAACTTTTACACCTTCTCCTTAGCTGGTGTAGCGATGCCGCGCTTGATCAGATCTGCCTCTAGTTCTCTGATAAATCTCAAGTCTTCCTCCAATAGGGGTTGGCTGTCGCTTCCAGATGAGTTCTCACTCACGGAAGGGTTCTTCTCTAGGAAAGCAAATGCCTGCCGGAACTGACGCGGACTTGCTTCAATTGGCGAGTCAAAGTGACAGGAAATAATCCGCTGAAAATCCCAATTTGTAACCTTAACAACCCAGTTGAGTACTTGTGTTGGTGCTTGAGGAAAAATGAGAGTTTGCAGAATCGGTGCCACGAATGGACGCCCATTTCCTCGGAGGGCATCAAATGTTTGTTTCCAGTTCTGTTTCCATCGAAAGGGAAAGAAACCGAAGTAAGCTTTTCTCGATCGGTTCGGTGCTTTCTTGGCATCGCGTAACGCTTGTCCTAGTCCAACTGGTTCCAGCGCACTGGGACGGAAATATATTGCAAACAATGAAATGCGTTGCCATCCCTTGTGACGGTTTGCTTGATTATCTTCGATGAGATCGAAAGCATTATCCCTAGCATGAAACAGCAAGGGATACGGATCTAGATCAAAAATCGCGGGTGGATCTTCTGGCACAGACAATACAGAATCGGTTATAAGCAAAGTGCGCGATCGCTTGTGGAAAACTGCAACTTCTGCAAAAGATCCTCGTCCAAGGTCGATGTCCAGCACTGCATAGTCGAACTCCGAGGCGAAGGGAGTTTGGCTGATGTCCTCTGGAAGTTCCTGAGTCCGGCTGCGGGGAAAACCAAGCCAACTAAGCGGTAAATTTAATGGGAAACTCCACTGGTGTGGCGCAACAAAGACCTGTGCTTGGGGAAAACATCTAGCGAAAGGCCCAACAAATACCTTATGCTCCAAACCGGAACTGGTCGGTAAGATGATATACTTAACATCACCGTGCTTTGCCACCAACTCGTTCACTAGGCGGATACACTCGATTGTCGGGGCAACGGGTGCATAGACAAACAGACCACCTGCTTCAAGTTTGACAACGGTCATCCGAATCGGCACGATGGCGTAGAGAATACCATGAAGCTGATCGAATGTCCAGATAGTGTCTTTAACAACTTCAGAGCAAAACGTTCGCCGCCTACCGTAGGGATAGAGTGGTACAGCAGGCCAAAACGGCCATGACCAATCTTTGGAATGGGTGCTCGAATGCATGTCCTGCTGTTTTTGCGCGTTCATTGTCGTTTTGCCTATCTTGCACTCCTTTCCAATTTTTAACACTGGAAAGGTTTTTGGTTGTGTTGCCTAGCCCTGTCAAGGTGGGTTAAAAAAGTCCAATTTGCTTGTGATTTTACTTAGTGTCTTAGTGTCTTGGTGGTTAATAAAATTTATTTTTAAACCACGAAGGCACTAAGACACTAAGAATGACGGACGGGCGTCTACATCTGTTGCTAGTCGGTTGCTAACGGTGGCTGAAGTACTTGTTTTGCCAAAGCTGGACAGTAATATCCAGCAATTTCTTTAGCGATCGCATCTGGCCGCGCTACTTGATCTAAATTGCAAAATAAAATCACGGTAATCTTGTCATCAATAAAGCGGGTAATGTTGCTTGCGAATCCTAGAATCGAACCATTATGACCGACTACTCGGCGATCGCCGTAATTAATTACCCACCATCCCAAACCCACCACTTAATGGCGATCGCCCTGGACAATCCCTCGGTATTGTTTTCGTAACTTTTTTTGTTCAATTCAATACCACTTAAGCCGATTCGTTAGGATGTCATGTATGGGCGGCAAAAATCTTTTTACAGAAGCAACTAAACTCAGAATCAGTTTTTGAGTATAAGAGCAAATTATTCAATTAAGCCATTTTTGTCAGTCAGTTAAGAAAATCCAGATTGATGGGAATTTGGAAAAGCGCTTGTAATTATGCCAGTTCAATCACAGAGAATAGATTATCAGGTTGTTCATGCGATCGCCGGACGGATTCGCATTAAAATTCCTCGTCTGCAAAGAGATCCCAAATATGCCGATAAGTTGCAGCAATTGGTGAAGTCTCTCAGCGCGGTTACAGATGTACGTGTTAATTATGCTAATGCTTCAATTGTAGTTCAGTATAATCCCAGAAGCGTTGAGAACAAAGCCATACAAAAAGAGCTAGCAAACTGCATTCAGCAAGCTAGTAACATGGGAGCGGCTGTATCAACTCCCTCTGAGCCTTCTGAAAAACATGTAGCAGAAACAACCGAGAAACATGATGCAGTCACTGAAGTGGTTTCTCTTGTTGCAGAGCAACGTGAAATTAATGTTACCAAGGTCATACAGAAATCCGTAGGAATCCAAGTACCCGAGGAATATTTAGCTAGTGAGCAATTCCCTATAAACGTCGATCAAGAACGGAAAGTGTTTGAGATTGGTATTCCCGCCCCATACATACTAGAACCTCTTAATGCTGAACTAGACAAGTTTGAAGCTGAAAATGAGAAGAACACAGAATTGCAGCGGATCAGAGTTAAACTTGAAGCCTTTCTCAAAGAAGGAGGTTTTCTGATCAATGGTAGAGCTCGCGGTCAGTTCAGAGAATCTTTTATTGTGAATCCTTTCACTCGCAAGAAACATTACACTCCCTGGGTTTCGATTACTGCTGTAGGGACAGCAGAACTAGATGCCTACGTTGTTGATGAGACAATCAGTGTTAAGCTCACTAAAGTGAACGTCTCTGGTGATTCGGGTAAGTGGTACAGAAAATTAGTCAAATATGCTTTTGAGTACCTCTTCAAAAACAAACTCGTAGCCAAAATTAACGATGCTTTATCTAAAATTAATGGCGCGAAGATCCAGCAACTTTTCTTTAAACTAAAAGGAGATGAAAAGTTACGAGAACACGGTCAAGAGCTAGGTTTAACTCCTGAGAAGCTAGATGAATTGTTGGAACTGGTCGAGGTAAACGCTAGAGTGTCTCCCGATCATCTGTGGCTATCGGTTCAGCTTTGAAGTTGAAGAGAAAGTGAGTAGATTTCTTGCAGAAGTTGGGGAAAAGGTTAAAGGGAAAATAAAAACCCTTTAACCTTACAGCTTACTACTGAGATTTGGAACAATCATTTATCGTTATTTCCTCTCCATCACAAGCAATCGGCATTCCCGCTACAGTTTGGAGAAAATTAAAGTGAGATGGAGATCGATCGGGATTAATTTCAACAATAATTTCCCAAGAGGGAGTGATCAAGGTGGCGCGGATTGGCACTTTTGCAGAAGTTGCCAAGAAGTAAATCAAAGAGCTAATGCTGAGTGCAGCCGCGACTAAAGCAGCGTGAGGTTGAACACTCGACTCTTTATCCATAACACGTATTTCTCCAAGATGCTGAGTTAGTTGAAACGGTAATCTCACCGAATACTGCATGGGGTGGAAAATCTCCATAGACAATTAACGAGCAGATTCATAGATAATGGCGATCGCAAAAACACAGAAGATAAAGACTGCGATGCGTAAAAACCATTCCCACACAATTGGGGATAGAAGCATATGAACGATGGTGGAAAATCCAAAAACTTGAGATAGGACATATGCGATCACAAAACCAAGCAGAGTCAACAGAAAATATTTCAGACCCTTACAAGCCCATTGGAACAGGAAATTACGGCCATCGGTTAGATTAGTTTTCATGGTTTTTGCCCTTTTTTGAGAGTTAAATGTTTACGGTAAGTGAGGAACTGTTGCATCAGTCTTGGTTCATGTAAGTAGGATGAGAAGTGGGAGAATTATCTTCAATAGTTTGAAAAGACTTAGAATTAATACTGACAAGAATCAAGGCGATCGCTGCAATGATTAACAGCAGCCAAGTAGGAGATTGATTGGCAACGTCCCGAACGTCATACCATTCTCGACAGTGAGGACAGAAATAGATATTTTGATTTTGGGGATGCTGCTCAAAACGGCAAGGGGGAAAAGGGTGATTTTGGTATTTACAAGCCATAGAGAGAAACCTCCTGGATAATTAGAGAAAAAATTTTTAATTGAAAGGGTGATACTAAGATATGGAGATAAAAAACGAAGGCTGACGAGCGATCAAATCACTACGTGCCAGCCTTCGTAATTAGTTTTTAATTCTCCAAGCTGAGCCTGAACCAGGGTATTATTTAATTTTTCTAAAACTTTAGCCATCAGTTAGTTTCACAACTGCTTGGCTCTCTTCAAGTATGCTGTTTTCTATCTATGAAATACAGATTACTTAAGACGAGATCACGCACCGATAAGACACGGTAACTTTACAAATAAATTCCGATTTTCTACATTTGAGCTTTTCAAAACCTGCTACTACGGAGCCATACCCTGTTCTCGACAGGATCTCAAGAATCCCTTTTTCTACTAATAGTTCGTCTTCATTTAGAACAGCCTGAGAGCGTTGCCGCGACATATAATCGTGCAGTTGCTCTAAACTGCAATAACAAGAGCTATGGGAACCGTAGACAAAAATTTAAACCCTTGCACTCCCCCATCATTTGGGCGTTTTAAGCAATCGACGAATAACCTACCTTCTCTAGCAGTTTTATACTCGCGTAAGGTATGCTTAATCGAATCAAAAAGTGAATCAAGAGGATTTGAGTTAGTGTTTGGCATACCATAGTAGTCCTTAACTCAAAGGAAATTACTTGCCACTCCACACTACAAAGTAAGTAATTTAATTACTGGAGTACCTCACAGTCTCTAAATCCTGGATTAACTCACAGTATATAAATATGACTCACAGTGTATAGTGCTATCATGAGAACTGTCAACCACTCTATCGTGAAGTTCCATCCAAAGAGGTAGCCAGAGAAAATTTCTAAAATGCTGGTGTTAGAATTTTCAGAGACTTGAAACATCTTTAGCTAAGGTATTCTAGTGTTTTGAAGCTATCTCACCTGACAAAATACCTATCGAGTCTATAAGAGAGAGTAAGTACAACCTCACACTTGATAGCTACGTCACAATACAGCTTTATATTATGAAGTCTAAGATTCCTGAAGATTTTCTGAGAGTAGTTGCTGCTAAATATAATCTGTCAGAAGCAGAGTTAGAGGCGTTAGATTATGCCCTAGCGGGACAGACAACAAAGGATATCGCAGCCACCTTAAGTATTAGCGATGTAGCAGTGCGTAAGAGACTTGGATCGGTTTATCAGAAATTTGATATTTCCGGAAGCACTGCTGGAAAATTAACAGCGCTAAGGGGTATCCTTCAGGAGATATACCGAGCATCTCAAATTACTACTTCACAACTCCATCAAGATTGGGGGGAAGCAGCCAGAGAATTAGTCTTCTATGGGCGCGTCAAAGAATTATCTAAGTTAGAGCAGTGGATTACTACAGATCGTTGCCGACTAGTAGCCATTCTGGGGATGGGTGGAATTGGCAAAACAGCCCTCTCGATTAAACTTGCAGAACAGCTTCAGAATCAGTTTGAGTACCTGATTTGGCGATCGCTCCTGAATGCACCACCACTTCCAGAACTGTTGGCAGATTTAATCAAGTTTCTCTCTAACCAGAAGGCAAAAGACATACCAGATACTGTAGACAGTAGAATTACCCAGTTAATTAAGTATTTGAAGACCTCACACTGTCTACTTGTTCTAGATAATGTTGAGTCAATACTTCAGAGTGGTACGCGCGCAGGGCAATATCGAGAAGGCTATAGAGAATATGGCAGTTTACTCAAACGAATTGGTGAATCAGACCATCAAAGTTGTTTAGTTTTGACCAGTCGTGAGAAACCTACAGAACTAGCGACGCTAGAAGGGAGAACGCTTTCTACTCGGTCATTACAATTAGTTGGACTGGAAGAACCAGAAGGAAGAGAGATTTTTGCAGCCAAAGGACTTTCAGGATTGGAGAAAGACCAGAGAGACTTGATTGAGCGTTATGGAGGCAATCCTCTAGCACTTATGATGGTTTCTACAACCATTCAAGAGTCATTTAATGGCAATATTGCTGATTTTTTAGCTCAAGGTACAGCAGTTTTTGGTGACATTAGCGATTTGGTACAACAGCAGTTTAATCGTTTGTCAGAGCTAGAAAAGACAATTATGTACTGGCTAGCGATTAATCGAGAGCCAGTAACATTAGCAGAGTTAGGCAAGGATATTGTACCCCCAGTATTGCCATCAAGATTACTGGAGTCTCTAGAGTATTTAGAGAGGCGATCGCTAACAAATAGGAGTGCAAATGGCTTTACACTACACAACGTGATCTTGGAGTATATAGTAGACCGATTGGTAGAACAGATTTGTGAAGAGATTAGAACTGAATCTTTCCATCTGTTTGATAGCCATGCTCTGATCAAAGCTACAACTAAAGATTTTGTTAGACAATCTCAGATTCGCTTTCTCCTGGAACCGATTGCAGATCGTCTGAATACTTTGATTCCTCATCGCAGTATTGAAGACTGGGCAAAGCAGACTTTATCAAAGTTGAGGGAGCAAACTCAGCCATTAAAAGGTTACACAGCAGGAAATGTTTTGAATCTTCTTTGCCATTTGAAGATTGATTTAAAGGGATACGATTTCTCGGATCTGACCATTCGGCAGGCATACCTACGAGGTGTAAGCTTACCTCAAGTTAATTTAGCTCATGCCAATTTTGAGCGGTCAGTATTTACTGAAACCTTTAGTAGTGTATTATCAGTGGCATTTAGTCCAGATGGCGAACGTCTAGCAGTAGGGGACGCCAATGGCGAAATTTACTTGTGGCAGGTTTCAGGGTACCAGTGGCTGTTAACTTGCAAAGGACATAGCGATCGCATATTATCAATTGCTTTCAGTCCCGATGGAAAAAAAATAGTCAGTTGTAGTGAAGATAAAACAGTCAGGCTGTGGGATTTGGATACTGGAAAATGCTTAAAAATTCTCAAAGGTCATACTAGTCGTGTATTATCAGTTGCCTTCAGTCCCGATGGAGAAAGAGTAGCAAGTTGCAGTGAGGATAAAACAATCAGGCTATGGAATTGGGATAAGGATGAGGAAGAATGCACAAACATCCTCAAAGGACACAAAAACTGGGTGATATCAGTTGCCTTCAATCCTGACGGTCAAATCATCGCCAGTAGTGGTGATGACCAAACAGTGAGATTATGGAATGTAGATACAGGAAAATGCATAAACATCTTGAAAGGACACGAAGACTGGGTAATCTCAGTCGCCTTTAGTCCTGATGGTCAAATACTTGCTAGTGGCAGCGATGACCAAACAGTACGCTTGTGGAAAGTGAACACAGGGAAATGCATTAAAAGCCTCAAGGAACACGAAAGCCGTATATGGTCAGTTGCTTTTAGTCCCGATGGTCAAACCCTAGCCAGTGGTAGTGAAGACAAAACAGTCAAGCTATGGGAAAGACAACAGGATGAGCGCACAGGCGAATATCAATGGAAATATAAGGAAAATCTCCAGGGACATATTAATCGCGTCAGGTCAGTTGCCTTCAGTCCAGATGGTCAAACCCTAGCTAGCGGTAGTGAAGACCAAACAGTGAAACTGTGGGATGTACGCAAAGGTGTGCGTAACGTCAAGTGCATTAATACTCTACAGGGATATACCAATCAGGTATGGTCAGTTGCCTTCAGTCCAGATGGTCAAACCCTAGCTAGTGGCAGTGAAGACCAAACAGTCAGGCTATGGGATGTACATACAAAGGAATGTAAAAAAACTCTCAAAGGACACACTAACAAAATATGGTCAGTCGCCTTCAGCCCGGATGGAAAAACACTAGCTAGTGGTAGCGACGATCGCACAATCAGGCTATGGGATGTCCAGACAGGGAAGTGCTTAGATATTCTTAAAGAACACCTAAATTGGGTAATAGCAGTCGCCTTCAGTCCAGATGGTCAAACATTAGCCAGTGGTAGTGAAGACAAAACAGTGAAGTTGTGGGAGAGACAACAGGATGAACGCACAGACGAATATAAATGGAAATATAAAAAGACTCTACAGGGACATACTAGGTGGGTAAAATCAATTGCCTTCAGTCCTGACAGTCAAACCCTTGCGAGTGGTAGTGCCGATTTAACAGTGAAGCTGTGGGATCTACACACAGGAAAATGTGAAACTCTGGAAGGACACACCAACAAAGTGTGGTCAGTCGCCTTTAGTCCACAAGGTAATACACTTGCTAGTGGCAGTGAAGACCAAACAATCAGGCTGTGGGAGAAACAGCAGAATGCACATACAGGGGCATATGCATGGGAACATCAAAAAACTTTACATGAACATACTAACCGTGTATGGACGGTGGCATTTAGTCCAGATGGTCAAACATTAGCTAGTGGTAGTGATGACCAAACAGTACGCTTGTGGAATGTAGACACGGGGAGATGTGAAAAGACTTTGGAAGGGCATACTAATTGGATACGGTCAGTCACATTCAGTCCTGACGGTCAAACCTTAGTTAGTAGCGACGAGGATGAAACAATTAAATTTTGGGATGTGAAGACAGGTAAATGTCAACACACCCTCAGAATCTCCAGACCCTACGAAGATATGAATATCAAGGGTGTCACAGGTTTAACAGAAGTTGAGAAAGCCTCGCTGATTTCTTTAGGTGCTAATACCAATTCTCCATGATGTTGATCGCCCTCATGCTGGAAGCCTAAGAGGATGTTTGGAAAGTCCTTACTGATATAGCAAACAGTTGCAGATCTCCCTAAATCCCCCTTGGAAAGCAGGGTGGTTCATACGACCCAATAAAAATTTGAATCCCTACCAACTTCTTAAACTCTTTGTGTTCTACCCTGCACCGAAGCCCTCCGGGTACTCTACCTTGAGCCGCGCTGCGCGCGTCTACGCCAGTCCCCCAACCCTTACGGGAAGCCGCTGCGCGTCTACGTGACGGAGACCGCCTTTGGTGGTGGGCTGGTCTCACCGCTTGCGCGTCTGTTCATTAACATAAATATCTCTGGGTGGGAAGGGACTAATTAATTTTTCTAGTGTTTGTATGAAACCACCCTGCTAAATCCTCCTTGGAAAGGGGGACTTTAAGACAATTTCCCCCCTTTTTAAGGGGGGCTAGGGGAGATCTGTGTTTTTTAATTTTTCACCAGGTGCAAAACTAACCAGTAATGATCGTGCCTATCTGGAATTTCTAAGACTTTAGACACAGAAAATCCCATCTTATCACAATAACTAGTGACATACTCGCGTGAATAAATACGAGTAAAAAATGATTCTTGATAAAAGAAGTTGTCAAGGAAACGACGATCGCACGTAAAATCAGTCCAAATTTCTCCTCCTGACTTGAGAAAATCACTCAAGTATTTCAACGTTTTGAAAGGATTTGACATGTGCATCATGATTTGCAGCGCAATAATTAAGTCAAAACAAGAGTTTTCAAAAGGCAAGTTATTAATATCAGCTTGACAATATTTCACTTTTTCAAGATGAGATAACTCTTGAGCTTTACTCAGCATTGACTGAGAAATATCTACATTTATGACTTCTTTGGCACTTTCATAGATGCTCTGTAATCTACCAAAGCCACTACCAACATCAAGTATGGTTTTATCTTGAGTTTGGATTTTTTGAGCTAGACAATTCAGGTAGAAGAGATGTTTGCTCTTTGCGACTTCGTTTTGCCAGGAAAACAGAAATTTTGCATCAGCAAAGTATGAACGTAGATTTTCATCTGAGTCAAAAAAACGTTTGGCAGCAAGATAATGAACCTTATACCATAGTTCACATAGCATTTTTAGCTGGTTGAATTCAGGAAGCAAAAATATATCCAAATGATAAAATTCAGAATATTCAGAACATATATGATTAACAAAGTCATTTATCGTTAACCAGCGTCCAAAGTTTGTTAAGAGCAGCTGCCGAAAAATCAGATCGGGAATTTTGATTACAGCTGATACACCAGCTGGTTGAATTCCATTTAGCATGTGAAAGTATGCTTTTGTATCGGCAAATACAACCTCTACTATTAAATCTTGAAAAAATTCAACTACACTCAGTTCCTTGGCGACTTCTACAATGTGAGGCTGAATCCAGGTATACTGTTTGATTGCTTCATGAAAATCTAATTCAAAAAAATCGCTGGAGCTATTATTTGTTAACATTTAACCTCAATTAATATTTAGCCAAAGAAATGTGCTTGCTTTGGCTCATGCGAGCGATCGCCAATTATACCTTAATTATCTGCTTATGCTTAAACGTCTCACTGCTTAGCTATTTCTACGTGTTTTTTGTACACAAACCAGGTTGGTCGCCTATTTCCATTTTGCTGATTATTGCACCTGCTAGGTAGATTCTCGAATGTCATTGCCCAGTAATCTTCTGGTTTCTCGACGTTCCCGTAGTACTTGGATTGTTCATCAATGTTTCTAACCTCTCGCGGAATTTCTGGTTCTTTATAGGACAAGACAGGTAATTCTTCATTTTGTTTGACATAACACATTTGGCTCTCTGAAACAATCTCAGGTGACTGTTTATACCAGTTAACCCGCCTTTTCAAATAAGTACCTGTGGGTTCAACAACCCTTAAAGAAGTCGTTGAAGTCGTTGGTGTGGGTTGCGTCTTCTCAGGAGTCGGTGTAGGTTGTGTCTCGTTAGGAGTTGGTGTAGGTTGTGTGACGATCGGTGTAGGTTGTGTCTCGTTAGGAGTTGGTGTTGATTCTGTAACGATCGTTGTGGATTGTGTCTCGTTGGGAGTTGGTGTTGGTTGTGTGGCGATTGGTGTGGGTGACGATGTAGGTAATGAGATGTTACTGGGGATAGTGCAACTATTAAGAAGTGCTGTTGCACTCGAAGCAAGTAATGGGAGGAGGTAGATACTCCCTTTGACTGGTTGTGCCATGATGATTGCTTTGATTTTTCGATAGGTACACCGTTCGGGTGTGCCTATTATCTATAGTTATATATTTATGTAATTTGGTAATTATGCTGTAGACAGAATTGTTTAACTATGATGGCAATCAAAGTCAAAGTGGGATTTCTTCAATCCACTGCAAAACTCGATTCCATGCCCACCAAACATCGGGGTCTTTTGCTTGCTGCTGACATTCTTTACTACTTATATAACCCACATGACCGCCGTAACGAGTAAGTAACAAATCTATCATTGGGTTATTAGCACAGGCAGCTTGTAAATCAGGTACGATCGCCGGATCAAAAAGCGGATCGTCTTCAGCATAAATAATCAAAGTCGGTTTTTGCAGATTCGGCAGTAATGGTAAGGCACTGCTGGCATCATAATAAGCTTCTGGCGAAGAAAAACCTAAACGTTCAATCACTAATTCTTTGTCAAAGCCCCAAATACTATTTGCTCGTTCAATTGCTGCTGGGTCAATACTACCAGGATGGGCATCATGAATTCGCCATGCCAGTTTTTTCAGTTGACGGGCGATCGCTTTCTCTATATATCTACCAAAAGGATGCTTGACTAAATAAGCAAGCGATCGCCGAGAATCCAAACTAGGACAAATTACCGCCGCACCGTCGATGTCATCTGCTTCTAAGCCTAAAGTGGTGAATTGGTCATCGGGCATTGAGCATTGGAAATTACCATTGCCCTTTGCCCCTTGCCCCTTGCCCAAATCCTGTACCGCCTTCACTCCCCACAACGCCAATTGTTCCCCTAAAGAGTACCCTGTAAACCAAAATTTCCCCGGACACCCCATTGCTTTGGCAGCTGCTGCAATGCAGAGAAAATCTTCGCCTTCGTACAATCCATCGCTAGTTAATGTAGGCGATAACTGGGCTGTCTTGCCGTGGGCGCGCCAATCAAATAACACAACTGCATATCCTTGAGCATAGGCTTTACGTCCCAGCAGTCTCAGAAACCATTGATTTTCTAAATCACCTGTAATGCCGTAAGTACCCACAATCGTACCGCGAGCGCTTTTAGGAATGGCTACCCAACCAAAAATTGGCACGCCTTGCCCACCGATAAAAATTTGTTCCTGATAAGGTGGTTCTGAGTATTTAGTAGTTTTTTCCCAGTTACGCCCAGCCCAAAGCCCTGTGTAGACAGTCATTGTCACACCATTTTGCAAAAAGCGCGGTGGATTGTATGGCCAGTAACACATTGCGTCTAGAATTTAGTCTAACTTGAACTTGTTTTTCAAATCTTTCAATTTTAATCTTTATGTTAGATTTAAAATATTTTTTATAATCGATTAAGCAATCTTTGTATCTACCAAAGGTTCTTATTTATCCTTAATAAGTAGTAATAAATTTTTAATAATGCCGAGGATTCTAGTCATAGACGATGACCCAGCAATTTCAGAATTAGTTGCCGTCAACTTAGAAATGGCTGGCTACGATGTCAGCCAAGCGGAAGATGGCATCAAAGGACAGGCGCTAGCTTTACAGCTACAGCCAGACTTGATCATGCTCGATCTGATGTTGCCCAGAGTAGATGGATTTACAGTTTGTCAGCGCTTGCGGCGGGATGAACGCACAGCCGAGATTCCCGTATTGATGTTGACTGCTCTCTCGCAAACTCAAGATAAAGTGGAAGGCTTCAATGCAGGCGCAGATGATTACCTGACTAAACCGTTTGAAGTTGAGGAAATGCTAGCACGAGTGCGGGCGCTATTGCGACGTACTGACCGCATTCCTCAAGCTGCCAAACACAGTGAAATTCTCAATTACGGGCCCTTAACTCTGGTTCCGGAACGATTTGAGGCGATATGGTTTGGTCAGACGGTGAAACTAACTCACTTGGAATTTGAGCTACTTCACTGTTTGTTGCAGCGACACGGTCAAACCGTTTCCCCCAGTGAAATTCTTAGGGAAGTCTGGGGATACGATCCAGATGATGATATTGAAACCATTCGAGTTCACATCCGCCACTTGCGAACAAAACTAGAGCCAGATCCCCGTCATCCCCGTTACATCAAGACGGTATATGGTGCCGGATACTGCTTAGAGTTACCCAGTACGCCCCAATCAAGTGAGAGTGTCTCCGTATCGCAGGTTGAGTAAAATCGCGTAAATGCTGTTAAATTAGCTGATAAAATTGGCACTCTAAGCTGTGATAACTTAGAGAGTGCCAACAGAGTTTTGCATGTTTTAAATCTAGTCCTGAAAAAACATGCTGCTAGTAGGGTGCCTTAACGGTAACACCGTAACGCATAGCTGTAGATCCAAGGTGCGTTACGCTGTCGCTAACACACCCTACAACTAGTATATCTGTATATATTTAATGCAATTATTTTTACTTCCCTAGCCTCTAGAACGTCGATTCAGTATTCAGAAATTGTCTTTATGGGTGAGAAAGGGAGAGAGGGAAAGGGGGAAGACATGTGTTTTCTAAACAGCTTGTTTTTGTAATGTTTATGCTTGCATCTAACATTACTTTATCGAGTCAGCAAAACTGAGATCTTGCATCATTTGATTGAAAGAGTCAGAGGCTCTAATACTCGACCACACTAATTTTGATAGGTTTGTAGTCAGGGCTTTAGCCCTCATTTAAGTACTAAAGTACTTACTACAAACTTTCTTAGCCTGTCATAATCTGTGTGGCAGACTACTAGTTCTCGTTACCAGGTTGAATCTGGTAACGAAGCTGGTGGGCTACTGCCTCCAGGCTATTGCATAGGCATGCAAGATGTGAATCAAGCTAAATTGAGCTTTAAGCCAAGAAATTTATTTCTTCGTGGACAAGAAAGTAGATGCAAGATATGTTGATACAAAATACCAGTTAGATTTTCATGATTTCAGTAATAATCCTGTATATTCCCCCAAAATTCATAATCAAAAAAAGATAGTCTTAAAAATATCTATATTTATATCTAGCTGCATACTTAATCTAGATATAAAACTAGCTTAAGTGGCTTATCTGCTCTTGCATTTATTCTTAACAGTAGTCAAAAATTAAAATACCTATATTCTATCCTGATTATAGGAATACCAATGCGAAAAATTAGGTTCATTGAATTTCTGAGTTTGAATATAGTTAAGCCCTGACTGAAAACAGTAAAACTTATTTAGAAGTAGGAGAAAGATTGTAAGAAAAACTTACATCCTCTATATTCAAATCACCTACACTCTCAGTGAGTCACTCTTTGGGTATGAAAAATATATCTAAAAGCTGGTTAGAGCAACTGCAAAAAATTACCCTTGTGGTTGCAGATACAGGAGACGTTAGGGCAATTGAAAATTTCAAACCGCAACAGGCAACTACTAATTCCTCTCTGATTGCTGCTGCTCAGATGCCTGAATATCGAGACATAGTCAATCAAATTTTGCTACAAGCAAAGCAAGAAGCGGGTTTAGGAGCAACAGTCGATAAAATAATTACCTTAGCGTTTGACCGTCTAACTATATGGTTTGGACAAAAAATTCTGGCAATTATTCCAGGTTGGGTGTCAACTGAGATTGATGCACGGTTGTGCTACGATACAGAAGCAATAATCGCTAAAGCACGTTATCTCATTTCTCTATATGAAGCAGCTAGTATTTCCAGAGAGCGAGTTTTAATTAAAATCGCGTCTACTTGGGAGGGTATTCGTGCAGCTGAAGTTCTGGAGAAAGAAAGAATTTATTGTCACCTAAATTTGCTGTTTGGTCTTCATCAAGCGATCGCCTGTGCTGAAGCTGGTGTAACATTAGTCTCTATGATGGTGGGACGAACTGTGAACTGGTTCAAGAAAGAAACAGGACGTAAATGTTACCCAGCAGCGAAAGATCCGGGTGTTTTATCGGTCAGACAAGTTTACAACTACTATAAAAAATTTGGCTATCAAACCCAAATTATGGTAAGAGGCTTTTGTAGTATTGATCAAATCGCAGAGTTGGCTGGCTGCGATATGCTCGCAATTTCACCTGTTCTTCTTCAAAAATTGCAATTAATCAAAGCAGAATTGCCTCGCAAGCTCGATTCAGCCCTTGCTGCCAAAGTGCATATTAGAAAAATACACCTCGACAAACAGACTTTTTACCAGATCCACCAGGCAGATCGCATGGCATACCAAAAACTAGAAGAAAACATTGTTGGTAGGTCGAAGGCGGTAATTGCTCTAGAAAAACTTCTAGCAGAGCGATTGGAATACTTGATGAGTACCTCGAAGAATAGCTGCGTACCTGAAAATCTTTTTCGAGTATGTGACTTGAACGGTAATGGTTTTATTACCCGCACAGAGTGGGGCGGAACTGATGCAGTATTTTTATGCTCTAGATGCGAACAACGAAGCAATCATAACTCCTGAAGAAATAGCGGGGGATTGATAGCTGCATTCTGCTTGTCACAAGTTAAATTTGGAGAGATTTTATGGCTCTAAAACTCTATTTGCTGCGGCATGGAGAAACGATTTACAGCCAGACAGGAGGATACTGCGGAGAACTAGATCCTGAACTTACACTAGAAGGGACGCTAATGGCCAAGGCATTCGCCGAAGCATATAGCTCTATACCCTGGACAGCGATTTATGCCAGTCCCAAGAAAAGAACTATTGCTACAGCAAAGCCTTTGTGTGATGCCATCGGGATGGAAATGCAACTCCGGGATGGGCTGAAAGAAATCAATTATGGTCAGTGGGAAGGTCAAAATGTCGATTTTGTCAAGCAGCACTACTTAGAAGATTATCTTCATTGGCTGGCAGAACCTGCTTGGAACCCACCCACTGGTGGAGAAACAGCTGTTCAAATAGCCAGCCGCGCCTCGTTAGTGATTGCAGAAATCCAAGAAAAATATCCGGAGGGTAATGTTTTAGTGGTTTCCCACAAGGCAACCATCCGGATTATACTTTGCAACCTACTGGGCATCGATTTGGGACGCTACCGCGATCGCATTGACATGCCCGCCACTTCTGTCAGCATTGTAAAGTTTGACGTTCACGGGCCCTTGCTGCAAGTATTGGGCGATCGCAACTACATGACAGAAGAATTACGCTTGCGTCCAGGTACTTAATAGATGGGGAGATGGGGAGGTGGAGAGATGGGGGGATGGGGAGAGTGGGGGAGTTTGGGAAGTAAGAAATAATGAAATCACCACCAACCACTAACCACTAACCACTAACTAATGACCAATGACAAATGACCAATGACAAATGACTAATTATGAAAATTTTAGTGATGAATGCTGGGTCAAGCAGCCAAAAAAGTTGCTTGTACGAAATAGCCAGCGAGCAATTACCAGAGTATTCCCCAAAGCCACTTTGGGAAGCCAATGTAGACTGGACTCACTATCAAGGATTTGCCGAACTCAAAGTTAAAACCGCTCACAACACAGTTCTAAAAGAAAAAATCAAAGCTGATTCTCATGCATCTGCAACCGAGCATGTGCTAAATACTCTCCTACAGGGAGATACGCAGGTGATTGAAGAAGCCAAAGAAATCGATGCAGTTGGTCATCGGGTGGTGCATGGCGGTCAGGAATACTACCAAGCAACTGTAGTTACAGAAGAGGTGAAAGCAGCCATCGATCGCTTATCGACTTTCGCCCCGATTCACAACCCAGCCAACTTAGAGGGAATAGAAGCAACTGAGAAAGTATTCCCTGAAGCTTTGCAAGTAGCAGTATTCGATACAGGCTTCCACAGCCAAATTCCTTTACCTGCTGCTGTTTACCCCGGCCCCTATGAATGGTACGAGCAGGGTATTCGTCGCTACGGATTCCACGGTATTAACCATCAATACTGCGCTCAACGTGCAGCGCAATTGCTAGGTCGAAATTTAAATTCTTTGCGTCTGATCACCTGTCACTTGGGTAATGGCTGCTCTTTAGCAGCAATCCGAGCAGGAAAAAGCATCGACACAACAATGGGATTTACGCCTTTAGAGGGGTTGATGATGGGGACTCGCTCAGGTTCCGTTGACCCTGGTATCCTGATTTACCTACTACGAAAAGGAATCGATGCCGATCAATTAGATGAAATTCTCAATCGTGGTTCTGGGTTGAAAGGGATTTCTGGCTTGTCCGCAGATATGCGTTCCATCCAAAGCGCCATAACTGAGGGAAATTCCCGCGCTCAGTTGGCTTTTGATATGTTTATCCACAGACTGCGATCGCACATCGGTTCTATGCTGGCTGTATTAGGAGGATTAGACGCTCTTATATTTACTGCTGGGATCGGAGAAAATCACGCGCTAACACGAACGGCTGCTTGTGAAGCGTTTGCATTTTTGGGACTAAAACTTGACGAAGCGAAAAATCAGGCTTCACCAAAAGATCAAGACATTGCAACGGCAGATTCTGCTATTCGCGTCCTAGTCATCCCAGCAGAAGAAGATTGGGCGATCGCCAAAGAATCCTGGCATTTGATGCGTACGCACAACGCTACGCGCCAGGGAAAAGGTTAAAGCTTCACTGAGGAAAAGGAGAAAGGTTCAAGGGAAAAGGAAGGATTATTTCCTTTCTTTACTTTATCTTTTTACCTTTGACCTTCTTGATTTTCTCCTTACCCCTTCCCCTCTTGAACCAAAAAATGAACATAAACTCTTCAAAGCCAATCTTACCTGGTGAATCTTTTCCCCTTGGTGCTACCGTTTATCCCAACGGAGTGAACTTTTCTATTTTTTCTAGCTGTCAAGCACTGGAGTTATTGCTTTTCGATGAACCAGATGCACCCAAGCCAAGCCGTGTAATCCAGTTAGACCCCAAGCAAAACAGAACTTTTTATTATTGGCATGTCTTTATACCAGGAATAGGGTCAGGGCAAATCTACGCCTATCGAGCCTATGGATCTTATACACCAGAAAAGGGACTAAGGTTTGATGGCAGTAAAGTACTGCTTGACCCCTACGCCCAAGTAATTGTGAATTGGGAAAATTACAACCGCGAAGCAGCTAGACCTTTCGGTGTAGATAACTGCGCTCAGGCGTTAAGAAGTGTAGTTGTAGATATCACTACCTACGACTGGGAAGGGGATAAACCCCTACGAACGCCCCTTGCAAAAAGCGTTATCTACGAACTACATGTAGACGCCTTTACTCGTCATCCCAACTCTGGCGTTGAAGTTGAAAAACGCGGTACCTATGCTGGATTGATAGAAAAAATTCCTTACTTAAAAGAGTTAGGAGTTACCGCAGTAGAGTTACTACCCGTCCATCAATTTGATCCACACGATGCACCTGCGGGTCGCCATAACTACTGGGGCTACAGCACCATTGGCTTTTTTGCTCCCCATAGCAGTTATAGTTCTCGTCGCGATTCGCTCGGCCCTGTGGATGAGTTCCGCGATATGGTCAAAGCCCTACATCGGGCTGGGATTGAGGTGATTTTGGATGTGGTCTTCAACCATACAGCAGAAGGTAATCACGATGGGCCGACACTGTCATTTAGAGGGCTGGCGAACCAAGCTTACTATATTTTGGAACCAAACCAAACCTACTACAGTAATTACAGCGGTTGCGGCAATACATTGAAAGCAAATAATCCAATGGCTGCACGCATGATTATTGATAGCCTCTACTATTGGGCTTCTCAGATGCATGTGGATGGATTTCGCTTCGATTTAGCAACTGTCTTAGCTCGTGATGAATTTGGTCGCCCTACTCTTTATTCTCCCGTTCTTTGGGCAATTGAGACCAGCCCAGCTTTAGCTACTACAAAGGTGATTGCAGAAGCATGGGATGCAGCTGGACTTTACGGGGTAGGGCAGTTTGTGGGATCTGCTCAGCGTTTTGCCGAGTGGAACGGCCCCTTCCGGGATGATGTGCGCCGATTTGTGAAAGGTGATACAGGTTCAGTTGGTCGGTTAGCAGCTCGCATTATGGGTAGTCCAGATATTTACCCGCGACTAGATTATCAACCCTATCGCAGCATTAATTTTGTTACCTGCCATGATGGCTTCACCATGAATGATTTGGTTGCTTATAACTATAAGCACAACGAGGCAAACGGTGAAGATAACCGCGACGGTGCTAACGACAACTACAGTTGGAACTGCGGAGTCGAGGGAGAAACAGACGATCCGGCAATAGAGGCGTTACGTCTGCGACAGATCAAGAACTTTTTGACAATTCTGCTTTGCTCCCAGGGAACACCAATGCTGCTGATGGGGGATGAAAACCGACGGACGCAACGAGGGAACAACAACGCTTACTGTCAGGATAACGAACTAAGTTGGGTTGACTGGAGTAAAGTTAAAAAACACGCAGATTTACTGCACTTTGTCAAGGCACTGATTCAATTTACCCAGTCGTTGGAAATATTTGAGCAAGAACGTGTCCTCAGCGTCACCTATGGCAGTCATGAACCTCATCTGGTTTGGCATGGTGTGCAATTGGGGCAACCAGATTGGTCGAACAATTCCCATAGCCTGGCATTCAGCTTGCGCCATCCAGAGCGGAGCGAGCATTTGCATATTATCCTCAATGCCTATTGGGAACCGCTCCAATTTGAACTGCCACTTCTCGGTAGTCAAGAACGCTGGTATCGAATTGTGGACACTGCTTTGCCCTCTCCTGATGATTTTTGCGAACCGAAGGCTGCATCAGTGGTAGAAAGTGATGCATATCGAGCAGAAGGGCGATCGTCTGTTGTGCTGATGGCGATACAAAAATAGATAGAATTAATGTCATCACATCAATGATTGTGTATGTTTGTTTGCAACGATCGCGATCGCCTGCATATATTTACTACCCTAACTGCATGACTGAAAAGAACGCTTGCAATCTTACTTCTTTTTAGGAGTATCTTTTCACTAAAATTTATCTGGCGATCGCCATCGTATTTTTAATTAATTTTATCGTCTTAATCGCTACAAAAGGTAATTGAATATTGCATTTAAATAGCTTAACTGACTGACTTATCTGTCTTAACTGGCGTATCTATAATGCAATGCACTGGCGTAAAATTTAAAATAACCTTAGTTAAAATCCGAGGTTTTAAATTTAGTTAATTCCTAAAAATTTCAGTAGATTGAGAGATTGAATATTTAGCTTTTCGCTAACGTTTTAGTCCTATTTTGTTACGAGTTGTAGAGGGATAGGTAAAAAGCTCATCACCTTGCTTACATTAGGTTTTATGGTGCAGATTAGCTTATCAACTCCAATATCCTGATTCAGATGCTAAGGAAATCTAATCACTACAATGTTGAAGCATATTCATAAGCCAAATATTAAAAGTCAAGTGAATAGCTCTGTTATCCCCACAGTGTTAGGAGTAACGCTTCTTGTTTCTGGATTGGCTACAGCTTGCGGTAAAGAAGATTCTTCTGCGGAGGCTACCGCTACTCCCTTAACACCAGTGAAAGTGGCGACACTAGAAAAAGAAACGCTAGTAAATAGTTCTGATTTTCTTGGAAATCTGCAAGCATCTCAACGAGTTGAAGTTAAACCAGAAATCCAGGGACGAATCAAGGCAATTAAAGTTAAAGAGGGCGATCGCATCCAACAAGGTAAATCGATCCTGTCGCTCGAACCCGATCAAACAGTACCGCAATTACAAGGCGCTCAAGCTGGTATTAGTGAGGCAAAAGCAGCCTACAACACAGCCCAACAGCAACTGCAAGTGGCACAGGCACAGCTAGCTACTGCTCAATCAGACTATCAATTGGCAAACACTAACAATCAACGGGCAAAATTTCTAGTCAGTCAGGGAGCAATTGGTCAATACCAAGCAGACGAGGCAGCCAATAACTTGGCAACAGCAAAAAATAAAGTCACAACTGCCCAAAAGCAGGTGACAGCGGCTCAAGCTCAAATTAAACAGGCGGAAGCAGCTATTCAACAAGCCCAGGCACAAGCTGATGTTGCCAGCGTAAGTGTGAACTTTAAGGAAGTAGCCGCGCCCATTGCCGGATCAATTGGTGATATTCCAGTGAAGGTGGGAGATTACATCACTACAGGACAAACAATTACGACTATTACTAAAAACGACTCTCTGGATCTTAACATTTGGATTCCCTCCAACCGTTCAGCCCAACTACGCCCAGGATTGCCAGTACAGTTATTCGATCCCACGACCCAAAAGCAGTCAGCAACTGGGAAGATTAACTTCATCTCTCCCAGGGTAGATCCCACTCAGCAATCCATCTTGGTCAAAGCCCGCTTTCCCAATAGTGGTAGGTTGCGGGACGGGCAATACGTGCAGGCAAAGGTGGTTTGGGATAAAAAAGCTGGTTTTTTGGTTCCGACTACTGCAATCTCTAGGATTGGCGGTACAAGCTTTGTGTTTGTAGTGGAAGAACAAACTACACAAGATGGCAAAACTCAGCAAATAGTACGCCAACGCCAAGTGAAGTTGGGTGACGTTCAAGAACAAAGTTATCAGGTGCTGGAAGGTTTGAAATCTGGGGAAAAGATTGCAACGTCAAATATCCTGAAGTTGAAGGATAACGCCCCCGTTCAACCGGAGTCGTAGGAGCAAAAGAGGATGTCAGTAGCCAATAATTTTATCAAACGCCCTGTGCTGACGACGGTTTGCACAATTCTGATTGTGCTGATTGGGGCAGTTTGTATTCCTTTGTTGCCGATTAATTATCTACCCGACATTGCACCGATCCAGGTGAACGTATCTGCGGGCTATACAGGTGCAGATGTGGATACGGTCGAGAACACCGTTACCACAATCCTGGAGCGAGAGATCAATGGTGTCGAGAACATGGAATACATGACCTCGAATACCTATCCAGGCACAAGCCAAGTATCAGTATTATTCCCTACGAACACTGATAAAAATATTGACCAAGTAAACGTGCAGAACCGAGTAGCACAAGCACTGCCACAACTGCCATCTGTAGTGCAGCAACTCGGTGTTTCCACAAAAACTGCTTCTACCAGTATTCTGCAAGTTTACAGTTTCTATGCCGAAAATGGCGAATATGATGGCATCTTTATTGGTAATTACCTGGATCTCTACGTTACCGATGTACTCAAGCGGGTTCCAGGAGTCGGGGATATCAGTACTTTTGGTGACAAGCCAAACGCCATGCGACTTTGGCTCGATCCGAATGCACTGGCGAGTCGAGGACTGACAACTCTAGATGTGGCCAATGCCCTGAAGTCGCAAAACATTGTGATTGGGGCAGGTTCAATCGGTCAGGAACCTGTACCTGAAGGACAAACTTATCAAATGCCACTGCGGATTCAAAGTCGATTCAAAGATACCTCTGAGTTTGAGAATCTTGTCATCAAAACTGGCAGTAATGGTTCAACGATCCGCCTCAAAGATGTTGGTCGGGCAGAACTTGGGGCAGAAAACTATAACAGTAATGCGTTGGTGAAAGGTAAACCAGCTGTGGGGCTGGCGATTTACCAATCACCAGGAAGTAATGCGCTGGACTTGGCTGAAAACATCCACAAGACAGTGGAGGAATTGCAGAGAGATTTCCCACCAGGGTTGAAAGCGGAGGTTGTATACGATACCACTGCTTTCATCGAAATCTCCGTTGAAGAAGTATTTAAAACTTTGTTGGAAGCCTTTGTGCTGGTGGTGCTGGTCATCTTTATTTTCTTGCAGGACTGGCGCACTACAATCATTCCTTTGGTTGCAATCCCAGTATCGCTGATTGGGGCGATGGCATTTGCTTTTCTGTTTGGGTTCTCTATCAATAATCTCACTCTATTTGGTTTGATTTTGGCAACAGGTCTAGTGGTGGATGATGCCATTATCGTGGTGGAGGCTGTTGCTGCCAAGATGGAACAAGGTATGAAGCCCAAGCAAGCTACCTTTGAAGCAATGCAAGAATTGACGGGTGCTATCATTTCCATGTCTTTGGTATTGATGGCGGTATTTATTCCGGTAGCATTTTTTCCTGGTTCAACAGGAAAGTTGTATCAGCAGTTTGCTTTGGTGATTGCTTTTTCGATCGCTGTTTCCTGTTTCAACGCTCTCAGTTTCAGCCCTAGCATGTCCGCAATTCTGCTGCGATCGCAACATGCTGAAGGAAGGGGGCCGCTGAACTGGTTTTTCAGAAAGTTTAATCGGTTCTTGAACTGGTTTATTGGTCAATACAAATCCTTTGTGAAGTTTCTCATCGGTATCCGCTATATAGTCATGGCGGTATTTGTAGCAGGCTTGTTCGCTACTTACTACATGTTCGGTCATGTACCTACGGGCTTTGTGCCTAATGAAGACCAAGGAGTTTTCTTAGGAATCATCCAGGCACCTGATGGCGTTTCCCTGAGTTACACCGACAAGGTAGCAAACCAAGTTCAAAAAGCACTAGGTGAGATTCCCGAGGTTGAAACTTACTTCACTGCTACAGGTGCAGGTCTAAGTGGGGCAGGGCCAAACCAAGGTTTATTCTTTGTCAAGCTTCAACCTTGGGAAGAACGAACCACAAAAGAGGCAAGCGTTGATGGCGTCGTGAAACGCTTGAACCAGAAACTTGCCCAAATTCAGGACGCCAAAGTATTTGCATTCAATATCCCACCAATCCCAGGATTTAGTGCTCAAGGTGGTTTTGAATTGCAACTTCAGGACAAAACAGGTGGCAAATTCTCGATTGATAACTTTTTGGCGATCGCCAATGACATCATTGCCAAAGCTAACCAAAAACCTGCATTGCAGGGACAAGTTTACACCCAGTTCACTGCTGGCACACCCCAACTTGAAATTAACATCGACCGCAACAAACTAGAAGCTCTAAATGTAGACTTCCAACAAGCCTTGCAAACCTTGAGTGCGGCGATTGGTTCCAGTTATGTCAACGATTTCACTCTGGGAACCCGTAGCTATAAAGTGTACGTACAAGCAGATGGAAACTACCGCAATTCTCCAGACGACATCAACAAACTCTACGTCCGCTCCCGAGATAACAAGATGGTTTCTCTTGGAGAGCTAGCAACGCTGACGCCAATTACCGGCCCGCAAATTATTAACCACTACAACGGCTATCGCTCCATCAATATTCAAGGACAAGAAGCACCAGGCTATAGTAGCGGACAGGCGCTGCAAGCAATGGATGAGACAGTCAAACAAGCAGCGGTGCCAGGAATTGGTAGTGACTGGATTGGGTTAGCGAAGGAGCAGCTTTCAGCTGGTAGCCTTGGCGCTCTCATCTTCTTGTTCGGGATCATCATGGTGTTCCTCACCCTTGCTGCTCAGTATGAGAGTTACATTGACCCGTTGATTATTCTACTGACGGTACCCTTGGCGCTATTGGGAGCGTTGGTTGCGCTTGATCTCCGGAGTCTCATCAACGATGTTTATGCAAACATCGCATTAGTAATGTTGATTGGTTTGGCGGCAAAAAACGCCATTCTAATCGTGGAGTTTGCCAACCTTGGCCGCGAACAAGGCATGAGCCTTGTGAAGGCAGCTGTCACAGCCGCAGAAGAACGCTTCCGCCCAATTGTGATGACAGCAGCGGCTGCTTTGGCTGGATTTTGGCCCCTTGTTATTGCCAGTGGTGCAGGCGCTGCATCCCGTGTTTCACTGGGTACAGCACTGTTTGGTGGTTTGCTATTGAATACAGTTTTAGCATTGCTAGTTGTACCAGTGTTGTATGTAGTAATTAAAGGTTTGGAAGACCGCTTCTTGAGTGGTAAACCTCCTCAACCACCAGAGCATCTAGATTCTTCAACTTCTGATTCAGCGGCTCATCCTGAACTACAGCAAACACAGCCAGCTCCCAGGTTCCAGAGTGAGTGAAGCAAGAAAGCAGAGGAAGAGTGGGGGAGTTGGGGAGTGGGGAGATGGGCAGAATAACCACTAAATTACTAACCACTAACTATTGACCAATGACTAATGACTACTGACTAAGGGAGTATGAACATCAAACGCATCATTTTCTCAGGTGTAATAACTGCCTTGGTGGGTGCTGGAATCTGTTTAGTACTTGCCAAGATTTTTCGTACTCCCTATACCAGTAGCAGGTATCAGAACTTAGATCGCACTTACGCCACTGTAGGCGCGATCGGGGGATTATTAGTTGGAGCAAGTCAGGAAGCATTGCGGCAATTAAAAAAGCAACGAGATGAGGAAGAATTGAGGCAGAAGTAGTTGGTTGTTGGTGGTTGGTTGTTGGCGCTTCCAAACAACAAACAACAAACAACGAAACAGGTGATTTGTCTGTCAATGGCAGGATATGAATATAAATATAAAAAGACCAAATTTCAATCAATACATAAATAGATTTAATTCTTGGTTAAATCAGCGGCAGTTCCATCTACTAGAAGAAGCATATAAAGGAGCGCAAGAGATTAAAGCTATTGAAGATAAATATTTTAATGGGGGTAAAATTGTCTATACTTCTAAGCAAAGCAAAACATTTTTTGATTATGTGCAAAGTTTACGCGATCGCCAACTCTGGAGAATCCGCGTTAATCTAGCTCAATTCCGCCTTGGTAGTTACTTTTTACGCAATCAGCCTTTAGAGGAAGATGCCAACCAAAATACCTCAGCACAACCACTAATTATCACTGCGGTTAATGAGGAACAACAGCCAGCTAACACTGTGACTGCCAGCTTAGAAGAATCTGTAATTTTGGAAAAGCTGAATTTTATTGATTCAGTTGTTAGTAAATATCGGGAAGTTTCAGAAGCGGAAGAAGAAATTCCTGTAATTAGTCCTGAAATTTCTAAGCCTATAACTCCTACTTCTGAAAAACTTCCTGTTTCTAATCAAGAAACTAACCAAGAAGCGATCGCTAGAACAATTGATATCCCAACAATAGAAGCTAATTCCAACCAAAATAAACGGAATCGTTCAGGCTTTTTTTTGGGAGGATTTTCTTTAGGTAAGGAACTTACGCCAGAATACGAACAGCAAGTTGTCAGAGAAATTAGACTGCGTCGTAAACAAGATAGAATGGCCATTCGCTGGCTACTGATATTATTAATAGTTCCTATTTTGGTTCAAATGGTCACTAAAAATTTGATTTTTGAACCTTTACTTGGTAATTACAGTGATAAAAATCCGACTAAAATTGAACTGAGTAGAGAAATCCAGGAAAACTTTGTAGCAGAATTTAGCGCTATCAAAGTGGGTCTGGAAATTCAACAGCTACTGGGGATAGTACCACCAATGACTCAAACTGAGCAACATCAGCGGCTTGAGGAAGCAGCTATCGACCTCTGGCGAGAATCACGTGAAGAAGAACTGAACGGTATCAAAAATCTTTTAGCTGATGGTATAGCTTTGGTTAGTTTTGCTGGACTAGTCTACTTTAACAGAAGTAAGCTAGCAGCAATCAGGAATTTTTCCAATCGAACTTTTCTAAGTCTCGGCGATCCCACCAAAGTCTTTCTCTTCATCCTGATTACTGATATGTTTGTTGGGTTCCACTCAGCAGAAGGATGGGACGTGCTGTTGCAAAGCTTTACTCATCACTTCGGACTTCCGGAAAATGAGGCGGCTGTCAAAACGTTCATTGCTACAGTTCCTGTAATCATTGATTCGTGCATCAAGTTTTGGATTTTTAGCTATTTAACACGCTTCTCACCATCTGCATCTGCAATTTACGAGCGGATGAATACTTAGAATGTCTTGAAAATTTCATTTACTTAGTACAAAATTCCACACCAACAACTGTTGATCAATTCACAATCTCCAAGATACTTTTATTACAATTATCATTCGGAATTTATTGATAGCTTGAGTTTGGTTATAAGTAAGTACTAAATTCGGAAAATTTCTTTCTTATTACATGTGCGGATAGAAATTGCGAATTAGACTAAGCATGTTATATGCAGCAAGGAATAATTTATAATTTGCTCCTCTACATGCTTTCCTAAATGTATTCTTATGTGTTTATACAAAATTCCGTAAATCATTATCATAATTTGATTTTTATATTAAATGGCTTTAAATCACAAGATAAATTGTAATCAATATAACAATAGTTTATGTATTTAGACATTTGATCTGTGAGTCAGCTTGATATTAATATATTGTTTATTTTTAAAAAAGCGTTGCAACCCTCAGTTCCAGTTACAATAAGGTGTACGTATTCCTAATTGCCTAGATTTGCATATATCAATTGAAGTAGATAAACATCTATCTACAGGTATATGGAACATCAAAAATCAAAACGCATTCGTGGTGTAATTTTAACTGCCGCAGGTCTTAAACGATTGCAAGCAGCGATTGAATCAGCAGAAATACAGGAGAAAAATGGAGAACGTTTTACTCAAGAAGAACTCAGCGAGCGGATGAAAGTTTCTACCAAAACTATCAGCCGATTGTGGTCTCTTACTACTGGACTAGATCAACGTACTCTGAAATTTTGTTTTGGTGCCTTTAACCTCGATTTAAGAAAAGAGGATTACACATGCTCAGATAAAAGTAATGATTTAAACAAATCATTTGAATATATCCATGCGTTAGAAAACCAAGAAACTGTAGATATTTACTCATCCGAAGATTACATTGTTGAATCAGAACGACAAACACAAAAGTTAATCAAAAATTCAACTTGCTACCAACCTCTAGCAGCAGTTTTGAAATATCCCAGTGGACCAGTGCCATTGGACTCAATTTATTACATTCCTCGTCCCCCTATTGAAGAATTGGCTTATCGAGAAATTACCCAACCAGGATGTGTCATTCATATAAAAGCACCTAAAGAAATGGGAAAAACATCTCTCATGTTTAGGGTTTTGGCACGCTCAAAAGCTTTGGGTTATCGGATTGTGAGTTTGGATATCAATCAAGTTGATGTTGCTATTCTCAGCAACCTTGACAAATTCTTGCGGTGGTTATGCAAGAGTGCCTCTGTACAATTGAATCTGGAGCCGAATCTAGACGAATACTGGGATCGGGAAACTGGCAGCAAGGTGAGCTGTAGCTTATACTTCAAAAATTACCTACTGGAGTCTGTAGAAACTCCTGTTGTTCTGGCATTAAATGAAGTAAATCGGATTTTTAAATGCCCTGAATTAGCTCAAGAATTTTTATCCCTGCTGCGTTCTTGGCATGAGGAAGCTCAACAAGAGGAGACTTGGCAAAAACTACGCTTAGTCGTCACTTATTCTACAGAATCTTATATTCCCTTAAATCTCTATCAATCACCTTGCAATATAGGATTACCACTGCAATTACCAGAGTTTACCCATTCCCAAGTAGAGGAATTGGCAGAACGTCATGGACTTAATTGGCGACAGAACAATGAAGCTGAGCAACTAATGGCAATGGTTGGAGGACATCCGGCTTTGATACGGATTGCTCTTTATTACCTTTGCCGTCAAGAAGTGACGTTATCAGAACTGTTACAACAAGCGGCTACAGAAGTGGGTATTTATCGCACTCATTTGCGACGACTATTAGCAAATCTGCAAGAAAACCCGATTTTAACAGAAGCTCTTGAAGTTCTGCTCTCATCAGAAAGCAGTATATTCCTAGAACCAGTTGTTGCTCATCAATTAGAGAGCATGGGATTGGTGAAGTTTCACATGGATGGAATAACTATTAGTCGAGAATTGTATCGCATTTACTTTAGTAAGCATTTATATAACGGCAGACTCAGAGCTATCCATTCGTGTAATTCCACCTACAAAACTTTCATCTCTAGTTCGTCTTAGTTGCTTATTCTAAAAATAGGAATTAGGGGCTAGGCAACATACGTTTTCATCATGAATATTGGATCGTGTAATCATATAGGGGTGTGTTTTAGAAATGAGCTATAAACAAAGAGATAACGCGACTAACTTGACTTTTGTTATAGAGATTTGCGAAAATAAAAACGATTATCACTTTTGTAAATAAAACTCCTCGGCTAGATAAAACTCCTCGGCTAGATCAAATAGAAAAGTAACCTACACTTTTGTTTCATTCAATTACTAATACTCTCTTTTCGATCCTTGAGCAGAGGCACAAGTGTAAGTACGTTCGCTGCAAAAATTCTGTATGATTTTTGCCGCACAGAGGAATGTTTGTGCATATTTCCTTAGTACATTAAGGCGATCGCACAATTCATAAATTACTACATCACATCCATACAATGGGATGAGTAAATACTTCTATAAAGTTGGTGGCTGTTTAAGAACAGGTGACTCCAACTACGTGTTGCGTAGTGCTGACTTAGAGGTCTATCGCGTTCTTAAAGCTGGCCAATACTGCTACGTCTTCAATTCACGACAGATGGGCAAATCTTCGCTGCTTGTTCGTATGCGCCATAATCTGCAACAAGAAGGATATCACTGCGCCTTCATTGACATGACGCGAATTGCTAGTGACAACATTAATTCGCAGCAATGGTGCAAGGGAATAATCATTAGTCTCTGGAGCGGGCTAAAACTAGTTAAATGTGTAGATTTTAACACCTGGTGGCGTAAACATGAGGATCTCTCGATGCTGCAACGCTTGAGTCTGTTTATCGAAGATATACTGCTTGTCAATATTCCTCAGGGTCAGATTGTGATCTTTTTTGATGAAATAGATAGCATCCTCGGCTTAAATTTCGCAGTTGATGATTTTTTTGCCTGGATTCGCTTTTGCTATGACCAAAGAGCTTTGAATTTGTCATACAATCGCCTTTGTTTTGCTTTATTTGGGGTAGCAAGACCTGACGATCTGATCCAAGATAAAACAAGAACACCCTTTAATATAGGTCAAGCAATCGATTTGCAAGAGTTTAAGCTAGAAGAAGCAGAAATTTTAGCCAAGGGATTTGAAACAAAAGTAAATAATTCCCAAGGTGTCTTGGCAGAAATTATGGCATGGACAGGAGGGCAACCTTTCCTGACACAAAAGCTTTGTCAGTTAGTCATCCAAACTATAGAAAAAATGCCAAATTCTAGTCTGATGATATCTCCAGGTACAGAAGCATCCTGGGTAGAAAATGTAGTGCGAGAATCTATTATCGACCGATGGGAATTACAAGATGAGCCAGAACATCTGCGGACAATTCGCGATCGCATTCTTAGAAATGAGCAATGTGCGAGCAGAATGCTAAGTATCTATCAGCAAATATTGCAAAATGTAGAGGTGCCAGTTGATGATAGTCGCGAGCAAATCGAACTGCTGCTTAGTGGTTTAGTGGTAAAACAGCAAGGATATTTGCAAATCAAAAATCGTATTTACCAAGAAGTTTTTAATCTCCAATGGCTCGAAAAACAATTAGCTTTTTTTCGTCGTTAGGAATTCATTGCGGAGTAATTTCATCTGATGGGATTTGATACAAATCATACTTTTACCAGCCCATCATAAATTTTTGCAACATAACCAAAATTATCTCTTTCAAATCATGCTGAAAGCGTTAGCTCTAAAGATAGAGTAGCTTTTGTAATGACTTTAGCAACAATAATGTGGTAAGTTTTAACCAAAGGTTTCTGGTACTTGCATAGGATCAATTATCCAAAAAACCGGGGTATAAACAAAAATGGAAGTTAATTTTACAACCACTTTAGGAATAACAGCAGGAGTGCTGACTACTATTGCCTATATGCCTCAACTCATTAAAACTTGGAAGTCGAAATCAGCCCACGATCTTTCTTGGAGTATGCTGATTGTTCTGTGTACAGGCATTATTTTATGGCTGATATATGGCTTTTCTGTTCACGATATTCCCATCATTTCCGCTAACATCGTGACCTTCCTTTTAGCTTCTATGATTTTGTTACTGAAGATTAGGTATAGGTACACCAAGCAAGAGTAGCTGCACTATCAGCGTAAACACCTCGGTGGTTCCGGTATGGTCTTCTGAAAGAGAATCCCACGCTTCAATCTTACAATCTTCCATAAAAAGGACAAGAAGGATAAGGGAAGGAGGAATGGGGTGATGGGGAGAGTCCAGTTTCATATTCTTCCCAGTGCCCCTTATCATCATAAGGTTCCCACCTCATCCTCTCCCTTGTCTTACCCATAAAGACAATTTCTGAATACTGAATCGATACTCTAGCCTTAAAAAGACGGAATTTTTGCATAAAACTCCCTTCATACATCCTTTTAATTTCTCTTTATGATATGAGTATAAAATTCATTTTAAAAGTTCATAAATTGAGATATAAATTCACGCAAATTTTTCAAAAAATTATACAATTTTGAAAAAATAATGCGACAAATAGACATTGTAGAGACGCGCCATGGCGCGTCTCTACATCAAGATGTGTTGTAAACATTTATTAAATCGGTATTAGTTGATATTATCTCTTATGAGCAACAATACAAAGCAACTTTAAAAATAAATGCTCAGTATTTTTATTTAGTAAAAATCACAGACAATATCTTTTAATTAGAGAAAAGAGTATGGCAATATTGGTAGTGAACTAACAGAGGCTAATCATGGATATCACGCAGGCGATCGCATACGCATAATAAATCTCAGCCCCTTTAAATACTGTCATTGCGTGAAAAGTTCTTTCCTCATGGGAATTTTTCGGCGCTTCTTTCTGCTGTTACTCAAAAACAATAAATATAATATGCGCTATCGACTGCAAGCTGAAAAAGGTAAAACTAAAATTTATAATTCTACCAACATTATCTTAGGTACAGTATCTTTCACCTTGCTACTTACTTGCACTTCTTGGACTTTAAAGTTTCTAGTATCTTATCTCAGTTCAATATCCATCTCAAGTCATCCTACCTCGATTCCCTGGATCAGTAATCAGCCTAAATGTGAGCATACAGGTAGGACTTGGCGTAATGGTAAGTGTTGGGATTACGAACACAATATGATGTTCTAAACGCAATTTTATTAACACTAAAATCAATACTGTTGATTGTTGCTATCTAGTTATACAAAGTTTTTGTATATATTTACACGCCTTGTTAAAATCCGGTTCCTTATTGCTTCCTGAAGAACAACAGTTGTTAAGTGAAGAATAAATATTTAACGCATGGCTAGAGACTAAAAATCTCTAGGTGTTTAGCGAAGGTAGTATCTCTAAACAAATATCGTTTCCTAATATCTGTCTGTAGATAGATTTTTATGTTTTCCTCTGGTGAGAGTATAAATTTTAAAATGATCATTTCTCGCTAGTTTTCAGTTAACCTGACAGTACAGATTAAAAAGTGACTCGCCATACAATTTTCAACCATGACATCATGGTCTGCACCAATGAGTCTGTGACAGGGAATCATCTTTATTGTGGTAGGGTGCTAGGTTTGACTGAACCAGAGGATATTATTCAGTTGAACCCAGATTTAAAATCACAATGGAATATTATTACCGAACACTATGGACGCATAGGTTTAAGCCATAGCAAAAATGCGATCTGGGATGTCTCGCTGAGAATCTTGGAAGACTATCCTGACTATGATATTTCCCTTTTCTTTTTTGGCAACACTACAAGCAAAGTCGATTGTGACGAAGACTTGTTTCGCAAGCTAGATTGCGACTGGTTTAACGTAGTTAAGTTTATGAACTCCAAGAACAACTTTATACAGCTTGCACAACAGCTTGGAGTTAGCGTTCCTCGAACGTTTTGTTTTGAAAACAAAGCTGCGATTAAAGACTTATCTGATTTTCCCTATCCGTGTTATTTCAAAACTGCCATTTCTGTTAATGGCGTTGGGATTAGCCGATGTGAAAACCCACAACAGCTTTCCTTGATTCTAAAAACCTTTCCCAATGAAATACCTTTGCAAATCCAGGAGGAAGTAGTAGCTTGCTCTTTTTTAAATGTGCAATACTCTGTTGAGGCTTCAAAACTTCAACGTCTTGCCATAACTTCTCAAATACTTAATGATTGCACCCATATCGGTAATTGCTATCCCAGTGAGCATCAACCTTGGGAAGCTGTTGAATCAATGGCCGAGTGGATGGCGCAACGTGGAATGAAACAGATATTTGCTTTTGATGTTGCTGTTGTGGAAGATGCAACACAAACACGTTATCTGCCAATTGAGTGCAATCCACGCTTTAATGGTGCATCATATCCCACAGGTATTGCTAACAAGCTTAATATCACTAGTTGGAGGTGCGAAAACTTTAAGACGCGATATTGCTCACTCGAAAACCTTGATTTCAGTGATATTGAGTTTAATCCTCAAACTAATACAGGTGTTGTGATAGTCAACTGGGGCGCTATTCTGGTTGGAAAACTCGGTATTTTAATTGCTGGAACTGACGAACAGCAGAATGAACTGAGAACGTTGTTGAAACAGCGATTATGAGCAATTGATATACTTCCTGTACTTATAATATTGTGTTTGTTTGAATACTTGATATTGGCTCTACGCGCTCCCACATCAGCTCGAAAACTTTCGAGACATTACCGCTCATCGTTGGTGGCGTCTTCAGCGTGATTCGGTTCCCGTTCAAGGTGAAGGTACGAACCAAATCTGTACCGACTCGATTGGGGATCGATGCTATCTCTACGTGGTGAGTAACAGTATTATCACTTAGAGCATAGGTTACTGCGTAGGCATTGAATGATACAAACGCCTGAGCACGTTCTTCAAGTGGTACTGAATGTATGTTGCTGGTGAATGGTGAGCGGATATCTGCACTGAATGGTAGGCGATCGCTCCTTGAGAACAGAACCATCATCCGACCTTCAGGAGTGTAGGTGATGTAGCCACTTGGGTTGGGCCCATACGCTTCAGCATCGACTGTTCCGTCAGGACTAATAGCGATCGCCGAGATTAGTTTCCAAGTTCCAAGCAAAGGGTTATTCTGAGTAAAAGACTGACCAGACATGACTAACTCCAACACAAGCAGCACAGTTCGCTCATTATAATTTTCTCAGACCTTAACCCTTTACAGTTGGGTTAGGATCAAGTTAGATGCTTTTT
Source organism: Fischerella sp. PCC 9605 (assembly GCF_000517105.1). Classification (GTDB taxonomy): domain Bacteria; phylum Cyanobacteriota; class Cyanobacteriia; order Cyanobacteriales; family Nostocaceae; genus PCC9605. The sequence continues at coordinate 1,433,447 of NZ_KI912148.1, read as the reverse complement.
GCCACGTCTGTCTCAACGGTTACGCTGGACTCAGAACAAAGTCGAACTCAGTCGTATAAAACAGTTTATCCCGATTGGCTGCCTTAAGTTCCTCGGGTGTCTCATGTTTTTGCAGTTTGACGATCGCGGACTTCACCGAGAAAGTTGTATCCGAGTCGAGGTGGGGATCGCCATCAATAAATATCTGCGTGGTCAATGGGGTGTAGCCTGGGGCACTTAGCTTGAAGTGGATGTGTGCAGCCCGCCAAGTATGCCGCCCCAACAGCCGCAGCACCTGACCGCATGGCCCGCTAGCTGGGACGTTGTATCCTAAAGGCACAACGGTCTCAAATGTATATTTGCCGTCCGTATTTGTCCGGTAGCGACCTCGAAAATTGCCGTCTAGTTGGTTAGAGTCTTGGATGTCATAGAGTCCCTTGGAATTCGGTTGCCAAACGTCAACGAGCGCATTGGCAATTGGCTGGCCATTCAAATCCAAAACGCGACCTGACAACAAGAGCGTATCGCCATCCTCATCGATTCCGAGGCGATCGCCCATTTTACGCTCTGGTGCGTCTGATACGTATGTAGGGCCCTCCAGATTGCTTTCTGTAGCTGTACCACGGTCTGTATCGTGCAACAGTTCCACCAGTTCTGAGATTCCCAGCAGGTCTGTCAGCATGTGGATCTCGCCGTTAGGTATCTCTTGGGTGTGGTGACTCGCCCGATTGAGGAAATCGCGCCCGAGTTGCAATTCTTGCTCGGTGAGATTTACCTCCCGCACGAAGGCGTGCAGATGTGTAACTAGGCTCTTGTAAATCTCGTAAAGTCGGGGGTGCGCCTTGCCTCCATCACCGTGGTCAATCACTGCCTGGGTGATATTGTCGAGAGTGATGTTATTCATAACTTAACTCCTTAGATGAGATTAAGTAGGATTTCGGTAAGCTCTTGCGGCTGAGTTACCATTGCATTGTGCTGCGCTGAAAGTAACTCGTAATAGCGAAAGCCTTGTTTTTTAGCTCTTTGACCTGCTTCTATGAGGAATGGGATTTCTGAGGTTTGAATATAAGTTCGCTGCAAAGATGTAACAGACTTTTGTGAGAATTGTACTGCTTGCGTAAAGGTCTTATAGGGATGGTCTCCCATCCTTGGAGTCATCCAAGCAAGATCTACGGGATCAACAACGCCAAAATCCTCAAGCGTAAACAACTCATCAGTCCAAGGCACACGCCAGCCATCTCCTTGTGTCTGGACTAATACATCTACGTTTGGGTTGTTCCAATACTCCATCAGTGACTTACCGTTTTCAGGTAAAAACGCATCCAGATAAACGAGTTGTGCCAAACGAGGTCTTACTTTTTCCGCCACACCAGTAATTAACATCCCAGCGTAACTATGTCCAATCAAAATCACGTCACGCAAATCCTCATATTCCAACAAAGCAACAATGTTCTGAATATGGGTATTCAAATCAATTTGCGGACTGAGCATGTTGACATGCTCTCCCATACCCATCAAACTTGGTGTGTAAACATTGTGACCAACTGCTTGCAAGAGGTGTTTCACCTTCTTCCAACACCATCCACCATGCCATGCTCCGTGAACAAGGACAAATGTTGCTCTCTTGTTTTGGCTAGCTGCTAGTTTGGTTTTTCCTAAGACCATAGCACTTGATATAGCAGCTATAGCTGCGAGTATTTGACGACGTGAAATGAACATATCTATCGCCTTATATGTATTGATATTGACTATAATGAAGTGTTTTGAAATCAAGAAAGCTTAATTAGTTGTGATAATTGACATCAATTAAGTAGATCGGCATTAATACAGTTAACTCGTAAGGGTCGTCATTAGTCATTCGTCATTGGTAAAGAGTCGTCATTGTCACTTTCATAGACAACATCGTGACTTTCTTGACCAACATCACGACTTTCTCTATCAACATCGCGACTTTCATAGACAACATCGTGACTTTCTTGACCAACATCACGACTTTCTCTATCAACATTGCGACTTTCGTGACCAACATTGTGACTTTTGTTAATAACACTCAAACAATCACAATCTGCCTTCCCTACTTAAATATTTTGTTTATAAATAGCCTCTGACATTTTCTTCAATAAGGCGATCGCAGCAATGCTCACTCTACTGAAACAGAAAAGTTGTAAATTGCTCCAATACTTGCAGTCCTCTCAAGCCACCTCGAATCAGCCTAGTAGCAGCAATGGGTTGTTTAAGCATAGCGATAGCAAAGGACAAAGGTTGAACGGAACCATCATGACTGAGTGCCAAGTTGAGGTTGGGTATATTGCCATTGCACCCGTCGCTAACTACCCGCACCATCGCCACCGTCACCCCAGTTGATTTGAAAAACTCTAGGACAGCAAATCCTTCCATGTCTACAACATCAGTATCTAACGTTTGACCAAGAAGGCGTTTTTCACTTTTCAACCAAATTATGCGATCGCTCGTCAATGCCCTGACAACAGAAATCTTGTCTTGGAGGTACTCTTGCAAAGATGCTGTGAAAGTGGCATCGCACTTTTGCACTAAGGTATTGCCAGTATTTTCTTGATAAACACAATCTTTGTACAGCACAACATCCCCTACTCGGTACTTGGGTTTGAGGCTGCCACATAAACCCATGACTAATACTCTTGGTTGTGGATGATTCAGGATCTTTTTTATATCTTGACTATTTGGCAAATATATGGAATTAGTTTTTGTGCCAACAGGTATCGGTATAACTGATGGTGTACAACCAGTAACACGGCTTAAGCCTCGACACACGGCTTTGTACTCTGCACCTTGGCAAACCAGAATAGCTTGGATGGATGTTTGATTAGACACTACTTAAATTGCTACTTTTAATTTAAATTGTTAAGGGAGTGTAATTAAAATTAAAATCGAAAAGAAGCGATAATCTCTCTGTCATGATGATAAAGCCTGATCGCTCTCAGTCTGTACGGGAGCGCTTCAATCTCTCTAAATTGGCGATTCAGCATCCTCGGCTGACAGTAGGTTTTTGGCTTGCCGTGATGATGGCGGGAATACTTGCTTTCAGTACCCTCAAGTATGCTTTATTTCCAGATATTACTTTTCCAGTAGTGGTGGTAAATGCTACAGCCCCACTGACAACTGCTTTGGATACAGAGGCAAAGCTCACCCAACCGATAGAGCAGCGTCTCAACTCTCTGGAAGGACTTGATAAAATCCGCTCCTCTACTTATCCTGGTCAAACAGTTGTTATTCTCTCCTTTTTTGTGGGCACAAACCTGGAGGAGTCTACACAAAAAGCAGAAACAGCGTTAAAACAAGCTTCTCTTCCAGAAGACTCGACTTTCAAAACCATTCCCATCCGACTGAACGAGTCAGCTGCCATTAGCTATGCGATCGAGAGTCAATCGCTAAATTTAACAGACTTAGCTAAGTTAGCTAAAGACAAAATTATACCTGCCTTAGCTCAACAACCAGGAGTGCTAAGAGTTGATCTTTTGGGTGCTCCCGTTGCATCTTCTCCCCCACCAGCATCTAATCAAACTGCTGCTCTTACCCGAGAGGGCGCAACATTAGTGCGATTCAACGGCAAAGATGCTCTGGCTGTTCAGGTAATTAAACGCGGCGATGCCAACACTTTAGAAGTGGTTTCTGAGGTGGAGAACCAGGCGCAACAGCTACGCTCTGCCTTACCAAATGTTAAACTCACTCTGGCTGCTACTCAATCAGAGTATATTCGTAACGCTACCCGTGCCACCATTGATGCTTTGATTGAAGCCATAGTCTTGGCGGTATTAGTTATCTTTCCTTTTTTGTGGAATTGGCGGGCGACTGTGATTTCTGCCCTGGCGATACCCACATCTTTGTTAGCAACTTTTATCGTCATGGCCATATTTGGCTTCAACCTAGAGACAATCACATTATTGGCTTTAGCTTTAGTGATTGGCAGTATTGTTGACGACGCGATCGTAGATGTGGAAAATATCATGCGGCACGTCGAAGAGGGAGAACATCCCCGCCAAGCTGCCCTTTTAGGCACTCATGAAATTGGGCTAACAGTTACGGCAGCAACCTTTACAGCAGTAGCAGTGTTTCTACCGATAGGTTTGATGGGTGGGGTAATTGGTCAATTTTTCCAACCCTTTGGTATTACTGTCTCAGCTGCAATGCTAGCTTCCATGCTCATTGCCCGGACTTTATCGCCTGTTTTGGCTATTTATTGGTTAAAACCTCCATCCTCGCGTTCCCAACGCAAAGAACGAAAAACATGGTCGAATTTTGCCCAATCTTACCGAAACTTACTGAGTTGGTCACTGAGTCACCGCAGCATAGTTATAGGTTTAGCCGTGCTAAGTTTTGTAGCAGGCATAGCTTTAATTCCACTTGTTCCTAAGGGGTTTATTCCTAAACTAGACCGTGGTGAATTCAATATAGTTTTTACTACTCCCTTACCGAATTTATCAGAACCAGGGCAAGGAACAACAGATAATTTAACTAATGATTTATTCACAAGTCCTATAGAAAGCGAGTCTTTCGGTTCCCTGTATTCAATTTCCAATCCTTTAAATAATTCTTTTGATGCAGCCAAAAAAATAGAAGAGGTAGTTAGAAAATCACCAGAAGTAGAAACTGTTTTTACAATTGTGGGTTCTCGCGAGGGAGAAATAAATAAAGGCAAGCTCTACGTTAAATTAAAAAGCGATCGCACAATCACAACCTCGGAACTACAAGACCAGTTCCGTTCCTCTTTACCCCAACTTCCAGGTGTTAACATTAGCGTTGAAGATATTCAATTCGTCGATTCTGGCGCTCAAAAACCCTTAGAAGTAGCTTTGCGGGGCAATGATATCAATACTTTGAGTACAACCGCCGAGACAATTAAACAGCGCATTCAAAAATTGCCTGGATTTGTTGATGTCACTGTTACAGGTGCCACAAATCCACAACAAACAGTTTTTCAAATCGAACGCTTGAATAATAAACGAGTAGTTTATATTCGTGCCAACCTGGGTCAGAATTTGCCTTTAGGTGATGCTACGGATAAATTAGTAGCCGAAGCTAAAGCTGTTTTGCCTGCCGATGTTTCCTTGGATTTGGGAGGATACTCTGAACGGAGTAGCGAAGTTTTTGCTAGTTTCGGCACGACTCTGACTTTATCGGCATTATGCATTGTCGTCGTATTGATTTCCCTGTTCCAAAGTTGGATAGATCCCTTGGTAATCGCCATTTCTTTGCCTTTGGCACTAATAGGAGCGATGTTGGCATTAGTCATCACCAAGAGTGACTTTGGCATGATATCGCTGATCGGCTTTGTCTTTTTGCTGGGGTTAGCTACCAAAAATGCCATCTTGATTGTAGATTGCATAAATCAATTGCGTAAGTCGGGATTAAACCGTACAGAGGCAATTCTCAAAGCCGGGCCAGTGCGTCTGCGACCAATTTTAATGACAACAGCCTCGACAATTTTAGGAATGCTACCGATCGCCTTGGGCTTGGGTGCAGGTTCGGAATTGCGATCGCCAATGGCTGTGGCTATTGCTGGCGGGTTGGTTAGTTCCACTGTGCTGAGTTTGATTGTTGTGCCAGTGGTGTACACCTATTTGGATGACTGGTTTCCCCGCTTTAAGAAGAAGGGGAGATGGGGTGATGGGGGGTAAATTAATGCGTGTATTTGTTACGGGTGGAACTGGTTTTGTTGGTGCTAACTTGGTGCGGTTGCTCTTGCAAGAAGGATACACCGTCAGAGCCTTGGTACGTGCTTCTAGCCGACTAGACAACCTGCAAAATTTAGATGTGGAGTTAGTCAACGGCGATCTAAATGACCCAGAATTATGGCAACAGATGCTTGGTTGCCAATACGTGTTTCATGTCGCCGCCCACTATTCCCTTTGGCAAAAAGACCGGGAAGCGCTTTACCAAAATAATGTGCTAGGTACGCGCAACGTACTGACATCTGCTCAAAAGGCTGGGATTGAAAAGACTGTCTACACCAGTTCTGTTGCTGCGATTGGAGTGGGTGCGGCTGGTACAGCTGTAGATGAAACTTATCAAAGTCCTTTAGAGAAACTTGTCGGTCATTATAAAAAGTCTAAGTTTCTCGCTGAGCAAGAAGCTATGCAAGCAGCTCGTAATGGTCAGGATGTAGTTGTGGTTAATCCTGCCAGTCCAATTGGGGCTTGGGATATTAAACCGACGCCAACAGGAGATATAATTCTGCGGTTTTTGCGACGGCAAATGCCTTTTTATATGCAGACAGGACTGAATTTTATTGATGTGCGTGATGTGGCTTGGGGACATTTGTTGGCTTTGCAACGAGGAAGATCTGGGGAAAGATACATCCTGGGAAACCAAAACCTTAGCTTGAAACAACTACTTGATGAACTTGCCCTAATAACAGGTTTGGATGCCCCCAAAAATGGTATACCTGCTTGGTTGCCCCTTAGCGTTGCCTGGTTTGATGAAAAAATCCTTGCCCAGCTTGGCAAACCGCCATCCGTTCCCTTAGATGGTGTGCGTATGGCAACGCAAACTATGTACTATGATGCCTCAAAAGCTGTACGAGAATTGGGTTTACCCCAATCTTCCTTAACTGTGGCTCTCCAGAATGCTGTAGATTGGTTTTTATCACAGGGGATGTGCAGCCCTTCCTGAACCGCGATAGTACGTAGATGCGACTTCTTCAGTTTCTTGACAATCGAACGAATTTAGGATTTGATTGAGGATATTTTTCATTATCCGCATACCTGTAGATTGGAGCAAAGAATTTTATTTGCTAATATTCCACCTGTTGTGCTCTCCATATGGATTTCTAGTTCAGCCTCGGGAACAGCTTCAAATAACATTTTTTCTCCGGGAAAGACAATTTGCTCGAAACAATATTTGCCAATGTTTGAGATTCGAGCGATTTGAATCTGACTAGTCGTGTTTTTGTAAAAACACAGAATTCGGCTGTCCATTTGCAATGTTGAAGAGTTTTGCATTTGAGTTCTACTGGCTTGTTTAACAAAGTCGAAAATAGAAGTTTCCAAAGCCGCATATTCATTGGGGCTAAGATCACACGGCTGGTAAGATTGGTTGAGAAAATGGATTAGCGCCAGACTAACAGTTTCCAAATCTGCCCGTTTCTTAGCTGCTGTGAAAGCTTGAGCGAAGGTGGGATAAATTTTTTGCGATCGCTGAATCCAGTCTTCTCATCTGGCATCCAACATTGAAATAAATATCCTGTTGACACTGGTATCACTTCAATCAACCAGCCATGATAAGACTGCTTCAATTTCATCCACAACTTTCTAACCTAACTAGACTATTGCAAAATGGGTTTACTGTTAGCATTCGCCTCCTGTATCTGAAGAATATAAAACCTACACATGCAATCTCCATGCAGAATTTGTGCAGAAATTGTGGAGTAAGGTAAGATGATAAAAATACTTATTTATTTACTTGAGGCGATAGCCCAGTCCATGAACCGTTTCTATAAAATCTTCAGGAGCACCTAAGGCTTTAAGTTTTTGCCTGAGGGATTTGATGTGAGATCTAACAGTTTCCTCAACCGGTGGGTCGTCCATAGGCCAAACTTGCTCAATAATACTGGAACGGCTTAACACCCGTCTGCCATTGGCAACCAGTAACTCCAAAATGGCATATTCTTTGGGGGTCAACGTTAGAGGTTCACCATCGTAAGTAGCCTCGTACGTACTCGGATTGAGGAGCAAACTCTCCCAGTGTAAACTCAATGTGGTTGCAGAACTTCCGCGTCTGAGCAAAGCACGTATGCGAGCCATTAACTCTTCTAGGTCAAATGGCTTCACCACATAATCATCTGCTCCTGCATCTAGTCCAGTAATCTTATCTGCTACCGTGTCGCGGGCTGTTAGCATCAACACGGGTACAGCAGAGTTACGATGTGCTGGATTGCTTGCTTGGATGGTGCGTAAACGTTGGCAAAAGCGGATACCATCTAACTTTGGCAGCGTTACGTCCAAAATGATTAGATCGTACTTCATTAATTCAACCGAATTCCAAGCGGCTTCTCCATCTCTAGCAACATCTACTACATACTGACGTCTAGTTAAAGCCTCTGACAGCACCTCCGCTAACTGGGTATCATCTTCAACTACCAGAATACGCATAAAGTAACCACCAAGACACTATAACACAAAGGTTGCGATACTCTTGTTCGGGTAGAGAGGAGCAGAACGAAGGTTATTTGACTTTATCATGACATCTTACTTTTACCCTACTCATCGCCCTTCCATCACTCTGGAAAAAAATCGAACGTAATTTTTAAACCTCATATGGAAAGCGGGTTTAAGCGTTTATTTCCGTTCCAAATCTCAAAATCATAGCTTTTTGACGAAAAGCTTATGTAGCAAGGATTATAGATTTTTACCCGAAGAAAGTTATAAAAGAGGGATCGTTCTTTTACTTTCCTGTCTTCTTACTGGCGTGCTACGGCTACGGATAGATAACGATGAGACAACCTCTTCTCCTACCAAATCGATGACTCAGCAATTTATGAAGTGGTCTCTCCAAGGAAAATGGATAGCTGGAGGGTTTTGCGTAACCCTGCTGCTGATGGGGCTAGTCAGTTTCGCTTCATATAAGAACACAATTGAAATCAGAGAAAGTGCTAATAGGGTGCAACATACCTATGAAACTCTTAATACACTGACGGATTTCTATGCTGCTATGACAGTTGCAGAGTCGGGGCGACGAGGATATATCTTTTTCGGAAGTAGACAAGAATTAGAACGCCATCAGAATGCTGTCAAAAACATGCAGTCTGAAATCAGCGCACTCCAACATCAAATACATACTAGTTCTAATCAGCAACAGCGATTGGCGCTGCTTAACTCCCTAGTAAATCAAAGATTGGCTTTGTTTGAGCAATCAATACAACTTTATCAGAAAGATAAATTAGCATTTCAAGCTCAAGGCTTAATTACCGAAAAAAGTGTTAATCTTAGAGAAAAAATTCTCAATGTTCTAGCAGAGATAAAAGCAGAAGAAAAACGTTATCTCAGAATCTGCCTTCAACAATCTCAGTACAGTATTCATTCTAGAACAATCATTGAGATACTTGGCACAATTTTAAGTTTTGTCGTGGTTTCTAGTTTATGTTTTATACTTTATCGTCAATGGGTAAAACGCGAAAAATATGAAGAACTCGAACGTTCACTTGCTCAGGAAAAAGAATTAAGCGAACTTAAACTTCGCCTCTTTTCAATGATTTCTCATGAATTTCGTACACCTTTGAGTGTGATTTTACTTTCATCTCAACTACTAAAAGAAATTCTTCAGGAATTGGTTGATTCTACTCAATTAAAAAATCTATATAGAATTCAATCTTCCGCTAAGTTAATGAATCAACTAATAACAGACTTATTGACTTTAACTAGAGCAGAAGCAGGGAAATTAGATTTCAATCCTCAATTTATTAATATAGAAAGTTTTTGCTTGAATCTACTAGAAGATTTACAGCTTTTTCATATAAAACTACCTGCAATAAAATTTATCAAAAATGGTCGGTTTTTTCGTACACAAATAGATGAAAAGCTGTTATATTCAATCCTCAGCAACTTGCTATTAAATGCGATTAAATATTCACCTCAAGGAGGCAACATATACTTAATTGTAAATTGTGAACAAGAGGCTACTATTTTCCAAGTTAAAGATGAAGGAATAGGTATTCCACAACAAGAGCAGCAAAATATTTATGAGCCATTCTATCGATGCCAAAATGTGGAAAATATAGTTGGTACTGGTCTGGGATTAGCAGTTGTCAAGAAATGCGTGGAACTCCACCAAGGAGAAATTTCTGTAGAAAGTGAAGTAGGGTTTGGAACAATATTTACTGTTAAAATTCCTCACAATCGAGAATAGGAAATTAAGAATACAATTTTCCTTATGTCTTGAAAATAGGGATTGGGGATCGGGGATCGGGGAATAGGAAACGGAGAATAGTGAACTCTTAACAGGGAAGAATTAGAGTCTCTGGCTTTTATTAAAAAATCCCATGCTTCCAAGACATGGGAGTGAGATGATAATATATTTAACTTACTTATTAAAATCTCAAACCAACACCACCTTGCAAAGAAAAAGTAGTGCCGCCATCACGCAAGGCGTCAAAGCCAATAATCGCGTTGCCAAAAAGAACGGCATTGCTGTGAGGTACAACATAATCAATGCCTGGTTGTAAGGCAAAGCCGATTTTGTTGCCAACAGGAGAAGGTGTATCCCCGCCAGCAAAAATAAACCCAGCTCCCAAGTAAGTGTCAGTTTGCCAGTTGAGGGGGAAGTCGTAGGAAACCGTTGGCACAAGCGCTATATTATTACCGAAGAAGGCTTGACCACGGAAAGAAATTGGTGATTCTAGAAGTTTGTAACGAAAGGCAACAACGCCTCCAAGTTGACCACCATCAGCAAAACCAATTGCTGGGCCAATACCAACATAGCTACCATATGCTGCTTGAGCATCTGCTGGTTGGGTAAATTGGGTCAAACTCAAAAGTGAACTAGCCAAAAGTACTGAGACTAAATACTTTAGACGCTTCATTCCTGACTCTCCTCACACCATAATTTTGTTGGTTGTTGGTTGTTGGTTGTTGGTTAGTAGTTAGTGGTTAGTAGTTAGTGGTTAGTAGTTGATGGTAGTTATTCTTCCACTCTCCCCCTCTCCCACTCTCCCCATCTCCCCACTCAATCTTAGGGACAACGGGGATGGATACCACCTTGAGTACAAATGTAAGCCAATTGTTTGGCATCTAAATTTTTCGTTTGGCTAAAATCAGCTCCTTTGACTACAGCAGATTGTGAACCTAGTGTTGGTGTTTGGACAAATTGATCGGCAGGATCTTGTTTGGCGGGGAAGAAAATAGTCCCTTGAAAATCAGTGCCTGTCAAATTTGCTCCCCGTAAATCTGCAAGGCTGAGGTCGGCATTACGGAAGTTCGCACCCTCCAAATTGGCAGAGTTCAAATTCGCATTTGTCATGCGAGTTGCACTCAGGTTAGCATTGCTTAGATCTGCACGAGCTAAATTTGCTCCTGATAGGTCTGCCCCTTGCCAGTCAGTTTTGCTTAAGTTGGCAAAGGACAATTGGGTGGCGATCGCAATTACGCGTCCTAAGCGAGCAGCATACAAGTTAGCATCGTTAAATATAGCTTCACTTAAATCTGCCCCAGTCAAGCTAGCATTTTCTAAGATGGCACCGCGCACATCGGTTCCCATTAACTGAGCGCTGCTGAGGTTAGCATTAACCAGACGTGCATTGGCTAAGTTGGCCCCTTTGAGGGTAGCGCGGCTCAAGTCTGTGCGAACCATTAAAACGCGACTGAGATTAGTATCGTTGAGATTGGCTTGTTTGATCTGAGCGCCGCTCAAATCTGCTATCTGATCGTCGAAGGTATCCCAGCGTCCATCTTCACCGACTCCCCGGAAACTGCTACCCTTAAAACTAGCAAAGGATAGATTCGCGCCTTTAAAATTGACTCCCGATAAATCAACTTTTTCTAATACTAAGTTGAATAAAGGACGTTCTTTGGAAACGCTTTGAGACAATTGGACGCGGCTGAGATCAAAATTGTTGAGTTTACCACTATTGACCTCAATAATCTTATTAATTACCCGTTGGTTATTTTGCAACCGCTTTTGTCGCAATTCCCTCTCTGGAGATGGGTTAGTGCCTATAGACTCCAAATCGCCAGCCAGAGACTGATTCATACTTTTTAAATCGGGTAGGGCTGGGAGACCGATATTTGCTAAAGCCTGCTCAATTGTACCTACTAAGCTGGGGTCAGTTTCTTTAGCCAGCAGATCCACAAGATATTGAGTTGCCTGTGGATCGTTGAGAGTACCCATAGCCAAAATGGCACTGCGGCGTTCTTCATTGCTAGCGCCAGAGTTGGGACTTAATTGTTGGACGAGTGTGAGGAATTGTTGGCTGTTACGCTGCTCTAATGCCCGTCGATTTTGCTGAGTTTGAATGTAGACTTGAGTACCGACTAAAGTTATTAATACACCAGCCATACTCAACAGTGCTAACCCAAGCAGCGCCATACTTGGATTTAGCGGCAATCGCCTCCACAGATTTGAAGGTGGTTGAGTGGTTTGTGATGGTGTGATCACAACAGATGCGATCGCTGCATCTTCATCTCCTTCTTCGTTCCACTGCGATTGTTCCGGCTTTTTTTCTCGCAGTTGTGAAGGTTTAAACGGTTTAGTCGCATCTATGGCGTAAGTACCTGCCAAACGGTCATGCAAGGCCCGTCGCCCTTTTGGTGATGAAAAGCCCGTCCCTTCTGCCAGTATCATCAAACCAGCCAAGACTGTCAAAACACCCAAGTTAGGAAAGGCTGGGCTGTAGCGCCAGAGTGTGTAAGCCACAGACAAGGACAAAGTCCAACGACCAATTACTTCTCGCATCAAAACTGCTCCCAAACCAGGCGGCTGGCCTTGAGAGTTGACAACCCGAACCCCAAACCAGCGTTTGGGAAAGGTGCTACCTGTTTTGGCGAGTAGAAGCAATTGCCAACCAGAGAGTGTCAGAGGCGCTAGTATGGCTACTGTCCATAAAAAATTTGTCGGCCATGCGACGTTTCGAGTGCCATAGCTAACAGGTAGAGCTAAGGGGCGGGCGATTTCTCTTTCTGTTACTATTAATACGGGGTTTAATGGTACTCGGTTCAAATCACTTCTAGTATTCAGATACGTGCCAAGACTGTAAGGAATCAACCCACTGACAACTACCAGTGTCATTTCTGTTGCCCAAGCAGCAATACGCCTAGTTACTAGAGGCAGTGAGTTGAGTTTTCCCGGTTCATTTGACTGACTGGAACTAGGTTGATCGCTACTTCTCCTCACAATTGGGGTTGCCATCGCATATTTCCCTTGAACTTTAATATATTCGCCTGTGCCGACGTGTTAAGATATGCTATCGCTTGCGTTGTGAAGCTCTAGATAAAATAAATTTGTATCCAAAGTACACTAGTCCTGCCAAGAATGCCAAACTAATCGCAGAAGCTACTAGTCTGAACACTGCTTGCAACACAGCAAAGCTTAATAAAACTCCCACACTTACAAACACCAGCTTTCCCGTTCCAGACAAGGTGTTGAACCAACCTAAAAATCGCTGTAGTTGCGGATTTGTACTTGGAAAACCAGACTGAGAGGGTTGCTCTATTCGTTGTGATTGGGGTGTTTTCCCAGAAGAGGAATTAATTTCTGCCTCTAGTTTTCGGAGGCGTTGCTGTAAGTCTTCTTCAGGTTGAGGATTCATCAATTTTTACCTCAGCTAGCAAACTTGGTCAACAACAGACCAACTAAATGTAATAGTTGGCGGTTGTTTTAGTGATTTTAGCAAGATCGGCTCTTGAGCTTACGGTGCAAGAGTGTATCTTTAATAGAATGATAAGAGTGCGATCGCCAATTAAAAATCCAGAATATCTCTACTGTCACTGGACGAGAGCTTTAATATAGTTAGAGTTAAGAATTATGGTAAAGCTGTGACCACCAACTCAGTCAATACCTCACCTTCTATTTCTATTTTTCGCCTATCTCCTTTAATTCGGATCGCACTTTTGAGTCTATATGTAGCACTCACAGTACCTTTACCTTTTTTAGTTGAAGTAACAAATGCACCCATACCACCAACACTATTTTGGCTAGGAATTAGTATTGGTTTAGTTGCCCTGTATGCAGCGTTAACAGAACGTGTAATTGTAGACGATCAAGGAATTCAGGTAGCTTATCCCAACTGGGTACCGCGTTTTTTTCGTAAAGGTTGGTCGTTACCTTGGTCAGATGTGAAACACTTAAAACCTCGTACCACTGGACAAGGAGGACTAGTTTACTATTTTCTGACCCACGATGGAAAAGCTTATTTACTGCCGATGCGTGTTGCAGGTTTTTCCGAGTTGGTAAAATTGGTGCAAGAAAAGACTGGCATTGATACTAGCGATGTCTATCCTTTAGCTCAACCTTGGATGTATTTAATTTTACTTTGTTTGACGCTGTTGCTGTTGTTGGTGGATGGCTGGACAATTGCCACAGCCTTAACGCAGGGTAAGTAAGTCGGTGAGAAAAATTCAATGTATATTAAGAAATATAAATCTGACGTAGGGTGTGTTATGCCGTAGGCTAACGCACCTTGAATTGTTGGCGGTGCGTTGTGCTGCGCGACAACACACCCTACATTTAAATTTATTAACATAGTTTGAAATCTTAGCGTCGGCTTACTTAATTGGAGTTAAAGCTTCACGTAAAAGTGATGTGAAGAAGCAAAATTTCGTAGCTCTGGAGTATTATATGCCTGTAGGGTAGGCATCTTGCCTGCCTAAAATTTAGTAATTTATGCCTGATGTGAATTAAAAAGCTTAATCGGAATTTACTAAAGGTTAATTTGGAAACTTCCCCGCAACCAAAACTCAGACTAGAAAAAGTTAGTCTATATACAAGTTTGCAAGGAAACCTGCAAGGGTACCCGATATTACAGGGTATTTCTTTTGAGGTATTTGAGGGCGATCGCCTTGCCGTTGTCGGCCCGTCGGGTGCTGGAAAAACTTACTTACTACGCCTCCTCAACCGTTTGAGTGAACCCACTAGCGGCAAAATTTATCTGGAAAATCAGGAGTACAGCCAAATCCCTGTTTTGCAGTTACGCGCCTGTGTAACACTCGTTCCCCAAGAGTCGAAATTATTGGGAATGACAGTAAAAGAAGCTTTGGCATACCCTCTGGTTTTGCGTGGTTTGCCCAAACAGACTGTTCAGCAAAGAATCAGTAATTGGATAGAACAGCTACACATACCCGATGATTGGTTGGGAAGAACAGAAGTGCAACTTTCTCTTGGACAGCGCCAATTAGTGGCGATCGCACGTGCATTAGTCATCCAACCATCGATTTTATTATTAGACGAACCAACCTCTGCCCTTGATGCTGGTACTGCTTCCCGTGTTATGGCAGTCATTACTCAGTTGGCTCAAAGTAATCAGACTACGATTCTAATGGTAAATCACCAGCTAGACATAGTTGAAATGTTTTGCACGCGACTGTTGCACTTGCAACAAGGACGCCTGCTGGCAAATCAAAAAGCCTCTGACGTAGATTGGCTTAAATTAAAAGAAAGCTTGGTGCAAGCAGAAGCACAAACTGCTGAAGAATGGATTTAGTTATTAGTTAGTAGTTAGTAGTTGGTAGTTAGTAGTTAGTAGTTATTAGTTAGTAGTTATTAGTTAGTAGTTAGTAGTTATTAGTTGATTTTTTACCACTATCCACTATCTACTATCCACTATCCAGTAACTATCTATCTTTGAGTACTAATCGTTGAACGTTGATTGTTGAATCTTTCTGTCGTTAATTTTGCTGGTGACTGTGCCAAATTAGAATTCAAAATTTCCATATTAAACCGATATCCCACGTTACGAATTGTTTGAATTAAGCTAGGTTGTCGCGGATCGAGTTCTACTTTCTTTCGCAGCGATAAAACGTGAGTATCAATAGTGCGAGGGTTATCAATCGCATCGGGCCAAGCACGACGTAGTAATTCCGCTCTAGTTAAAGGTACTCCTCCTGCTTGTGCTAAAACATACAGCAAACTGAATTCTTGGGGCGTTAAGTCAATAAACTCTCCTTGAAAGCGGACACGGCGCTGCACTAAATCAATTTGCAAGGTTCCATAATCCAAATAAGCTGGGGCAACGGGTGTACGGTTACGCCGAATTAGCGCCTCTACCCGTGCTAAAAACTCCTGCATCCCAAATGGTTTACAGAGGTAGTCATCCGCCCCCGCTTTCAAACCAGCAACAATATCAGCTTCATTACTGCGAGCAGATAGCATTAAAATTAATGGCTGCTGTTGGCGATGCAACCATCGGCAAAATTCAATGCCATCTCCATCAGGCAAGTCCGCATCTAAGATTACTAGTGTTGGCTGGTGGCTTAAAAAAACTTCCCTTGCCTGGTAAATACTTGCAGCTTGATGCACCCGATAGTCCAGTTGTTGCAAGTGCCAGCCAAGCAACGACCTCAGATGGGGATTTCCCTCTACGATTTCAATACAAACCGAACCCACGGTGGCAAGACCCCTTAGCGTGCATGACTTTCAAAGTAACAAAGCCTCTATCCTAGGTTTTGTAACCCTTGTTACTTCAATTGCCATTAATTTTTAATTTTCTCATGCAAAACCTAACAAGTCATTTAACCCAAAGTCTTATCCAAAGCCGAATTAGTACTATTTTTAAATTTTTGTTATAATTACTGAAACTTTTTCTAGTTAAGTCTTTTGCTTCCACAAGGGTGTCTTTTACCAAAAAACAATCACTACGGCAATTTTTTACTGCCAAGGGCATACTTTGTCCGCATAGTGAAAGCAGATACTATTCCCCAAAAAAAATCTGATAGGCACATTAGTACAGTGCAGAGGTGCTGTTTGCAGACCTAAATATAACAATAACTTACCGACTCATCAAATTCCTGCTTTTCTGGAATAGGATCGAATCAGACTGTAGCTGCTAGCGGGTATTCCCCACAGCAGAAGATAGGGATTTTAAATTGGTGTCAAACTGAAATGTACTTCACATTTCAGCTTGGATAATTTACAATTCTCATTCCAAAGAGATTTTTACAGCAGTATGCTCCAAGACACGCAAACCATCCGCTATTACCAAAGACTAACCGACGCCTTCGTCGAGTTGTGGAATCGCGGTTATCGCACTGATGATATGCGGATGTATTTGGATGGTTATCTAGCCGCGCTGCGACATGGTAACGCCATTGAGCCATATTTGATTCATCGCTTAGAGGAGGAAGCTACCCGCTACTTGTACGATGTATCGAATTTCACAATGACACAAACCGAGCCGGAGCCAGACTATTATAGATGACTATGAAATAGTCACTGATGCTCACGCCTGATCGACGCAGATAATTATAGCACGTTATCCACCCGAGTCAATCACGGCAGCGGCGTGAAATTTGTAAATTACTAAAAAACATCCCCTCTGTGACGTTTGGACATTTCGGCAGAGGGGATTTTTGGTTATTTTGTCATTAGTCATTAGTCATTAGTCATTAGTCATTAGTCATTAGTCATTAGTCATTGGTCATTAGTCATGGGTTGTTAGTAGGGGCAGGTTTGACTCACAATACTTACGAATATCATGGCTAAACTGCCCGTACAGTGGTTGATTGGAACAAACAACAAACAACGAACAACCAAGGACAAATGACAAAGGACAAAGGGCTAAGAAGCTAGGGCAACTTCTACCATTTGCTGCAATTCGCCTTTTTGGTAAAGTTCAATCATGATGTCTGAACCGCCAACGAATTGCCCATTGATATACACTTGGGGAATTGTCGGCCAGTTAGAATACTCTTTAATTCCCTGACGGAGTTCTGAGTCATCCAGAATATTAACTGTCTCGAAGGGAACTCCCAATGTATTCAAAATCTGCACTACATTATTGGAGAAGCCACACATGGGCATTAATTTGGTTCCCTTCATAAAAACCAAAATCTTGTTTGTGTTGACTAAATTATCAATTCGCTCTTTGAGTTCTGGTGTCATAGTTTTTGTGTTTCCTACTCTTTGTTAGTCATTAGTCATTAGTCATTAGTCATTAGTCATTTATTTTGGACAAAGGACTATTGACTATTATTAGCAAAAGCTTCGGGTGTATGGGTTTTTAGTGCCAAGGCATGGATAGCTTCGCTGGACATCGCTTGCTGCAAAGCACCGTAGATTAACTGGTGTTGTTGCACCAGTCCTTTGCCTGCGAACTGCGATGAAACTACTGTCACTTGATAGTGGTCGCCGCCACCAGTCAAGTCTTGCACCTGAACTTGCGCGTCTGGCAGTTCCGCCTTGATCATCTCTTCAATCTGTTGCGGACTAATCATCGCAATTCCTACAAAACTTCTTTTCTATTATTATCAATAATTACGCAATTATAAATTACATTGGTCAACTTGCAGGTTCAGCAAGATTGAGTATAAATGCACTTTTTATATCGTATCCGTTTAATCAGTTTATGTTTCACTGCTCGATGCGGCTAGTAGGTTTTCTTCCCATTACCAATTACCCATTACCGACCTCAACGGATAATATAAGTGTTCAAGGTGGAAAGTAATTGTGGCGTTGCATAAATGCGGGATGAATTGGCGGTTGAAACCATTGAAAATTCGTCCCAAATTGGGCGAAATCATCCCATGATTCAGCAACGCCATAATTGTGTATAGTCCCATCCTATCATTAGACACTCAAAAGCCCGCTCACCTGCTGGCGGCGGTCTATTGAAGAAATTGATAATAGATATAGTTTTTTTAATTATTTCTGGGATGAAGAAGAGTTACTATTTCCCCCTGTGGGATTGGGGGCATTGACAAAGCCCAGTTCTTGTAATTGTTGGTAAGCTTTCTGACCTAGCGGTCGCGTTGGGTTTTGACTTTTAATAATTTGAACTAGCAACGGCACTGCTAATTCTGGTTTATTTTGGGCTCGATGTACAAGTGCTAGCTGATAAGTGGCTTCATCCCGCATTTGAGCAGTTTCTAGTGCCATTTTGCGCTGGGAATCGGCAACTCTATTATCAATTCCAGAAAAGCTAGAATTCAGTTCTTGATAAAAATTAGATAGCTGATTAAAAACCTGTCTTGCTTCTTGGAGTTTTTTCGCAGCTACCTCATAGTTTTGGGAATTGACAGCTTGACCTGCCTCTGCCATTAAACGCTTACCGCCGTCAATGCTCAAAAGATTGCCACTTTGGGCTGTTGGACGCAGATTGTTGGGGTTGTTGGGGTCAATAGGTTGTGCTTGGTTGGGACTATTGAATATCGGTGGTTGTTGAGCATGAACTGGTGATAGCAAGCTTAGGGTTGCTATCACTGATAAGAATGTGAAGCGAATCAAGGGAACATTGGCTACTGACTTCATGGGATAAATTTATGCAACAACTCAATAAAAAAGAATGGAAACTTCGGGTATCTTAACTCTGTTTAGGACTTTGACAAAACAAAGCCACATACTTAGTTTCTCCGATCTAGACTGATAATCGGTGAAATCATGTTCCCATCGCTTCCTTACAGTAGCTTAAATCACTGCTATGAACGATCGCCTAAATTCCTCTGATTTTCCTGCCACGGGTATACCAGCAAACAGCCAAGGACTAATTTTACAACGCGGTGGTGAAGAGTTGATCTTGGAAAAAGTGAGCGATCGCTTCACCGTCCGTCCCGCTGATGACCTTTCACCCCAACAATTATCCCAAGTTAGTTGGGGCAGTTGGCGTCGCAGTATT
Source organism: Fischerella sp. PCC 9605 (assembly GCF_000517105.1). GTDB lineage: Bacteria > Cyanobacteriota > Cyanobacteriia > Cyanobacteriales > Nostocaceae > PCC9605. The sequence continues at coordinate 1,414,180 of NZ_KI912148.1, read as the reverse complement.
CCCAACGCGCAACTAGCATTATTTACTGTTGCGCCTACGCAGCTGGAGTCAGCCATGACTGAGGCGCGGGACTCTGACAATGTGGCATTTGCCAGTCACGTTTACCAAATCAAAGATAGTCCTGCCACCAGAGTTTATCTTACCGACCAGATTACAATTCAATTTGCATCCTGGGTAGACGCTGCCAAAATTAATTCAATCGCCACTACCTTTGGCTTAGTGCTATCTAAACCAGTTCCCAGCCTCCCCAACACTTTTGTTTTCCTAGTCAGTGAACAAGCACAAGCAAACCCAATTAAGATCGCTAACCAGTTGATTTCATTCCCAGAGGTTGTAGTTGCCGAACCAAACATCGTTGTGCATCAACAACCCTATTACCAACCCCGTGACCCCCTTTATCCCCAGCAATGGTATCTCAACCACAACGGCGGTAATCAATTAGCTAATGGTTCTCATATTGCGGCCGAACAGGCTTGGAATATCACTCGCGGCGTTCGTTCTGTTGTGGTAGCGGTAGTAGATGATTCTTTTGATTTGAATCATCCAGATTTTCAAGGTAGCGGCAAAATTGTTGCCCCCAGAGATTTAAAAGAAAATGATTTTTTGCCCTTACCTAACGAAAAAGAAGCCAGCCACGGTACAGCTTGTGCGGGAATAGCCGTAGCAGAAGAAAATGGTACGGGAATTGCTGGGGTTGCTCCTGGTTGTGCTTTAATGCCGATTCGTAGCACAGGATTTTTAGATGATGAATCAGTAGAAGAGATTTTCAACTGGGCAGTCGAAAAGGGAGCAAGTATAATTTCATGCAGTTGGGGAGCATCGGCAATTTACTTCCCTCTTTCCTTGCGCCAACGTGCCGCCATCACTCGCGCTGCAACTAAAGGACGTAATGGCAAAGGTTGCATTATCCTGTTTGCCGCAGGCAATGCTAACCGTCCGGTTAGCGGTAGCATGAACGAGCAGGGATGGCAGAAAATTTTAGTCAAAGGTGAGACTAAATGGCTAAGTGGTTTTGCGGTTCACCCAGATGTAGTCACAGTTGCTGCTTCCACCAGTTTGAATAAAAAAGCTGCCTACAGCAATTGGGGAGCGAACATTTCTGTTTGTGCGCCTAGTAACAATGCCCCACCGGGAATGTGGTTCCAACAGGAGGGTTATGTATACACCCAACCAGCGATCGCCACAGCCCTATCTGGACGAGGCATGTTTACCACCGACCAAGTAGGGGCTGCTGGCTACGAACCAGGCGATTTTACCAGTAACTTTGGTGGGACTTCTAGTGCTACTCCTGTAGTTGCAGGCGTAGCAGCACTAGTTTTGTCGGTGAATCCCGATTTAACAGCAAAACAAGTCAAACGCATCTTAGAAGAAACTGCTGATAAGATTGTTGACCTTGAACCCGACCTCCAATTGGGTAGGCGTTATGGTACTTATGATGAGAATGGCCATTCTCAGTGGTTTGGTTACGGGAAAGTGAATGCCCTGCGGGCAGTACAAGCAGCCCAAAAGCTGCGTCCTAGCACACTTTCTACAAATGGGCAAATAGGAGGAGGGAACAATAGCAAAACATCAATACCAGATAATGACCCACAAGGCATAAAAAGCGCGATCGCCATATCTGAATCTAGCCTAGTCAAAGATATTCAGGTGAGTGTCAACATTACCCATGAATTTTTAGGTGATTTAGAAATTTATTTAATTGCCCCTAACAATCACCTAGTTTTATTGCAGAGTCGCATCTTAGGTCGTCGCAGCGAATTACAAGCAACTTACACAGTGCGATCGCATCCAGTACTGGCGCAGTTATTATCTTTACCAGCCAAAGGACGTTGGCAGTTATGGGTTATTGACTACGCACCACAAGATATAGGGAAAATAAATAGCTGGGAATTAACTTTAGGAATTTAGTTATTGGTTGGTGGTTGGTGGTTGTTGGGAACAAACAACAAACAACAAACAACAAACTAATTACGAATTTGGCATTTCTGCAAATGTGTGAGTCGTAATTGTCGATTCATCATAACAGCTTAAATGTTGAAGTGCTTTTGCTAAATCAGCTGTCAAGCATTTGGCATCTTGTTTCACATTACCATGAGCATAATCTGCAACCTTGATAGCAGAGCCGATGTGAATGCTAACATCACTACCCCAATGCGGATAAGGATCGCTGTAATTAATACCAATAGGCAGAATTTTCACTCCCAGTCCTGGATAGCTAGATTCAGCAGTCAAAGCTAAACGAGCAATTCCTGGCTTGAGAGTGTGAACTTCGCGATCGCGAAAAATGCCACCTTCAGGATAAATGACTAACATTTCTCCACGCTGAAGTAATTCAACTGTATGGCGGAGAGTGGATATTGATGGGCGTTGGGGATCTACAGGAAACCCTCCTAAGCGCCGAACAAACCAACCTTGCAAACCTTGGCATTCAGTAATTGTTACCATAAATCGCAAGTCTCGGCCGGTGATGCCACGACCAGTAGCATAAGGTAAGAGCAATGAATCCCAACGCGCCCGATGGGTAGGCGCAAGGAGAACAGGGCCAGTTGTGGGGATATTTTCTTGTCCGACGATCTTAATCTGCCCAAAAAATGAAGGTAGAAGATGGCGTCCTAAGAAATACGCCACAGGAGTCAACCAGGGAGAAATCCATGAGGTAGTAGAAACCAACTTCGGATTGGCTGGAATTTCGGGCAGTGTTGGGTGGCAGGTCTGGTTGGAAGATTGAACTTCGATCATGACGGTGGCTGCTGACTGTTGGCTAAACAAGTAATGTAATGAAAACAAGGATTTAGATACACCGTAGATTTTCTTCCTAGAGTTGTGTTGCACTAATTGGACAGTTTCACCTCTGTCCGTTAATGAGGGCGATGTCGCCGATGAGCAAACCAGGCTTGTAACTGCTGACGGCAAGCGGATTCAAGAATGCCTCCAATAACACTCAGGCGATGATTAGAAGCCGCACTATCGGGGATATTGGCAACAGTACGAATTGCGCCAGTTTTGGGATCATCCACTCCATAGACCAGAAGTCCAATACGGGCTTGGACAATTGCACCCGCGCACATTGGACAAGGTTCAAGAGTGACGTAGAGAGTACATTGGTTGAGACGCCAAGTTTGTAACTTGTTAGCAGCTGCCCTAAGCGCAAGAATCTCCGCATGAGCAGTTGGATCTTGGTCGCGTTCTTTGCGATTTTCACCTTCTGCAATCAAATTCCCAAATGAATCAATAATAACAGCGCCTACGGGAACGTCACCCCCATCACCCGCCATTTGTGATAGTTCTAGAGCTTGATGCATCCAGTAACGGTGTATAATATATTCTGGGTATTCAACTAGCACGTTTTTATCCCCACAAAGGCGTAAAAAACTAGTCCTAAGGCTAGAAAACTGGAGCTAAACTAGCAAAATTCACCTAATTTTGGTGTGAGAAGCATAATATCAGGAATTAAAAAATTATGAATTATGAATTATGAATTATGAAATTTTCAGCATTCATCATTCTCCCCAGTACCCAATCACCAATACCCAGTGTGAAGTTTTAAGAGTGCGATCGCTGCCAGATAAATTTAAACAAAAAAACTAAAAAAATTATTCAAAAATTTATTCAACGCGGGAATTAAAGAAGCTGTTAGTAATTATCGTTGTTTATATTTGCATCTAAAAATATAACCTCGCGATGAACCCGCGAAAAAAGCATAAAAGCCAGGAAGAGATTCTCAAGCAACAGCAGCAGTCAACTTTTGTAGGGCGAGAAAAACAAATCACCTTATTTCGCCGCAATTTAGAATTACTACTTCAAGATGAACGTCGTCGCTTTATATTTAATGTCTGGGGTCAAGGTGGCGTTGGCAAAACTACTCTGCTGCGGCAGTTTCGTACAATTGCAGAAGAGGCAAAAGCGATCGCTGCTTACACAGACGAAGGAGAAAAAAGCGTACCAGAAGTAATGGCTAGTTTAGCCAAGCAGTTAGAACAGCAAGGTCACAAACTAGCAAAATTTAGTGAATTTTACAACATTTACAGCCAGAAGCGGCAAGAATTAGAAAGCGATCCGGAAGCTCCTCTTGGTTTGTCGGCTTTTTTAGGGCAAACTGTAGCTCAAGGTGGAGTGCATTTCGCACGGCAAGTTCCTGGTACTGGTGTTGTATTTAAATTTGTAGAACAAGCACGGGAATGGTCAACCTTTGTAACTAAAAGATTGACCAATAAGGACGAAGTGCGCCTAGTGCTGGAACCTGTAACAATTCTAACGCCTTTGTTTTTAGAAGAGATTGGGAAATTAGCAGATAATTATCACATCGCTTTATTTTTCGATACCTACGAGCGCACAGAGGAATTTTTAGATAACTGGCTAAAAGATATTTTGGACGGTCGTTATGGTGAAGTACCGCTCAATATAATACTGATTATTGCAGGTCGCCAGGAGTTAGACAAAAACCATTGGGCATTTTACCAAGGGTCAATAGTGCGTTTGCCCTTAGAACCTTTTACTGAAGAGGAAGCCCAAGAATATTTAACGCGAAAAGGCATTACAAACAGTCACGTCATTGATACAATTATCAGCCTTTCTGGACATTTACCACTGTTAGTAGCTACCTTAGCAGCTGGAGTACCTCATCACTTTAGTCAGGTTGGCGATCCCAAGGGTACAGCAATAGAACATTTCTTGAAATGGGTGGAAGATCCAACACGGCGACAAGCAGTGGTGAATGCTGCCATCCCTCAGTGTTTAAATCGGGATATTCTCGCTAAGTTGCGAGAAAAACAAGGGGCAGATGGACTATTTAACTGGCTCAAACAAATGCCTTTTGTCAAAGAGCGTGCCAATGGCTGGGTGTATCATGATGTCATCAAGGCACAAATTTTACACCACAAGCGTCTTTCATCACCACAAAGTTGGGTACAGTTGCATGGTAAGTTCGCAGACTACTACGACACTCTACGCAATGACCTGCAATTGGATGAACAAAAGAAATGGCGTGACCAAACCTGGCAAAGCCATACACTGAACCTTATATATCATCGTTTGTGTCAATCACCACAAAAAAACTTATCTCTAGCTCTGAATGGATTCCTAGCTGCTCTTAAAAATCAACGCAGCTTTGCTCAAAGCTGGGCAGAAACAATGGTGCAGGCTGGTAAAGATGCGGATACAGCTGAAGTTCAGCACTGGGGTGAAAAGCTGGTTGAGGGGTTAAAAGCTAATAATGAAAATCGCTACGATGTTGTTGTGGACATGTTCACAGCTTTGTTGAGCCATGCCAATCTTGATGCACAATGGCGTTTAGTAGCTTTAGACTGGCGTGGATATATCTACTCTAGAGCTAACGAATACTCGAAAGCTTTGGAAGATATGACTGAGGCTATTAATTTAGCTCCTTATCAAGCTGAGTATTTAGCGGTTCGAGGCAAAACTTATTACTCAGTACAGTGTTATGAAGAAGCACTCCAGGACTTTAACCGCGCCATTGAACTCAACCCTAACTTAGACTGGGTACTGGCAATTCGGGGTCTAACTTATCGCTCAATCCAGCATTATCAAGAAGCACTCCAGGATTTTAACCGCGCCATTGAACTCAACCCTAACTTAGACTGGGTGCTAGCAATTCGGGGTGAAACTTATCGCTTAATACAGTGTTATGAAGAAGCACTCCAGGACTTTAATCGCACTATTGAACTTGACTTCAACCTCGACTTAGCGCTAGCAAGTCGGGGTGAAACTTACCGCTTAATGCAGCGTTACGAAGAAGCACTCCTAGACTTTGATTGTGCCATTGAAATTAACCCTAACTTCGACTGGGCGCTAGCAAGTCGGGGTCAAACTTATCAATCAATGCAGCATTACGAGCAAGCACTCAAAGACCTTGACCGCGCCATTATGCTTAACCCCAATAACCCTTGGGCGCTAGCTAGTCGGGGTCAAAATTATTGCTTGATGCAGCGTTACGAGCAAGCACTTAAAAACTTTGATCGTGCGATTAAACTTAACCCTAATAACGCTTGGGCGCTGGCAGGTCGGGGGGAAACTTACCGCTTAATGCAGCGCTATGAAGAAGCACTTAAAGACTTTGACCGCGCGATTAAACTTAACCCTAGCTATGCTTGGGCATTGGTCAGTCGGGGGGAAATTTATCTCATGCTGAAACAATACAATGATGCTCTGATAGATTTTAAAAACGCTCTAGAGTTGGAATCTAATAATAATTGGTGTCTGTATGTTCGAGCTTTAACTTACCAAGCTCTTAACAAACCAGACAAAGCACAGGCTGATTTTGCTCTGGCAATTCAACTTGCTAAACAGCATTTTGAACAACATGCCCAAGACTGGCGCAATACCTTTAACCTCGCCCTTTACTTTTTGGCTGTTCAGTACATCCCAACAGCGAAGCAGTTATACCAGTATGCTTTATCTAAAGGTGCTTTTTTAGAGCACATTCACGAAGCTATTCGCGATCTGGATGATTTTTTGACTGTCTTTCCTGAGTATGTACAAGCTAAAGATATACAAAAGTTTTTACGGTCTGCTTTGATCTAATTAAGTCATGCCTGATGTGAATTAAGCAGGTAATTTCGTACGACGGAATAAAAATCACCAATTCCTACCAACTTCTTATTCTAGGATGCAGCTACTCTCTGGGCTATTCTCAGTTTGGCAGAACGAGCGCGGGGATTATTAACAATTTCTTCTTCTTGTGCGGTAATTGGCTTTTTTGTCAAAACCTGCAATAAGGATGAATTTCTAAAACTGTGCTTCACTAAGCGGTCTTCTAGGCTATGAAAACTTATAATCGCGATTCTACCACTTGGTACAAGTGCCTGTGGTGCTTTAGCAACAAAGGTTTCTAAAGACTTTAACTCGTCATTGACCACAATTCGCAGCGCTTGAAAAACACGGGTGGCGGGGTGAATTCTACCATAACGATATTTAGGAGAGACACAGGAGGCGATCGCCTGTGCTAACTCAGTGGTACTGTGAAATGGACGCTGTTCGACAATGCGTTTGGCGATGCGCCGCGAAAGTCTCTCTTCGCCGTACGTAAAGAAAATATTAGCTAACTCCGCTTCATCCCATTCATTCACGACATCAGCCGCAGTAAGAGATTGGCTTGTGTCCATCCGCATATCTAATTTTGCTTCGTGGCGAAAGCTAAAGCCTCGTTCTGGCCTATCCAAATGGTAAGAACTCACGCCTAAATCAGCAAGAATACCGTCAAAAGTATTAGATGGGTATTTATAGGCAGCAAAATTACTGTGAATAAAGGTGATTTTCTCCTCAAACTCAGCCAACTCCTTTCTCGCCGCCGCCAAAGCATCTTCATCCTGGTCAATGGCGGTGACTCGCACATCTGGTGCAGCTTCTAAAATCAAGCGAGTGTGACCACCTCCTCCTACCGTTGCATCTAAATAATGCCCACCAGGACGTACCACCAAGCCTTCAATGACTTCCTGAGGTAAAACAGGAATATGGGAAAAAGTCAGTTCTTCGATATCTAGCGGTTGTGAGGAATGAGAATTCATATGGGCTGGCGCAGAAATGAACAATTAACGATAAATAAACACAGTAGGTGTGTTAAATAGCCCTGACTGTCTAATTGATATGTTCAAATAGAAGCTCAATTATCTATTTATTTGTCAATATACAAAGTGACACTATTTAAAGTGACACATATAAAAGTCTTCCCTTCCATCATCCTTGCCCCTTCCCTTTTTCCCTTTCTTATTTAACGAATACACATAAAAAATGTCACACAATGGACGTGTGACAGATTAATCCCCTGATAGAAATACTTCTGTCGAATCTACCAAATATTAAAAAACGAACCGCCAAGAACGCCAAGAACGCCAAGAGTGGAGGGTTAATCATTTAGTGCGGCTTCATATTAAATTGGTATTAGACATTCAGGGGTTAAATGGTGAGTATCTAAATCAATATATCAAACTGCTCTTGATTTAAAGTCATACTTATGCATTTTGGTGCGTTCAAACACCAATATAACCTATCGCTATCTTCTGGAATGCTTATAGATAGTTCTGTGAGTGAGAATCGGCTTACCCACACCCATCTCAATATAATTAAATTAGTTAAATGCAAGCCAAACGCATGAATTCGGCAACAATAATCTGTTGAATTTATGCGTATTAGTAGCAAATGTATATTCAAAAAGCCACCCGAAATCAGAACGTCAAACACATTTCCAAGTAGGGGTTACTGGCTTCATCGTTCACAAACGGGAGAACACTGAATCTATGGCAAGAATAGAAACCCGCACTGAACCTATGGTGCTGAACATGGGGCCCCATCACCCCTCAATGCACGGGGTTCTGCGGTTAATTGTCACCCTAGATGGCGAGGATGTCGTTGATTGTGAACCGGTAATTGGCTACCTGCACCGGGGAATGGAAAAAATCGCGGAAAACCGCACCAATCTCCAGTATGTTCCCTACGTGAGCCGCTGGGACTACGCAGCGGGTATGTTTAACGAAGCCGTTACTGTTAACGCCCCAGAAAAGTTAGCAGGTATTACCGTCCCCAAACGCGCCAGCTACATCCGCGTCATCATGCTGGAGTTGAACCGCATCGCCAACCACTTACTGTGGTTTGGCCCCTTTCTTGCTGATGTGGGTGCTCAAACTCCCTTTTTCTATCAGTTCCGCGAACGGGAAATGATTTACGATCTGTGGGAAGCAGCCACAGGTTATCGCATGGTCAACAACAATTACTTCCGGATTGGGGGAGTAGCAGTTGACTTACCTTACGGTTGGGTTGACAAGTGCTCAGACTTTTGCGATTACTTATTGCCGAAAGTAGACGAGTATGAGCGCTTGGTTACTAATAACCCCATTTTCCGCCGTCGCGTCGAAGGTGTCGGTACTATCACGCGCGAAGAAGCAATTAACTGGGGGCTTTCCGGCCCGATGTTACGGGCATCTGGCGTGAAGTGGGATTTACGGAAAGTAGACCATTACGAATGTTACGATGACTTCGACTGGGAAGTACACTGGGAAACAGCCGGAGATTGTCTAGCCCGTTACTTGGTGCGGATGCGGGAAATGCGCGAATCCGTGAAGATTATTAGACAAGCCATCAAAGGACTTCCAGGCGGCCCTTACGAGAATCTGGAAGCCAAACGGATGCAGGCAGGTAAAAAATCCGAGTGGGATGACTTTGATTACCAGTACATTGCTAAAAAAGTCGCTCCCACCTTTAAGATTCCCAAAGGAGAAATTTATAGTCGTGTAGAAAGCGGCAAAGGTGAATTGGGAATTTACTTGATAGGCGATGATAACGTTTTCCCTTGGCGATGGAAGATCCGTCCGGCGGATTACAATAACCTACAAATTCTGCCTCATTTGCTAAGAGGCGTGAAGGTAGCAGATATTGTGGTGATTCTGGGCAGCATTGACGTAATTATGGGATCGGTAGACCGTTAATTACTGTGTAGGGTGGGCATTGCCCACCTTACTAAAAAAATCGTGTAACTGGTTTTTGTAAGAGGAATTATAAGTATACTCAAGTGTATTAACGCGAATTCCTTTTTCATAATCACACTTGACGATGAAATCACAATGAAATTCTATCGCCTCCAAGAAACCTCGATTGGAAGCGATTTTTACGGTTAGCGGTTTATTCAGCCCAGACAGCTACAGCAAAGGTTTGCGTATCTTGTGGTTAAGCACCCTCAAAAATCGCCATAACCGCAAAAACTTAAGAAAGTAATTAGCCAATTGCAGTCATCAAGTGAAGTTGTTAAGCAGGAGAGTAACCACAATTCATCTTGGTAAAGTAGTACGGGCTGTTGTAAGTTTGCTACTGTTGTTCGTACTTTTGATTGTCACAATTATAACTATCCCCAATTCGGTGGGAGCGCAAGACGAACGAATAACGGTACGTCTGGATGGTCGTGCAGTGTTCCGGGTGAGCGCGGTAGGTAATACCGATGCATCTGCTCGGGCAAAGCAAATCGAGCGACGCATGAATCGGCTATTGGAAAATCCAACGGCAATTTCTCCACTCCGCATTGAAACTTCCAAGGATAATCAAGAACGTATTATTACTAGTGCAGGAGTACCGATTGTTACGGTTACTACGGCAGATGCTCAGGACAATTTAACGACCGTTGATGCGCTAGCTATTCAGTGGTCGCAGGCAATCGACGCTGCCCTTAAACGAGCAACTCAACGCCGCCTTTCACCTTGGGGGCGATTTGTAGCAGAAGTACAAGCATCGGTAGAGACTGCTTTTGGGCGATTGATAGAATCTGCCATCACAATTATTCCGCGTGCGATCGCTGCTGTTTTAGTCATTGGTCTGTTCTGGGCAATAGCCACCTTTGTACGCTGGATAATGCGAATTATTTTCCGCCACATTGTTGAAGATTTAACCGTTGAAAACCTGATTAAGCAGGTTGCTTACTACGCCGTTTGGACGCTGGGTTTTATTGTTGCCCTAGATGCTTTTGGTTTTGACCCGCAAACAGTGGCCACTGGGCTGGGATTAACAAGCCTTGCCTTGGGATTTGCCCTCAAAGACATCCTTTCAAACTTTATCAGCGGTATATTAATTCTGATCCTGCGTCCCTTTGAGTTGGGGGACCAAATTGTTGTTGGTGAAACAGAAGGAAATGTTGAGCGCATAGAACTGCGTGCTACCCAACTTCGCACCTATGACGGTCGCGTGGTACTTATCCCCAATGGTGAAGTGTTTACCTCTCGTATTATTAACAACACAGCTGCACCCATCCGTCGTAGCAGCGTCGAGCTATTTATGGGTTATGATAGCGACCTTCAACAAGTAGTTAATATATTAAAAAATGCAGTCCAAGCAACAGAGGGTGTACTTGATAAGCCGATAGTTTCTGTGCGAATACGGGACTTGGGACAAGATGATGTTGTGGTTGAAGCCCGCTTCTGGACTGACTCGCGGCGTTCGGACTTTGTGGCTACGACATCAGCGGTAAGGCAGGCAATAGTCGCTGCCATGAAAGCAGCAGGTATTGGATTACCAGACCCAGATGTACGAATTTTAGTGCCGCGTTATCCCCAAAAGTGGCGGGCGGCATTGGGTATCCAAGATAGTGACAGTGCTTCATCATAAACAAAGCCCGCGTATGCGGGCTATACAATAAGGCGTTTACAAATCAGATTTGCTGCTACACTTCTGCGACAACTTGTTCCTGTTCTTTTTCTACAAACGTCTGCACGCGGGTGCGGTAATGTCTTAAAGTCTCATCTACCCAATCGCGATCGTTACTATTGGCATACAAATGTACTAGTGGTTCGCTGGCATCGGGTAAAACTAACACCCAACTATCATCGTAGGGGTGGCAAATTTTTACCCCATCGATTAATTCCAGATTTTGTGCTGGGTGAGTTTCTACCAGGTGACGCATTAGCGCTCCTTTGGCAGTCCAGGGACAACGAATCACATGAGATTTATGTACCACGCGCGGCAATTCTGACCGGACGGCGGCAAGCGATCGCTCTTGGATTGTCAGCATCTCAATTAATTTAGCAATGCAGAACATGGCATCAAAACCCGGATGCAACTGCGGGAAAATAAAGCCTGTGTCTGCACTACCTCCCAACACTACATTCGGATTCTTGTAACTTGCCTCCATCAACGCCGTGGGATTGGCTTTGGTGCGAATGACTTTACCATCGTGGCGACGGGCAATTTGTTCTACCGCACTGGATGCATGTACTGGTACGACAACTGTTCCTCTAGGATTGGAGGTTAACATCATGTCTACCATCAGTGCTGTTAACATTTCCCCACGAATAGCTATGCCAGATTCATCAACCAAAATTAGCTGTTCGCCATTCGCCGATACCTGGACGCCAAAGTTCGCTTTTAACGCCTCTACTACATGACCCAACTGCGTCAGTAGTGTTTCACGGTCAGTAGCAGACATGGCAGTTTTATTCAAACTGGCATTGAGTACTACCGCATCCACCGCATACTTGTCTAACATTTGCGGCAACACTGCACCGGATACGGCATAAACGTAGTCAATTACTACTTTTGCCCGACTATTGCGAATTGTGTCAATGTGTAACAGCTTTTCAAAGGCTGTGCAGTATTCGTCAGCCACTTCACTGGGATAGGCAACATCGCCAATTTCGTGAATGAGCGATCGCCGCATATCTTCTTTGAAGTAAGCGCCTTCAATTTTCTTTTCTTTAGCTTTGGAAATATTAATGCCCTTGGCGTCGAGGAATTCAATCAGGATATAATCTGGGCGATCTGGATGTACGCGTACGTGGATACCGCCAGCTACACCCATTGTTGGTATAACAGTACGCGCGATCGGGATAGCTGTCGCGTCTAGGTTCTGAATATTCACACCAACGGACATGAGACCGGCGATTAACGAGCGCGTGACCATGCGCGAGATATTACGTTGGTCGCGGGAAACCGTTACCTTTGAACCGGGTTTCAAAGTAGAACCATAAGCAGCACCCAATTTCACTGCAAATTCAGGGGTAATATCAATATTTGCCAATCCTTGTACGCCCCGTTGCCCAAACAAGTTGCGCTGGGCGGTATTCCCCCAAATCAGGTTAATATTCAAAATCGCCCCTGACTCAATCTTTTTACTGGGCCAAACCCGCACGCCAGGGCTAATTTGGGCTTCTTCTCCCACCGTTGAAAGTGAACCGACTACGGCAGCTTCTAATACATGAGCGCGGCGATCTACACGAGTACCACGGGAAATTACGCAAGCGGATAGGTGCGCTTCTTCACCAATAATTGCACCATTCCAAAGAATCGGGCGCTTGAGGTTGGCATCAGCACCAATGGTGACATTATCCCCAATCACTGTTCCTGCCTCGATCTGAACTCTGGCACCGATGCGGCAATTGTCACCAATAATGGCAGGGGCTTCAATTTCAGCTGTGGGGTCAATGTAAGTGTTTTGACCTACCCATAAACCAGGAGATTGCTCTTTATAAGGAAAGTCAAGCTTAACTTTACGATCTAATGCATCATACTGAGCTTCACGATAGGCATCTAAATGACCGACATCGCACCAGTAGCCTTTAGCGATGTAACCAAACATTGGTTCGCCTTCTTCCAGCAACAAAGGAAATAAATCTTTAGAAAAGTCCGATTCCTGGTTGGCTGGCAAATATTCCAAAACCTCTGGTTCCAAAATGTAAGCACCAGTGTTAACAGTATCGGAAAAAATTTCACTAGTAGAAGGTTTTTCTAAAAATCGTTTAATTCGGCCTTCTTCATCAGTAATTACTACTCCAAACTCTATTGGGTTGGGAACACGAGTCAAAATCAAAGTTGCTTTCGATTTTTTTTGTTTGTGAAATTCAATTGCTGCTGACAGATCAAAATCTGTGATACTATCACCGCTAATTACTAAAAAGGTTTCATCTAGAAGTTCAGCAATGTTTTTCACACAGCCTGCTGTACCCAAGGGCTGGTCTTCTTCCACTGAGTAAGTAATCTGTACACCAAAATCGCTGCCATCTTGAAAGTAATCTCGCAAGGCATCAGGTAAATAATGCAGTGTGGCAACTACTTCTGTGATGTCATGCCGTTTGAGAAGATTAATTATATGTTCGGCAATTGGTCGATTTAGGATGGGTACCATAGGTTTAGGCAGGTCGCATGTTAACGGACGAAGTCGCGTTCCCGATCCGCCTGCCATCAGTACTGCTCTCATAGATCCTCCTTAGGCTATTTGCACCACTTGCTGCATCAAGATTAAATCAGATTAAGTTCTGTCTCCTTTCTTTAGTGTCCTATGGATGTTGAAATTTGAGGAACTTCCGCAAGATGCATCTAGCTAGGCGTAAGTACATCTACTCATCACACTAGCTTGTTTGTCGATACAAAATCAAGCCGCTACGCGGAGTTATTAGTCATTTGTCCTTTGTCTTTACGAATGACTAATCAACAAGAAAAAATAAAAATATTTTTGTTTTTGTTTTTAGTTTTGCTTTTTGACTTGATTTTCACCGAGTTTTGGATTGCTTTGTTGATGAACTATAACTGGATGCTATGAGGAAGGCTACTTTAAACTGGAATATAAGGATTTTTATAGATACTGTCTTGTGCTTGTGGAGTAGATTGGAATGGGTGAATTGATTGGTTTTGTACTTTTAGTAGGTTACGTAGGTGGTGCATGGAAGTTTTGGAGTGGATTTAGAAATACGAACTTCACTCGCAGCTTGGGCAATCGCCTGATGTTATCTTTGCTTTGGCCAGCTTTGTATATTGCAAATAAGTCTTATCGTCAAAACTTTAGAAAGGCGCTTAAGGGTTAAAGATTACTGTTAAATTTCCAATCATGAGAATTCGGCGGTGGGACGAATCTGGTTAATTGGTGGGACTGCTGAAAGCGTTTTTTTAGCAGAAGCACTCGCCCACTCCCAAATTTCTTGCGTCGTTTCTGTCACCACAGAAGCAGCGCGATCGCTTTACCCAAATGCATCGACGTTGTTGGTTTGGGTAGGAAATTTAAGTTTTGTAAACTTAGATAAATTTTTGCAACAACAGCAAGTTGTCGCTGTTTTAGATGCATCTCACCCTTACGCAGTGGAAATTTCCAAAAATGCGATCGCAGTGTGTCAAAAGTTGCAAATTCCTTACCTGCGCTACGAACGCCCCGTTATTGAAGAGAGGGGGGGAAGGGGAGAGGAGGGGAAGGGGAGAATAGTTTATATAGATAGTTTTAATACAGCAATTTGCGGAAATTACTTAGCTAAGGAACGGGTGCTTTTGACTGTGGGATATAGACCATTGCACCTATTTTTACCTTGGCAAGAGCGAGCTACTTTGTTTGCTAGGCTACTTCCTTCACAAATAGCTTTAGAGGCTGCATCAAAGGCAGGATTTACACCAGATAGAATTATTTGCTTACGTCCTCCCATCTCAGCTGATTTAGAAAAGGCGCTATGGCGTCACTGGGATATTTCCTTAGTTATCACCAAGGCATCAGGTACAGCAGGAGGAGAGGACGTTAAGCGAAGGGTTGCAGCGGAGTTGGGCGTAAAGCTAGTAATAATTACTCGCCCAGAGGTTGCCTATCCGCAGCAAACAAGTGATGTATCAGAGGCGTTGGAATTTTGCTGTCAGCACGTAGTTAGTGCTTGAACTGGTAATTTCCGAATTACCTTCTTTTTCCATTGGTAAGGATGTTGATAGCTGCACCTGCGGCTGCGCCATCAATTGCATCGCCAGCGGCATTTCTGGTGTTGCCACGAAGAATTGTGCCAGTTGCTGCACCAGCAGCCGCACCGACGCCGACATCTTGACCGATGTTACGGTATACACGGTTTTGCGGTTGCTTTCTAGTACCGTGAACGGCATTGACAGCAGCACCAGCAGCAGCACCCTTAACAGCGTTGTTTAATACAGAACCACGTCCTCTGATCGCACCAGATAGGATGCCAGCACCTGCTCCGATCGCGGTATCTTGGAGGATGTATTCATCAGCAGACGCAGGTTGAGCAGGAACCAAGCTAGCACCAGCTACACTTGCAGCCATTAGGCTGGGTAAAAATGCACGTTTCAATATCTTGTTCATAGAAATACCTTCTCAACTGATTTAATTTAATGATTGAATTTGTTTGACTCTACTTTCAGTCTAGGCAACAGTAATTTTTCTTGCATGAAAAATCTTTCATGATACCCGTAAAAAAGTATGTTCGGCTGCCAGTTTCGTTATTGGCACACAGTAGTAAGCTGTAAGGCGTTGAAGTTCGTTTGTGAGGATCTCCATAGTCATTAGTTATTGCTTTGCGTAAAATAGGAGCGTTTTTAAACGCAGAGGTACGCAAAGTCAGCGCGGAGGTACGCAGAGTTTTTCTGAGTTTTACTAGCTAGGAATTTATGAATTTTTGTATTGAGTAAGACAATGGCTTAGCTTGCTGTGAATCAAAATGCCTGAATCCATTCTTTGATAAAGTATTCTGTCCAAATACCGTTTTGCCAGTAGGGATCATTTTCTACTAACTGGCGTACTGTTTCTTCATCTGGCGCTTCATAAATTCCAAACACTTTGGTCACATCTTTAGTAGGCCCAATAGTAATTAACACGCCAGATTCTTTCTGTTTTGCCAGTCCATCTAAATGCGCTTGTCGGTAAGGAGCGCGTTTTTCGAGGACATCTTCGCAGTAAGTTCCCCACATTATATATTTGGGCATAGGTCATCAATAATCAAAATTCAAAAGGTCTTATTTTGTTGTTTGTTGGTGGTTCTTAGTTGTTTGGATGTTACTGATAATTTCCAAATAACCAACAACCAACAACCCTCCGGGTTCGCCAGTCGCTCATGGGGGGAACCCCCAAGACCGCGCTGGCTCACCAACAACCAACAACCAACTACTATTAACTTCTCAAGGCAACACCAAATTTTTCGACTAGTGTATCGCGAACTTTTTGATGTACTGGTTCAACTTCTGCATCGGTAAGAGTGCGATCGCTGGCCCGATAGATTAAGCGGAATGCCAAACTCCGCTGTCCTGGCGGTACATGTTCGCCGCGATATTCATCAAACAATTCCACAGACTCTAGTAAATTTTTGCCTGCGTTGTTAATTGCTTTTTCTATTTCGGCAACTGTCACTTTCACGGGTGCGAAAAAGGCGATGTCTCTGTCAGTAGCTGGATAGGTGGAATAAGGTTTAAATGTCGGTACGACGATTTCATCTTGATCCAGTGCGTCCAACAGTACATCCAGATGCAGTTGAAACAGGTAAACTGCTTCTGGTAAACCTCTTTCGTGCCGTAGTTGGGGATGCAGTTGCCCAAAGATACCTAGTCTGTTTCCTCCGATCCACAACGAAGCAGTACGTCCTGGATGCAAGCGTTCATCACGGCGATCGGGTTGATATTCTACTTGCAAGCCCATTTGCTGAAATACGCTTTCTAACAAACCCTTGGCTTCAAACCAAGTCATGGGCTGTTCGCGTCCGCTCCTTGTCCACTTGCTGGAGGTGCGATCGCCCCCCATAATTCCAGCTATGGCATCCGCTTCTTGCAAGCCGTTTTCTTCCTGCCAGAAAATTCGCCCAATTTCAAAACCGTTGAGGGGGCCATTGCCTTGTTCTAAGTTGTACACAAAAGCGTCTATCAACCCGGATATCAAATCAGTTCGCAGAGCGGAATATTCTACAAATAACGGATTTGCTAGCGCTATCTGTCTGTCTTCCCCAGGCTTGACTAGGGAGTAGTGCATTAATTCTGTCAAACCTTCTGCCCGGAAAGCAGTTCGCAACTTCCGGAGCATTTCTACATCAAAAGGTAAATAACCTGCTCCTGACTTTTCGGGTAGGGTGTCGCAGAAATTATCGTAGCCGTAGAGACGGGCAATTTCTTCAACTAAATCTATTTCCCGTTCTAAGTCGCGGTAACGGTAGGGCGGTACTGTCACCATCCACTTGCCTTCGTCTAAAGAAGTAAGCTGACATCCTAATGCCGTTAAGATGCGTTCTACATCTTCAGCTTGCAGTTCTCCGGTTTTTTCTCCCAAATCAACAGGCCCCAACACTTGATTAACTCGCTCTAAACGTAGTTCTATCGAACGTGTCCAAGTGGATGGATCGGGACGAGTATCGCTAATTTCCTGAGTGACAAGATTTCCCTGAGCGAGTTCGGTAATTAAGTTTAAGGCGCGGCGTGTGGCTATTTCCAACCCAGCGCTGTTTATACCGCGTTCGTAGCGAGCAGAAGACTCACTTCTTAACCCCACACTCCGAGAAGAACGGCGAATGGCAACGGAATCAAATAATGCTGCTTCTAATACAAGGTTTTGCGTACCTTCATGGACTTCGGTTTCTTCGCCTCCCATCACTCCTGCGAGAGCAACGGGTTTATCGTTGGCGGTGATGAGTAGGTTTTGGATAGAGAGAGTGCGAGTTTGTCCGTCTAGGGTTTTCAGGGTTTCTCCCGCGTTGGCAAAGCGAACGCCGATGTGTAGAGACGCGCCATGGCGCGTCTCTACACCAGCAATTGATTTGAGGCGATCGCGATCGAAGGCGTGTAGCGGCTGTCCCCATTCCAACAATACATAGTTAGTAATATCTACTACATTATTTATTGGTCGCACTCCTGCGGCTCGCAAGCGCTGTTGCAACCAATCAGGAGAGGGTGCAATTTTTACCTGTTCAATTACCGTACCAATATAAGCAGGGCAAGCTTGTGTATCGGCTACTTTAATCGCTAAATTTCCCGCCCCTTGGGGAACCGACACCTCATCAGGTTCGGGAATAGTTAGTTTTGCGCCTGTCAGGGCTGCGACTTCCCGCGCTATACCTACCATACTCAAGGCATCAGCGCGGTTAGCAGTCGCAGTCACATCTAAAATTACATCATCTAAACCCAACAGCGATCGCACATCGCTACCCAGTTGGAGATTTTCCTGGGTAAAGATATGAATCCCGTCTACATCGCTAGGCAAACCCAGTTCTTTTAGAGAACAAATCATGCCGTTCGACGGGACACCGCGCAGTTTTGCAGGTTTAATCTTTAAATTGATATTTGGTAAGTAAGTACCTACTGTTGCAACTGGCACATAAATATCAGCGCGGACATTGGCAGCACCGCAAACGATATTTAGAGTTTCTCCTGTACCGATATCAACTTGACAAACACTTAATTTATCAGCATTGGGGTGGGGTTGCCGCTCAAGCACTCTCCCAATCACAACACCATCTGCCCAAGTGCGGCGATCTTCAATATCTTCTACTTCAAACCCCGCCATCGTCAGGGTTTCTGCTAAATCTTCCGGGCTAAGTTTGACCTCGACTAGTTCCCGCAGCCATTTAAGAGAAATACGCATGGAATGTGTGTGCTTGTGCGAAATTTCAGAACTGAAATTAGAATGCAATGACTATTTTAGAATTAATCGACAAAGTTCCTCATCCATTGCAAAAAGCAATTTCATTTCACAAGGTTGATTTGATGAAGTGTGCATACACAATTATTAATGTTAAATATTTTACTTGCGCACCTGGAATAGTACGAATAAGTTTTCGGTGGAAAAAGGCGATTTATTCAGTGATTGGCACGAAGTCGTCAGTTCTCAAGTCCTTAACAAATAGTTTATAAACACCCTCTTAGAAAAAATGAACAATTGGTTTAACTCTTTAATATTTGCTTCCAGCTTTACCATCACTACATTATCTATTTCAACCCAGGCTTTAGCCGTGGAAAATCAGCCGCAATCTTCTCCAGAAGAGATATCAGAATTAACATCGGTTTCTCAACTATCTGACGTTAGACCTACATACTGGCCATTTCAAGCTTTACAACTACTAACAGAACGCTACGGTTGTATTGCTGGCTATCCAAACGGTACGTATCGCGGTAATCAAGCAATGACGCGATATGAATTTGCTGCCAGTTTAAATGCTTGTCTGCAAAGAGTGCAAGAATTGATTGCTACTGCTAGGAATAATTTAGTCACTAAAGAAGATTTAGCCTTACTGCAAAAACTACAAGCTGAGTTCTCCACAGAATTGGGAACACTACGCCGTCGAGTAGATGTGTTAGAAAGTAAAACCGCTGAATTAGAAGCCAATCAATTTTCTACCACTACCAAACTAGCAGGAGAAGCAATTTTTGCAATCGCTAGTGTTTTTGGTGAGAATGCTGCCGATAGTGATGACAATCCAAATAATAATCCAGAATTAGATAAAAACGTCATATTTGCCCAGCGCGTACGTTTAAATTTTGAGACCAGCTTTACAGGCAAAGATGGTTTAAATGTGCGCTTAGAATCGGGAAATATTACTGAGTTAGATGACAGCATTACAGGAACGCGAATGACCCGTTTGGGATTTGATGAAGATACAGATAATGATGTCGTCTTGAATGAAGTGTATTATTTTTTCCCCATTGGCGATAGGGTAAAAATAACAGTTGCTGCAACGGAAATGGAATTAAATGATATTGCCGAACCTCTTAATCCCTTAGCAAGTAGTGGTAGCGGTGGCATTTCCCGATTTGGCAGGTATAACCCAATTTTGCGGAGTGTTGAAGGAACAGGGTTAGGCATCAACTATCAATTGAGTAAAAATACCAATCTTGCCTTAGCATACATGACAAATGATGCCTCAGTGCCAACGGAGAAAAACGGGCTATTTAATGGAAATTACGCTGCACTGGGAAACTTAACTTTTCAACCAGTTGATAATTTAGGTATTGCTTTAACTTACCTTCACTCCTACTATGCAGGAGGTGGCGAAAGTGGAGTGAATTTGACAGGTAGTACAGGTAGTATAATTGCCCGCAGACCATTTGGAAATGTTTCTACTACTGCGAATTCATTTGGTTTAGAAACTAGCTGGCGAGTTAATCCTAAATTTATTGTTTCTGGTTGGGTTGGTTATATAAAAGCAGAGTCTAGAGTCAGTGATGCTGAAGCAGATATCTTGAATTATGCTGTGACTTTAGCTTTTCCAGATTTGGGAAGTCAAGGTAATTTAGCAGGTTTTGTTTTTGGGATGCCACCAAAAGTTACAGAAAGTAGCCAAATAGCTGATAAAGATACCTCTTTACATCTAGAAGCTTTTTATCGTT
Organism: Fischerella sp. PCC 9605; assembly: GCF_000517105.1. Lineage (GTDB taxonomy): Bacteria > Cyanobacteriota > Cyanobacteriia > Cyanobacteriales > Nostocaceae > PCC9605. The sequence goes on along the minus strand of NZ_KI912148.1, from coordinate 1,393,633 downwards.
TTCAAGTCACAGATAATATTTCTATCACCCCAGGTATGTTTGTGATTACCAATCCCGAACATAACGATAATAATGATAGCATTTTTGTTGGCACTATTCGCACCACTTTTAAGTTTTAATTATAGTTATTTTCACCCCATTTTTTGGTGCAAAATGGCGCGAATGCTGTTTAGTAAATCCGCAAAAATAAAAGGCTTTCTGATGTAAGCACTAATTTCATTTTGCAATTTCCCAATTTTTGATTCAATGTCAGGGCAAGCACTGACAATAATAATCGGAATATAATTGTGGTTGATTCTAAGTTCAAATAATACTGTCCAACCATCTTTAATAGGTAAATTTATATCCAGTAACAATAAATCAAAATCAGCCTTCTCAAGCATTTGTAAAACTTGTTCGCCATCGTTCGCAATTGCAGTATCAAAGCCATTTTTGCGTAAACCTTTTTCGATGAAGGCTGCGATGCGAGTTTCATCTTCGGCAATCAGAATTTTGTACATAAGTCACCATCATGACTTCATGGGTGAGCGCATTTAAGGGGGTTTAGCAAAAATAAAGCAAGTCAAGATTCGTAACAGAACCTTGTTACGTGTTGCCCAGACAGATATCCAGCGCTCCCGGCTTGACCTGCCTTATTCCTGCGGGAATGCTAAAGCTCCCAAAACATTGAAGCGTTTCCTTCCTGAAGGAGATTTAACTCCTAAGATGCACATTTTAGAATTCTGATACAGCAAGGGTTTTGGAACTCTCAGAAAAATGTGCTTCTTTCATTTGTTGTGAAGGAGGTTTAATACTTTTGAATGCGTGAATGCGTGACTTTTGACTTATCTACGCTCCTAGTGGTAATAAAATTTGTACGTATGTGCCTTGTTCTGGTTCGCTTTTGAGAGTTATTTCACCGCCGTGTTGTTGGATGATGGCTTTGGTTAATGCCAATCCCACACCTGGTGTGTTGCCGTTTTCGCTGGCTAGTGGTGTAAAAGCTTGCTCAATCAATGGTTGTTTGATACCTTTGCCGTTATCGGCAACTTCGATTTTCAGTTCCGTACCATCTTCATTGACAGTGGTTCGCACTCCCAAGCGTCCACCCTCTTCTGGTAGTGCATTCAAGGCGTTGCGTATTAGTTCACCCAGCGCAGAACGCAATTTCAAACGGTCTACTACGGCATAATTTACTGCTGGATCAATGTCAAATTCAATACTGACTGCCCGCTCGATTAATTCCGGTTGAAAACGCTGGAGAACTTCGCAGATAAGAGTACGGATGTTAGTGCGAGCTAAATTTAAATCCAAAGGAAAGCCAAATTCAGCGATGCGCGAGACAGCTTGTAAAAGTAAATCCAGTTGGGCGATTAATGCTTTTTTATCTTCAGTGGTGTTGTTGGAACTTAAATTAGCGACGCGCGATCGCAACTGCGACACCATCTGATGCAGTATTACCCGCGACGACATTTTTTGCCAATGTGAATCTTTTTTTAAATCACTCACGGGAATGGCGGCAAGTTCTACCACTTGCTGACGGGATGCCATCTCCTCCAGCATCTGGTTATAAGCCTGAGCGATCGCACCAAACTCATCAGTTCGTTCTTCGTCTAAGCGACGTTGCCAGTTACCCCGCTTTGCGTCATCCAGTGCCTGCTTAACCTCGCGCAAGGGTGTGAACAAGTCAGAAGTGAGATAACCTAAAAGCAGCAATACCAGGGAAATTGTGCCGAAAGCAACAATTGAAAGGGCTAATTGAGCTGTTCGCCTAGCATTCTGAACTTGCGTCCTAATCACTCTGCGGTTTTGTCGGTCAGATTCTATTGCTGCTTCAGTTACCTTTTCAAAATTCTCAAGAACCTCTTCTTCTACATGTTCGTCCAGCAGAATTAAAGCCTGCTTGCGACGTCCAGCATCAACCAAGTCGAAAACTTTACGAGCCTCTTTTAGTAACGTTTTATAGTTATTGCGGACTTGCTGTATCTGTTGGTGTTCTTGGTCATTGTGGGCTAACGCTGCCCACTGTTCAAAGTCTGGTGTGGTTGCTGCGATCAATTCCTCAAACTCTTCTCGTGCATCATTATCACCGCCTGTCACCGAATCTGGTAGTTCTTTAAAAGCACGAAAAGTTGTTCCTTGAATTTCCTTAACCAGCAGGCTACGCTCGTAGTGTTCTTGAAGTTGCCTTTCGCTATTTCTCCACTTGTTGAGCGTCCAAGTAGTCATTCCAGCTGTTACTAAGGTTAGTAACGCCAAACCACCAAAGGTTGTAAGGAGTTTTTGTCGCAGATTCATAAGGCATTAGTCATTAGTCATTAGTCATTGGTCATTGGGCATTGGGCATTGGTCGTAATTAATGTCCCATCCCCTTCCTGATTCCAAATTCCTAACTGCTAAGTGTGAACTCTTTACAATTCCAAGCCCAGCCAGCGCCAATAACCGTAGTAGAAGATTAAAATTAGCGCTAAGTGAACTAGTAGCATGACGGAACTCAGACGCAGCAAGTCTGCTCCTTTGTAGGTTTCGCCGTCGAGTTCTTGGAACATCAACAAAGCTTTGGAACTCACTGGAAAGGTGAGACAGTAGTCCATTCCCACGGTGCTAATGAATAAAACCGCCGTCGGATTTAGCTTTAAGCTGGTTGCCAGGTACAAAATTGCTGGTACTAACGCCGCTGCACGGGCAGTATGGGATGTCATGTAGATGTGAGAAGTGAGGGAAATGAGCGTCAGTACCAATAAAATCAGCAAGCGAGATTCGGCGTTGACGATACCGCTGATGCTGAATAGGTTATCAATGATCCACTGTGCTGCACCAGTCTCGATTAACGCTTTTCCTAACACTAACGCCGCACCGACAAAGATAATTAAATTCCACGAAACGGCTTTAAGTGCGTCTTTCCATTTCAAAACCCCGATATTGGGTGTAGTCAGCAATAGCGCACCTACTACTGTGACAGTGGCTATCTCTAACTTATGCCAGCTTTCCGTTAGCCACAGTACTACCATCACCGCCACAATCATCAAAGTAGCCCATTCTGCTTTGGAAAGGGGTTTATTTTTGGTTTGGGGTAGTGTAATCGGACGTTGCAGGCGCTTTTTGTCTAAAAACAGCCGCATAATTACCCAGCAGGAGATATAGCTGGCAACAATCCCAAAGGGTGTACCGTAAAGCACCCAATCAGTAAAGGAGATTTGCTGTTTAGAGATTTGATAAAGCAAGTCATTAGCGACAAGATGCGAACCTGCGGCAATGATCGTACCAATGGTGGATACTAGAATCACCGTCGGCATGAGTATCGCTATTGCTTTGGTAACGCGCTTGTCATTAGCAGCATTAGCGATACTGTGAAAGATGGGAATTACCACTGCTGCTCTTCCAGAAGTTGAAGGAATAAAGAAAGACAGTGGAATTATCATCGTTGTCAACAACCAGAGGACACTACCAACAGTACGCGCACGGGAAACGACAAGCTGAGCAAATCTGGCGGCTAAACCAGTTTGCTGCACCGCATTACCCAAGATAAACGCACCTATCATCAGCCATACCACATCGGAAGCTAAGGATTCATACAGTTTTTCTTGGGGGACACCACCTGTTAACACCAGCAAAATCACTGCTGCTAAAGCAACAAAAGCAGCGTTGAAAGACGTGGTTGACCACAAAATTACCGCCAGCGCGAACGCAAATAATGACAACCGCGCGTTTGTGGACAATGATTCTGGCAGTAGAACAGCCACACCAGTGACTGTTGTCAGCGTTAGTGGTAGTACGGCATTGACAACCCAACCAAATCCTTTTTTGTGAGTCCTTGCAACTTTAGCCGGAGTGCCTTTACTGCTTGCCTCTCCTTCAAAGGTTCTCCACACACTTAATGATTTAGCTGTGCTACCGCCTATCTTGTCAGGAGTTGCTTTTGTCATTTTTTCTCAGTAAATGCAAATCAATACATTTAGGAAACTGGAACCGTACCTTTCATAATTTAATTTTTTGCTTACTTAAACTTATACATAATTTAAGCCATCTTTAATTTCCTCTTAAACTTAATCTGAGATAATAGAATTTATAAATATAACATTGTTCGCCACTGTTAAAACTGTAAGTCTGATGGCAATAGTTGCAATATTTTTTCTTTTATTTGTGTGATTTCGCGGCTAATTTAGGCGAACGTATTATCTTGGAAGTATTCGGACTGAAGTCTGTAAATATATAACAATAACATCAAGTGATAATACTAAAAAAGATGAGAAAAATCTCATGTAAATCTCATGATTTTTTCATGAGAAATTTCTCATCAAAGAGCCAAAGAATCCTCTTATATTAAAGTCGGGGAAGTGTCAACAGTGTTATTATCTTATCTCCATTTCCACTAGCCAAGATCTTCCCGTCCTGACTAATGGCAATACTGTAAATCGCACCCTCACCAACGGAAATATTATTTAGTTCTTTGCTCGTATTTACCTCCCATAACTTAATTGTTTGATCGTAACCACCACTAGCTAAAATTTTGCCATCCGGGCTAAAAGCAAGAGAATAAATCTCATCAGAGTGTCCTGTCAGAGTACTAAGTTCTTGACCACTTTCTACCTGCCATAACTTAATTGTTTTGTCTTGATGACCACTGGCTAAAATTTTGCCATCTGGGCTAAAAGCAACAGCATAAATTCTTCCCATGAAACCAGATTTGCTTTTGAGGGTCAGAAATTTATTTTGTATTAAATACCAAATTTTAATAGTTTGATCGCGATCGCCACTACCACTAGCTAGCATTTTGCCATCTGGGCTAAAAGCAATGCATAACACTTCATCGATATGTCCTGTAAGCGTCTGTATTTCTTTCTGGTTATCTAAAGACCACAGTTTAATAGTTTGATCTTGACTACCGCTAGCGAGAATATTGTTATTGGGGCTAAAAGCAACAGAGTAAACTTTATCTTTATGCCCTATCAATGTACAAATTTCTTGTTCCGTAACCACATTCCACAATTGAATATTTTTGTCATCATTACCACAGGCTAAGGTTTTACCATCAGCACTCCAAGCAACTGAATTCACTCTTCCTGAGGCTGTGAAGGTACGGTTTTGCTGACTATCTAAATGCCAAATTTTAACGGTTTTGTCATGGCTGCCACTTGCTAAGATTGTCTGTGAGGAGTTAAGGGAAAGCGGACAGAAAGCAACAGATACTACCCGTTCAGAGTGTCCTTGGAGAGGTGGTAGAGATTTGATGTTTTGTGTTGAGTGTGATGTTGGTGCAGCCACTGGTGCTAAAACTTCTGCTGTTTTAGGTTTTAGCTGAGGCTGCAAGTCTTTTTGTTCCTCAACTGGAGATGGATTTTGCAAAATTCTGATTTGCTCTTGAGGTGTTACTAATGTTGGTAGCGTGATATTTATTTGCGCTTGTTGTTTAGTGAGGGACTGTGTTAATGTTTGCATTTCAGTCTGGTATAGAGCGATCGCATACTTGAATTCTTCTATTTGTTTTTGAGTACTTGCACTTAAATTTTGTATATAAGCATTTAGTTGAGTTAGGTACTGTCTAATCGGCTGAATTTGTTGTTGGGTATTTGTATTTAACTGTTTTGTAAAAGTCTCGATTTGTGCCAGCCGCTGGTTGAAAGCGTCAATATTAAGTGCTTGCTGCAACTGTTGAAGTTGATCCATGTGTTGCTGAGCATTCGTATTTATTTGTTGTGTAAAGGTATCAATTTGTCCCAAGTGCTGTCTTAAAAACTCAAATTGCTTCTGAGTACTTGTATTTAACTGTTGGGTGAAGATATTGAGTTGGGCAAGCTGTTGTTTAAGTGGCTCTATTTGTTGTTGAGTAGTTGTATTCAATTGTTGGGTGAAGGTATCAAGTTGGGCAAGTTGTTGTTTGAGTGGCTCTATTTGTTGTTGAGTAGTTGTATCTAACTGTTGGGTGAAGGTATCAAGTTGGGCAAGTTGCTGTTTGAGTGGCTCTATTTGTTGTTGAGTAGTTGTATTTAACTGTTGGGTGAAGGTATCAAGTTGGGCAAGTTGTTGTTTGAGTGGCTCTATTTGTTGTTCAGTCGTTCTACCCAATTGCTGTCTTAATGTATCTAGTTGCACCAAATGTTGTTGAACAGAGTCAGTACTTTGCTCCTGTTGGTTTCGCTGTAATTCTTCTATCTGTTTTTGAGTTGATTGACTCAACCTATGGGTATAGTTATCAAAGTTTTCTAGGCGTTGTCTAAAAGGATCGATGAGTTGATCGAATTGGGCGATCGCATTTTGCTGATGCTGTTCGTTTAAACGCTTTAATCGAGATCGATTAACTGCATTCAAACCAAGAACTATAGTTAAAGGGGCTGCTGCGTAGACAACCTGTTGAGTTACTGTTGCCACCAAGGTTCCAATTGCGGAGGCACACAGGGAAATATACTCAGTAACTTCTAGCCAGTGGAGTTTGGTCATAATCAAGTAGACTGCCATGCTTGCGGCTGGGAGAAAAAACAGCTAGAACGCGCAACGTGGTTTTAGGGCTTATCCTTATCTTTAATTTTCTGCCAACAAAGTTTTCCAATCTGTGCTGAGAATTCCCCATTACCTGTAGGAGATGAACAAAGGTAATGCTAGCGAGTGTCAGCCCCAAGATAGATTAGCTTTGTTTTTGTTTAAAAATGTTAAGGCGATCGCGCATACTAAAAAAGGGTGTCAGGGTGGTTTGGGTGTGAGAGGTAATACCATTTTGAAAAAAGAATGCGACAAATAGACAACATTGTAGAGACGCGCCATGGCGCGTCTCTACATCTCAAATGGTTTAAAGGCATTATTAACAAAAACAAACCAAATTCCTCAAGTGCAGTTCCCTCACACCCCTATCCTCTTACACCCTTACACCTCTGTGAACAGAACTCATGCTTGATCTTGTTAAGAATCCTTTTGACACCACCCAAACTCCTCATAGTGGCTATCACTGGGATGGCAGTAACCGTCGCTTCTTTGAAGGTTGGTATTACCGCGTCACGTTGCCTTGGGAAGGGCAATCTTTTGCCTTTATGTACTCTATCGAAGACCCCATCGGCGGTAAACCCCACAGTGGTGGTGCAGCACAAATCTTGGGGCCAGATGATGAATATTTATGTCGTACTTTTCCTGAAGTTAGCAAATTTTGGGCAAGGCAGGATGTGCTAGCTTTGGGTCATTGGGGCAAAACAGACCTAAACATCCAACCCCGCTACCTTCAACCAGCAGAGTTTGAGCTTCATGTCAAACAAGGCTATCAAGCGACAACTACTCTGAATCAAGGGGAAATTAGCGATCCCGGTACTGGCAAATATTGCCGTTGGCAATATCAAATTCAGCCCGTATACGGTTGGGGGAACCAAAATAGCGTACAGCAATCAACCGCTGGCTGGCTGTCATTTTTGCAGATTTTTGAACCTGGGTGGCAAATATTGATGGCGCATGGGTTAGCTAGCGGTTGGATAGATTGGAATGGTAAACGCTACGAATTTACCAATGCCCCTGCTTACAGTGAGAAAAATTGGGGTGGTGCTTTTCCCAAGAAATGGTTTTGGGCAAATTGTAATAGTTTTTTAGACGAACCCGACCTAGCTCTAACCGCTGGTGGTGGAAAGCGCGGAGTATTATGGTGGATGGAATCTGTGGCTATGGTTGGCTTACACTACCAAGGCAAGTTTTATGAATTCGTTCCTTGGAACTCGCAAGTTAGGTGGAATATCGAGCCTTGGGGTCGATGGCAAATGCAAGCAAGAAATTCACACTACGAGGTTGAGTTGCTTGGAACTACCCATTTACCAGGTACTCCTCTGCGTGCGCCCACGGAAAATGGCTTAATGTTTTGCTGCCGTGATACCCTCCAAGGACAGTTGAATTTAGAACTACGAGAATTAAGTAATGGTCAAGGAAAAATTATCCTGAAAGCACACAGTTATGTGTGTGGATTAGAAATAGGCGGCGGAGCTTGGAATAACTGCTGGCAATCTGGCTAAAAGTGATATCATGTAAAGTGATATCTATTTTATTTGGGGCTGTAGCTCAGCTGGATAGAGCGAGCGCCTCCTAAGCGCTAGGTCGCCGGTTCGAATCTGGCCAGTCCCGTTGTCTAAAAACAGTTAAATAAAATACCAGGAATACTTTGCATCTGCGTCAATAGTAGATACAATCAAGCATCGAGCCAGAAAGTGCCTGTTGCTGTAAGTCACCTATGACCGTTTCCAAACTAGGAAAATCACCTAGATATTAATCTGGGCATATTTTTCCTATTTCCGTTAATCTACATTATTATTCTTTTTCAAGCAAAATCTGTTGAAGCAGCCGAAGTGATAGAACCTTGAAAAAGCTACTATTAAAAGGTATTTCTTCTCATTTAACGATCCTAGCCCTACCACTGATGTTGTTGTGGGGTTATAAGGAGATCCAAGGACAATTAGTACAACCGCAAGCGATTTTAGTCTTGGGTGGTTCTACAAGGAAATTAGAAAGAGAAAAGTTTACAGCAGATTTTGCCCGTAAGCATTCCGATCTACCGATTTGGATTTCTGGTGGTAGCCCTCCTAGGGTGACAAGAGAAGTATTTGCCAAAGCCGGAATTAATACTCAGCGGTTGCACTTGGATTATCGGGCAAACAATACAGTAGAAAACTTTACAACACTGGTGGATGATTTAGAAAAAAGTGGGGTTAAAAGTGTCTACTTGGTAACTTCCGATTACCATATGCGACGCGCTACCGTCATCGGTGAAATTGTTTTAGGTAGTCGGGGTATTAATTTTAAACCAGTTTCAGTACCTTCCAACAATTCCCCTGAACCAATTGCAAAATCTATCCGTGATGGAGTTAGATCCTTGGTATGGGTCGCTACTGGTTATACAGGTGGAAATGAAGATCAAGATAAGTAAGTAGAAGGAAGAAAACAATAAGTAGCTAGTAGGGTGCGTTAGCGCTAGCGTAACGCACCCTGTATCTTACGGGGACAGGTTTAGGATTATCTATTACTCGTCAAATTGTTGTGGAAAAACATGGCGGAACTATCGAGGTTAATTCAAAATTAGGACAAGGAACAGAATTTGCGATCGCTATTCCTATTGGAGTACTTTATGAATATTTGTTAAATAATATTCCCAAACGATCAAAATCGCGTAGAACGTGATTTAAATCACATAAAATCAATAGTGCAACTATTACTGAAGCTGAGGGTTTAAAAGTTATATTTTTGACTTAATTATTATTGTCATATCAGTAATATTAGAGCGAAATCCTAATGGATAATTGATTCAGCCTAGGCTAAATTAGAGAGACTTCAAATAAATCTGAAATTTTTATAGTAATAATTATAAAAAAAAGTTGAGAACTGTATCAGCAAATTGACGTAGAAGCCTGCGATCGCTAAACTGTTGTAAATGTGACAGTAAACTGTACGGATACGTGATATTTGATAATCCATATAGTCAAGAACAAAACCTCTCACCGACTTAGAGATGAAATGCTGAGTGTGAGATGGGGAGAAATTAACCAATAACTCTTACACAGACGTGATTAATCGCGTCTGTATTGACTCTTCACCAATGGCTAAATTTATGAAATTCTCGGAGAAAAACTATGTCACAACAGGAAGTAATCAGGTTATTTAGAACAGCTCAAACCGATCCCAATTTGCGAGAAACACTCAACTCAGCTCCTGATTTAGAAACCTTTGTGCAAATGGCACAAGCGCATGGCTATAACTTCACTTTTGAGGAATGGCAAAAAGCTACTGGTTTAGCAGTGGAAGAGTTAGATTGTCAGTTGTCTGAGATACAAGGAATTTAAGATAAAGTTATTTTTTTATGAAAAAATATTATTTATAATTGTAATTGCCTAATCTTAATTAGTTAATAATATTTCTCCCTTTTTGTTAACCTTTATCGAAGTATTAGGAAAATCGCTGGCAATCAGATAACGCACAAGTCCTACAGTTCGGAAACGCTTATCAATGCGGGGTATTCCTTGCCTATCCATATGTACGGGAATAATTCTACCCCCCACTAAATCTCCCTTTGAATTCAGTTTAACTTCTAAAATCATTGAGTAAGCCGTTTGAGCTCGTGTAGATAGAGTCCGGTATCCAAGAAAATTTCCCAAGGAATAAGCAATGAGTTTTCCTTTATAAAGTTCCATTGCTCTGGGAACGTGCGGGCCATGTCCAAGGATTAAATCTGCTCCTGCATCAATCATTTTGCGGGCAAACTTGACTGAATTACCCCGGTTTTCCCCATAAAAAGTCTCCGTCCGATTTTTAACTCGTAATGCACCCGTTCCTTCTGCTCCTGCGTGCATTGATATAATCACAATCTCTGCTCGGGTTTTGGCTTTTTTTACAAGAGCTTGGGCTGTTTCTAAATCGTGAATCGAATTATAAAATTCGTAGGGTGCAAACCCAATCATTGCGATCGCAATATTTTTAACTTCTAGCAAAAGAATTTGATTTTTATGACCTAAGGTTTCAATCCCAACAGCAGCGAGATTCTTAATAGTGTCACGGAACCCCACCGTACCAAAATCTAAGGCATGATTGTTGGCTATATTGAACACATCAAAGCCAGCATCAGCAAATAACTGAGCATAGGAGGGAGGAGAGCGAAAGGCAAAAACCTGCCCACGAGTGATATCTTTAGCAGTATAAGGATGGTTAGTTAAGCTGGTTTCAAAGTTGCCAAAAAGTATATCTGCTCTTTGCAAGTATGTCCTAACTGATGTTGGTAGCAGTTGGTTGCGATCGCGCGGTAGTCTTTTGTTAGGAAAATTTGTACCGGGAATAACATCTCCTACTGCTTGGATAGTGATGGAGTCTGTATAACTTGGCTCATCTACAAACGGGGGTGAGTTAAAATCTGGGGAATAATTCGGGTCTGGTACAATTTCACTGGGTAGGTTATTCGTATCCGTTGCTTGCGATCGCTTAAAGCGGATACTCAATCCGATACTAATGCCTAAACAAAAACATACGCTTACAAAAGCTAACGAGACTAATTTTCCCCCTGGTCGTGGATTAGCCATATTTGCATTCCTCACACCATGAGATTAGTCTATCCCACAAATTAATCCGATTAGTCTTGCTTCTGGCGTTATTTGAGTAAAATTTGCTGAAGCTATTTACTTTATCCAAGTATCATCATGCAAAAATGCGATCGCGATTGTGCGGAGCCTCAAAATCAATCAGCGGCCCTTTCGGAACGATACGAGTTGGGTTAACTTTCGGATGGCTTTTGTAATAATGTCGTTTGATATGGTCTAGGTTGCAAGTTTCTTTTACTCCTGGCTGTTGGTACAAGTCCTTGAGATAATTCCACAAATTGGAATAATCTACGATTCGGCGTAAGTTGCATTTAAAATGCACATAGTAAACTGCATCAAAGCGAAATAAAGTTGTGAACATACACCAGTCTGCTTCAGTAATTTGGTTTCCACAGAGATAGCGTTGTTCTCCTAAGATTTTTTCCCAGTAGTCGAGAGCGTCAAATAATTCTGTTACCGCTTCATCATATGCTGCTTGCTTCGTTGCAAATCCCGCCCGATACACACCATTGTTAATCGGTTGGTAAATAGCATCGATAGTCTCGTCAATAACTTTTTGCAAACTTTCTGGATAAAAATTTACGTTATTCTTAGCAAAACTATTAAATTCAGTATCAAACATCCGCATAATTTCGCGGGATTCGTTATTGACAATTGTCTTAGTTTGTGTGTTCCATAAAACTGGAACTGTGACACGTCCGCTATAGTTGGGATCGGCTTGCAAATAAATTTGCCAAAGATAATTAGCCCCATTGACTGTATCGGGAATGCTGCCTGGTTCATCCGAGAATTCCCAGCCGTTATCATCAATTTCCGGAGCAACCACAGACATACCAATAACATCTTGCAGCCCCTTTAACTGGCGCATAATCGCAGTGCGACACGCCCAAGGACAAGCCCAGGAAATATACAGATGATAGCGCCCTGGTTCAGCTTTAAACCCACTCGAACCATCAGCAGTAATTTTGTTGCGGAAAGTGGTTGAAGGACGGATAAATTTACCTTCTAAGTCTTCTTGCTCCCGTTCAGATAGCCACTTACCATCCTTAAGAATTCCCAAACCCATGATTATTTTCTTTTGATTGAGGTAATGCACAACTCATTAGCTCACATCCTGGGTAGGAAATCATCAATCTAGGGACGTGGTTAGTGGTTGGTGGTTAGTAGTTAGTGGTTAATTATTCACAAAAAATTACTACTATCTACTAACTACTATCTACTAACTATTCTTCATTAAGAATTTTGGGCACTTTGAAAAATTCGCCTTCTTGTTGGGGTGCACCCTGGAGAATAGCTTCGCGATCGCCATAAGGTTGGAGTTCATCGGAGCGTGTCACATTACTGACATCAATGGCTCGTGTTGTGGGCGGTACGTTAGTGATATCCAATTCGCTTAGCTGCTCGAAATAATCCAGAATACTTCCCAATTGAGTAGTAAATTGTTCTTCCTCTTCTGGTGTCAATTCTAGGCGAGCAAGATGCGCGACTTTGCGAACTTGTTCACGGTCGATCATAGGATGGTAATTGGTAATTGGTAATTGGTCATTAGTCATTAGTTAGTGGTTAGTGGTTAGTAGTTAGTGGTGATAAAAACAACCAACAACCAACAACCAACAAATGACCAATGACTAAAAGAATACGTCAATTTGCATTCTTCCTGTAGTTTTCAGCCAGTTTTGAGCTTCGATGTAGTTATTGGGAGCAAGGCGAATGGCTCTGATCCAATAATCAGCCGCTTTGTCAAACAGTGCTTCGCCGCCGTCTTCGTCTCCTGCTTGTTTCGCTTTTTCTCCCATGAAGTGATAAATTACCGCGATGTTGTTCAAAGCTTGAGGTAAGCGGGGGTTACACTCCAGTGCTTGGTGATATAAATCTAAAGCCGTTTCGTGTTCGCCGTTGCTGGCATGAATTAGCCCCATGTTGTAGAGTATATAGCCCCGATCCAGTGCATCTTCTTCTAGTTCTAGAGCTTCCTTGTAGTTTTCTAAAGCTTCGGCATATTCTCCTTCTGACTGCGCCGACATTCCATCACGGTAATAAACAAAGGCTTCTTTCGCTCTTTTATTCGCTGGCAGGATCTTCAGGATCAAATCCGCCATAACTGTAAAGGATTTATCGATAAAGTTATCGTTTCTCTGAGTTCTTGGCATAGACGCCTCTGTGGTGTTCGGCTAGTGAGTGGGCTTTTTCACTAATAGTTAATTTAACTGATTTGCAGAAGAATTCCCCGTGCTGATTGGGATTATACACTCTGAGCTATTATGCCTGGGGTTGTTTACCACGGTGTTAACGGGGTAGCTTGTCATTGCCTCTGATGGATAGGGGTGCAATAACGGCTGTAATACATTCGCTGCATGTATTTGGGGATCTAGCCACACCTCGTAATCTTGCTGTTGGAGAATTACTGGCATGCGATCGTGAATTGGTTGCAGTAATTCGTTAGCTTGAGTTGTCAAAATTGTGCAAGATTTTATCTGTTCTCCTTCGGGAGATTGCCATTCCTCCCACAACCCAGCAAAGCCAAAGGGTTGGCTATCCCGGAGGCGAAAATAATAAGGCTGTTTTTTGCCCTTTTGCTGCTGCCATTCATAAAAGCCATCCGCCACTACTAAACAGCGCCGACGCTTGAAGGCAGAGCGAAAAGCAGGTTTTTCGGCTACAGATTCCGACCTAGCATTAATGAGCTTCGCTCCCATACTCGGATCTTTTGCCCATGAGGGTATTAAACCCCAACGTAACTGCTGAAGTTCACGTTTGTGGTTTTCTAAATTATACAAAACCGTCGCTACCATTTGCGTAGGTGCAATGTTATATTGCGGCTCTAAATTCGGAACTTCTTCGACATGAAAGGCTCGAGCTAAAACTTCTTGAGTGACGCTTAAACTAAATCTTCCACACATTTTTTATTCTCTTTCGCTGCATAAAATTAAACATCTCAATGATAAAAATAATACTTGATTAATTTTATTTTTAGAGAATATATTTTCTTGGTCAAGATCTGCATTTATAAAAATTTTATTGTGTTTCTTTATTAGTTTGAAAATTAATTCTATTTTACTGCATTATTATTAATCGTAACCTTCATCTCAACATTTATTGGCATGGAAACGCTGAGATTGTACGATTTTTTACCTTCAGGGAACGGCTACAAGATCCGACTTTTATTGTCACAAATTGGTATGCCATTTGAGAGGGTAGAGATGAATATTTTGAAAGGTGAGACTCGAACGCCAGAGTTTTTGAGTAAAAATCCTGTTGGGAAAATTCCATTATTGGAGGTTGAGCCAGGGAGATATTTGGCAGAATCAAATGCCATATTAATTTATCTGAGTGAAGGAACAGAATTTTTACCTTATGACCGCTTTTTACGAGCGCAAGTGATGCAATGGTTATTCTTTGAACAAAATAGACACGAGCCTTTTATTGCAACACCAAGATTTTGGATTTCTATACTAGGTAAAGCAGATGAATATAAGGAAGCTATAGAGCAAAAACGCGAGCCTGGTTATGCAGCACTTAAGTTGATGGAAAACCATTTAAAGACTTGCAATTTTTTTGTAGGTGAGCGTTATACTATTGCAGATATTGCTTTGTTTGCTTATACTCATGTAGCTGATGAGGGTGGGTATGATTTGATGCAATTTCCTGCTATCCAAGCATGGATTGATAGAGTGAAATCACAGTCAAGATATATCACTATTAAGGAAGAAGTTCAGTATTAACTTTTTCAGACGTAAAGCATCTATAAACTCGTTTTCTAAGCTAATGCTCGGAGACGAGTTTATTTATTTAAGTTATCTAAGTTCTCATGAAAATTAGGCATGGAGCCATTTCAACGAATTTGTAGAGATCTGGTATAGGACATCTCTACAAAGTCAAAGTTTGATTCAAAAGCAACTTAAGCAATTATCTTTTACTCTATATATCACTGTCAATCTCTATCAACTTGTTTCGGGAAGATAAGCCAGACTTAATTCTGATTCTAGATTTTGGCACATCAAATTTTTCTGCTAAAACCTGAATGAGTTCTTCATTCGCCTTACCGTCAACAGGAGGAGATTTTAAATAAACAATTAGACTGCCATCGGCTACTTCTTCTATTTTTTGAACTTTGGAATTTGGTTTAACTTTGACTTTTTTTTGCATAACCCTTTATTTGTAATTGCCGCAGCCACAACCAGCCTAAAACACTACCCAATGCATAATGAGGAAAATCCCACCAAACAAAGGTAGTACCAACTAACCATTTACCTATCAACGTAGCGCGAAACTGCTCCAAAAAGAGGGGATGCCATAATTGCAAAAATTCTAATATACAGGTGATGATAAAGACCCATACAGGAATTTGAATAGTTGCTGACGGACTGCGGAAAAACCAAAAAGCGAACAAGCACCAAAATATTTCGTAAAATACAGCCGCTCCGTAATCATTAAACCATTTATGAGCAGGGCCACTATAGTATTTAAAGAAAAAGCCCATCGCCACAACGATGAGCAGGGATATAAAAATATATAGAGTTTGTGTTTTTTTTGACACAATTTTCTCAGGGTTGGGGACAAATCAATTAAAAATTAAAAATCAAAAATTAAAAATGTATAATATACAATTTTTAATTTTCTGTTCTAATTTTTAACTCTTTTACCCTAAGGTTGATCTGGATTACCGTTGCCAATCACAGCAACTTTATGCCGATATACCAATTCGCCACCATACCAGCCGGAAACGCCGAGAAGCCCGGATACGATAACTGAGAGTACTAGTCCCCAAGGCAATACGGCAGTTACAGAGTTATTCCAGCGCAATACGAGGTTGATAATCGTCAGCACCAAGGCACTGACGTTGAGAATCAAGTGTGCCCATCCAGCAGTGCGCTTGCGGACTCTTCCTATTCTCAAAAAGTCCAGCAAACCAGTTAGGGCTGCTGCAATACCTCCTACCAAGCCGCCGACTATTAACCAAAAAGAGGCTCTAGCCCAGAAAGTATCGCCAATATACCAGAAGGCTGCATCCGTTAACAGCGCCCCGACGAGAAAAGAGATCGGGAATTGGACGAGAATTGGGTGAATAGGGTGGCCTGCGATCGCCACAGTACTAGGTACACCAGTGTCACGAAACTCCCTGTCGTCACTTTCCAAAAAAGCTGGAATATTAGGATAGGGCGTAGTGTCTCTCTCTTGAGTTGCCATAATTTATATGCTCCAAAGAACAAGAGGTGAAAAAACTTTTCCGTAAATAGGTGTAGAGAGTTGTAGCAGGGTAGGCGTTTCGATATCTTCTTAAGATGAAATGAAATTATGCCGAAGGAATTTTTTCAACATAAGCTTCGGCTTGCAAGATAAGTTTACCTGCTTCCACCTGTATACTTTTAACCCGCAGGGCTATTCCGTCTAGGTCAAAGTTCTTTAAATCCAATATCTCGCTAGTTGCATCTACTAAAGCTTTTGTCAGTTCTGGTGATACTTCCTGAGTGTCACCGTACTCGACATTTTCCAAAGTGACTGCTTGTCCATTTTGGCTAACACGAGGTGATGCTGAAAAAGCTACTTTATGGGTTTCGTTGGTTTCTTTCAAAAGTACAGTGGCATTCAATGCGACTTTACCGTTTCCAGGGAGACGAAAATCTACGTTTTGAGGATCAATCGTCAATAATTGTCCATTCACATGAATTTTCTGGCTTTGCAGTTTTGAGCGGATATATTCGGAATTAAAAGCGCGGTTGATATCCTCTTCGATTAAAGTCACCCGCGCACTCCCCCGTGTAGGTTTGGTCAGTTCAATTGTGCCAAAAGCCGCACTCAGAGGATTAATAGCAACGCTACTAACATCCATTTCTAGTTCCTCCATGCGGAGGTCTTGCTGCATTACCAAACCTTCACCTTCTATGGAGACGGATTCTACCTGTCCCTGAACTAGATTAAGCGGTTCAGCTTTGATATTTACATCTAAATTTTCTACTTCATCTAACTGGCTAGATAAGCCTATTTCTGCGGCTTTATTGAGTGCCTGTTCTCCTAGTCCAGGATTCTCGGGCATTACGACTTCATCTCCTATTTGATTACCCTGGAGTCAATCTAGAAAAGCGGCCAGAAAAATTTATCTATCTAGCGAAGGAGTGTAGTCTCTAGTAGTTATCTATCTCAAAGTATAGATATATATTGATTTTTAAAATTATCCTGAAAATTAAATTTTTTATATCCTTGGTTTTGGAGTTATCGTTCAAAAGAAAGATGGAACAGTCCAAAATCATATGGCAACCTGAAGTTGTTGAAATTACAAAGTATTTTCAGAGGAGAACAGAGCATGGTTGTTGCTTTAGATGATGCTAAGCGTTCTGCTATTGCCATGAAATTGGCAGATATGAGAGCAATTCAAGATTTAATCATTCAAAATGAAGAACAATTTTTGAGAGAAGTAACTGATAGCGAAATTGCCGATCGCATTCGGAAAATGCTCGAGGATGACCAAAAAAACAAGGGTATTCTCGAAACAGTTAATGTTCAATATGGCATCCAAGCCGAGCCCGAAAAAACAGTTACAGATATGATTCAAAAGCTTCGGCAGTTGATGCAAGGCTCCGAATTGAGCTTGTATGAAAAAGTATTTCAACATGAATTGCTGAAGCACCAGCAAGTAATGTCCGGCTTGACAATTCACAAAGCCGCACAAAAAGTTGGTGCTGATGTGATGATGGCGATCGGACCTTTAAATACTGTTAACTTTGAGAACCGCGCTCACCAAGAGCAACTCAAAGGTATTCTGGAAATCTTGGGTGTTCGCGAACTCACCGGACAAGAAGTGGATCAGGGTATTTGGGGACGCGTACAAGATGCTATGGCAGCATTGAGTGGTGTTGTCGGCAGTACTGTTACCCAAACCAGCGATAAAAGTGATATGAATGTCCAGGATGTTATCCGCCTGGATCACAACAAGGTGAATACTCTGTTCACCGAACTGTTGGCAAGCAACGATCCCCAAAAGATCCAAGAGTACTTCGGTCAAATTTATAAAGATTTAACTGCTCACGCTGAAGCTGAAGAAGAAGTTGTCTACCCAAGAGTACGTTCTTTCTACGGTGAAAGCGATACTCAAGAACTATACGATGAGCAAGCTGAAATGAAGCGGATGCTAGAGGAAATTAAGGCTATTAACCCCTCTTCATCTCAATTTAAAGATAAAGTTAGACAGCTTATGGACGCTGTTGGCGACCATATTCGCCAAGAAGAAAGCACTATGTTCGCTGCTATTCGCAATAACTTAAGCAGCGATCAAAGCGAGCAACTGGCTACCCAATTCAAAGCTGCTAAGCAGAAAATTCAAGAGAGAATGGGTCAACAAAGTGCAGCTCGATAGTCTATCTAATTTACACCTTAGTTTTAATATCGGGTGTAATTTAGATACTTAAAGCTATTTGCTAGGTTAGGTTTAAAACTCCCAACACAAACATGTGTCGGGAGTTTTTGTTTAATATCTTGGACTTATCATATCAAATCCGTTGGATTAGTTATCGTATCTGCCCTCACCCCCTTCCCCTCTCCCTAGTTGGGAGAGGGGTGTCCGACAGGACGGGGTGAGGGTTTTTAATGAACATGAATTAGCCGGATTTGATATCATCAATTATTTTGTTGCCAAAATCTATAAGCAGTATATGCCATTGTGACAACTCCAGTGACAATAGCAGATTCATCGACTTCAAATTGAGGATGGTGCAACGGGAAGTTAATCACTCTGTCTCTGTAGCCTACACCTAAGCGAAACATGCAGCCAGGTGTGCGTTCTAAATAAACGGAAAAGTCTTCCGCACCAAGAGAGGGTTCGGGTAAGACTTGCACGCGATCGCTACCCCAAGCTTCTTCTGCCGATGATTGCAACAACTGCGTCAAGACATAATCATTTTGCACGCTGGGTACACCCTGGCGATAATTTACTTGATATTTTGCACCATAGGAATTGCAGACACTAGCGACGATTTGGTCAATCCAGTTTGGTAAATTGGCACGAGTTTCGGGATGGAGCGATCGCACTGTTCCCAATAACTGCACCTTGTCGGCAATCACATTCGGCGCTCTACCACCATTAATTTTCCCTATGCTCAACACTACAGGACGCAAGGGATTCTGGGTGCGGCTAATCGCCTGTTGTAGTGTAGTAATTACTTGCGAGGCTATCCAAATCGCATCTATGGCCTCATGGGGACGAGCACCATGTCCTGATTCTCCGAGAATGATAATCTCTAAATCATCAGCCGCTGCTGTCAATGCGCCGTAACGCACGCCTATTGAGCCTGCGGGGATAGAAGGAAAAACATGAACACCCAATATCCCACTCACTTGCTCCATCGCTCCATCTGCTACCATCCAGCTTGCTCCTTGGGCAATTTCCTCTGCTGGCTGAAATAAAAATCGTACCTTTCCAGGTAGCTCCTCTGCAATCTGAGAAAGTACCATTGCAGTTCCTAAACCCACTGTGGTATGAACATCATGACCACAAGCGTGCATAATGCCTTCTGCACGAGAGGCGAACTCTAAACAAGTGCGTTCTTGAATAGGCAAAGCATCCATATCAGTACGAATTGCTAAGATGCGGTTATCTTCACCAACACCTTGTAGCTCTCCGATCACGCCTGTTTTACCCACTCCCTCTTCTACATGAAGTCCACTAGAAGATAAAACTCCTGCAACGAAGGCAGCCGTTTGATACTCCTGACCACTCAATTCTGGGTGAGAATGGATGTGACGGCGAATTTCTATTAAGCGGGGAGCTAATGTTGCAGCTAAATCTTTAATACGGCTAAGCATTGTTCAATTATCTTAAACACTTTGTTTAATAATAAAGAAGTGTTAACCGACAAATAACTATAAATTGATACTATTTTGATTTACTCTTGTTAAAAATAAACCTTTTAGAGATGTACCACAGCACATCTCTAAGCCCATAATGTTTTTCTTTCTAAAATGTAAAGACTGCACCAGTCTAAGTATCTGACTGCGAGTCTAAAATTCTGATGTTAATCTCCATGACAGGTTGAGCCATTGATATCGCCCTCAAATTTATTACATTGTTTCGGATTCAAGCGCTGTAACGACCACCAATAGGGTTTATTAGAAGAGATAACACCATTGGGCAAAATGGTCAGTCGGAAGTTTGCGCCTCGATAATTGGTAAACTGCTCCCTAGCACCCTTGAGGTTAGCACCTTCGAGATTAGCGCTAATAAAACCAGCAAAACTCAAATTTGTATTTTCTAGGGATGCTCCTTTCAAATACGCACCTGTCAAGGAAGCACCAGCAAGATTTGCTCCAGTTAATGTAGCACCTTCCAGATTTGCACTTGTAAGATCGGCATTTACGAGATTAGCACCAGATAAAATGGCCACCTTTAAGTTAGCTTCTCGCAAATTTGCTCCAGTCAAATTCATTTTAGTTAAATCAGCACCACTTAAATCGCACCGAGGACAAGCACCTGATGCTTTCAGTTGGTCTACGTCTAGTTGATTGAATCCAAAAGCCTGCTCTGTAAATCCAACACAAGCTAATAAAGTGAAAGCAGCGACAATCCGGAATTTCATATTTTTTACAGTATTTCTCTGGTTGAGAATCTGGGTAAGTTATATACTGTTATGATATAAGAGTTGTTAAAAAAATTGTTGGTATAAAGCAGGGATAAAGAAACTGTAAGAATACTGTAAAATCTAACTTGTTAGCTAGTCAAAATTTAAGCGGGATTTCTATAATAGGAACATCAAGATTTATACTGAAACTATATAGACAACGAAACTTTATATCCCCCAAGCCAAGTTGATTAAAAGGTGAGGGGGTATTTATTTTCATATTCGGCAATCGCATAGGCTGAAATAGAAATAATAGACCCCTAATTCTTATCCCTTTGCCTAACTTTGCTGTAAAAATTCAACTTTGGGTACTAATGGATCGGAAACGATAGCCAAACCGCTAAAACCCCAACGCTTAAGCAAAGTTCCCAGCTGTGAACCAGGAAGAGATTCCACAGCAAAACGGTTAGCTAAGTCTCTAGCATGGGTGTTGAGATAACTGAGGGCATCAAAGTGTTCGCGGAACACCAACAGATAACCCAGCCCTTCTGAATTCGGACGAGCAGTCAGATAACTACCGTCAGTTTTTGATCGCACTAAGTAATAAACTTCAGAAAACATAGTCAATAGTCAATGGTTAGTGGTTGGTAGATAGTGGTTAGTAGTTAATAGCCAACTACTATCTACTAACTACTAACTACTAACAAAGAACTAATTTAGATTTTCCAGGCTGATGCGAGGATCGGCGACCTTTAGCAGCAAATCTGCTATTAAGTTACCAACTATGAGCAGTACCGCACCCATTACCAAACTTGCCATCAGTAAATACAAATCTTGAGCTTGCACTGCTTGCAAAGCCAATCTCCCCAAACCAGGCCAGTTGAAGAAAAATTCAGCAATGAAGGCACCGCTTAATAAACTAGCTAACTCAAAACCCAACAAAGTAATTAAGGGGTTGATGGCATTACGCAAAGCGTGAACGTATATCACCCGGTTTTCTGGTAATCCTTTCGCACGAGCCGTTTGGATGTAATCTTGACGCAGTACATCCAGCAATTCACCGCGAGTGATGCGCTGTAAGCCAGCAAAGCTAGTGATACTTAAGGCGATGGTGGGTAAAATCATGTGCCAGCCAACATCAAGGATTTTGCCAAACCACGTCAATTCGGCGTGATTGATGCTAGTCATGCCACCCACTGGAAACAAAGGGGCAGTCATTTGAGCAAAAATCAGCAGCACTAGGGCTGTGATGAAGCTGGGAAATCCTTGGCCAGCGTAGCTAATTACTTGCAAAATCCGGTCAGTGGGGCGATTTTGTTTCACGGCGGCAACTATCCCTAAAGGAATAGCGATCGCCCAAGTGACAATCAAAGAAGCGATCGCCAACAGTAAAGTTGCTGGTACTCTCTCCCAGATTAGTGACGCCACCGAGCGTTGATAAACAAAACTTGTGCCAAAATCACCCTTAGTGACGATCCGCCACAACCACAGAAGATATTGTTCCGGCCAAGATCGATCTAAACCAAATTGCTGCTTGAGTTCTTCAATTCTTTCAGGCGATATTTTGGGGTTTTGCCGCAGCGTGTCTACATAATCCCCGGGAGCAAGTTGAATGATGAAAAATGACAAAGCCGACGCCAACAACAAAGTCAACAGCGCCTGCAATACCCGCTTCATCACATAAAGAAACGTCTCACTCGTGACTAGCTTCACCAGCCAATCCCGACTTGTCTCCAAGGAAATTCTCGTAGTAGTCATTTGTCATTAGTCCTTTGTCCTTTATCTTTAGTCATTAGTCCTTAGCCAATGACTAATGACTAATGACCAATGACTAGTATTCGACCAGAGTGACAATTGGCACATCTGGTAGATTTTTACGCCCTTGCAAATCCTGTAGCTCGATAATAAACCCAAATCCTACCAGTTCGCAGCCAATTTTCTGTACTAACTGCGCTGTGGCGCTTGCAGTTCCACCCGTAGCGATCAGGTCGTCTACAATCAAAACTCGGCTGTCTGGGTGCAAAGCGTCTTGATGTACTTCTAGACAATCTGTACCATACTCTAGTTCATATTCAATCGAATGTACTGCTGCTGGTAGCTTACCTGGCTTGCGAACAGGAATAAAACCTGCTCCTAATTGATAAGCCAGAGGTGTGCCAAACATGAACCCTCGCGACTCCATGCCCACCACGTAATCAGCTTTCAGTCCAGCATCCAGAATTTTTTGTGTAAACAAGTCAATGGTATAGCGCAATCCCTCCGGATTCCGCAGCAGTGTAGTGATATCCCGAAATAAAATTCCGGGTTTAGGAAAATCTGGTATATCACGAATCAGAGACTTTAGATCCATAAGAAGATAGGGTAGATAAAGGTACAGCAGTACACACTATACATCTTGCAAAAGTTACTTTTGTACTCTTGTGGCAAAAGGAGAATAGTTAAAGGGAAAAAGCTTTTCAATTCTTTTCCTCTTAGTCTTTATATGACTTCTCAAAAGTAGAACTATACATGGTTCGTAGTAAGCACGCTTTGTGCTTACTACAAGCCAAGAGTATTTGTAGTCATTTTTTCGAGAAATGGTATTACTTCTTCTGGTGAATGATTTTCCCTATTCCCAGCTTCTGCAATCGGCCCATTTTTGTTCTCATTTTCTCAATGGTAATTGATCGGGAAAATGGAAGCAGATACTTGAAGTTGGGGGATTTTTGGTTCACAATCTAGCTTGCTGCAGTCGGATTTCTCTAGCTATATAAGTAGAAGCGCGATCTTCCCAAAGTGGATTCGGGCCTACCTAGTACAACGTAGCGGAAATAAAGCTACTATTCCAAATTGACGAAAAGCCTACAACAGGAAGCTTTTTAACTTTTGACTTTTGACTTTTGCATTCCGCACAGCGGTACTAGCCCTACCCACGACGAGTTTGTTAGTTTTAAGGATTCGTAGACTACTATCGTAGTTAGAGAGGTAAACGCGGCACAGATAGCTACTGCATCTTTGACGTTGTTTGTTTGCCGTGAAATTACTCAGACTGAGATACCCTGACAGGAATTTTAATTCCTGTGTAGCAATACATCTGTCTGTTGAAAGACATTTAAAGCATCTCAAATTTTTGAGATGGCTCAAATTGGGGAGTTTTGCGCTTCCCGTAAAGTTTTATAATGTCGTACGCTTGGAATTAGCACCAGACACTATGCATTGACTATTGTTAGAATTTACACCAAGCTATGGTGAAATGCTACCAAATAAATCAGGATAAAACACTTATGCTTTAAAAACCTTGATTTGTATATGCGGAAAACTTTGAGTAGAACGAGTAAGTTAATGTATATATCGGGCAGCTACACCACTGCCACGAGTAAACTTTTTCTAATTTGGCTATCTATCTTAAATTAGTTATACCAAGTCCGTAGCAGCTGTACAGGATATTTATAATGAGTGTCTCCGCTAGTTTAACGCCTTTTAATAGTCCAACCCCCCCGTCACCGCCGATGATTTTGGATACTTTACCCGATCCTGCAATTGAAGGACAGGGTTGCCCCCGTAAAACTCGGGTGGAAATTGACTTGGTTTTACTCGCAATTGAGGCTTTAGAACTAGGTGGTTCAGAAGCTATTTTGTCATTTGCACAAGAGTTGGAACTAAAAGGAATTATTAAAGACAGGGTGAATTTATGGCGAATGCGTAGCACTAACCCTCTAAGACGAGCGCACATGCGCCGCTCTTTAACAATAACGGAGGCAAAAGCCCTAGTGGTAATTACTTGCTATTTAGCGCGGCGATTAACAGTTGTAATACGCCAGTTGCTAATGATATATCAGCAACTGAATGAAAAACAGATTCCATTAGAGCAGAATTTGCGCTTATCTAATTATTTAGAGCGATTTAGAGCGCATTTTAAAAGCCGAATGAACCCGCGACGTTCTGGTTTAATAGCGTTAAACTCAGATGAAAAATTAGATGAATTGGCTATAGAGTTGTTAGGAAAATTACTATTTTGTACAGGTACGGCTGGCATGCAGCGGTTCTGGATTTCTCTTTTTGACGGTGAAGTGGAATGAATATTCAACGTAAATACAGTCTACCGAATTGTACGTTACTTTTAGAGGGTTTAAGTGATGCCGCCAGGGCTGCACAGTTTCAGGAACTGCGCCCAGCACTGTCAATATTGGTAAATGCAGAATGTTATTTATCTGGCTATACTCAACCACTATCTGGAGGCAGGGAATTTTTTGAAAGCTTGGTAAGGGCTGTTAGTGCCTATGCCCAAGAATTTTTGAGTAATGTTTATCACCCACAAGCCCACAATTTTGAATCAGAGTTAGTACAGATACAAAAAATTGACAATAACCGACACAGGTTGATCGTACATTCGGAAGTTCCTGGTGGGCAAATTGTGCAGGTTAATTCCTACGGCAATGCTAAGCAGTCACTTCAAATTGATTTGAATACAGTACAGTTATTCGATCTAGTAGAAGCTGTTGACCAATTTTTTGCTGATTCCCAAACTTTACCAGAGCTATCACTAGAATTACAACCGGTTCCCAGACGCTATGGCAACACAGGTCAAGCCTTGGTCAAACAGGCACTGCCAGCTAGTGTAGGGGTAACGAGTTTGGCAGCAGCAGCGATCGCTTTTGCCGTCATACCACCTCCCGAAGTACGTCCACCAGAACCAACAACACAAAATCGGAGTGGCTCAACTATCTCTGGCGTCAATAGTTCTTCTACACCTGCTACCACTTCTTCACCAACAGCTAACGAGCAAGTAGCAGCTACTCCCACATTTACTCCAACGCCAACAGCTAATGAACAACTAGCAGCTACTCCCACATTTACTCCGACGCCAATTGCTACAACTACTACGAATCCTACATCTACTACATCACCTGCGATTCAAGATTTAGAAGCACTTTTAAATACCGTTCCTGAAATTACAGACGCATCTCAGCTACGTGCATTAAATCGTCAAATTTATAACCAAATTAATCCCGCTTGGTCTAATCGCCAAGGATTAAATCAGGATTTAGTCTTTCGCGTCGGTGTGGCAGCAGATGGGGCGATCGTTGGCTATAAGGCTGTGAACTCAGATTCAAATCAGGCAGTCGATCAAACTCCCCTACCTAACTTACTTTACAATCCTGCTAACCGCGCTTCCATCACTAATGAACCAATAGCGCAATTCCGAGTTGTTTTTACTAAAGTTGGTGTACTACAAGTTAGTCCTTGGCGGGGATACACAAAAGCGCCTGATGTTGTTGGTTCAAAAATTACTGACCCCAACCAAATCACACAATTAAATCAAAAACTTTACGATACCATTCGCCAAAATTGGCGTAGCACTCCCAGCTATCAGCGTGATTTAAAGTACCGCGTAGCAGTTAACAAAGATGGTATCATTGCCGACTACGAACCACTCAACCAAATGGCATTTGATTACTTTCGGGAAACACCGCTTCCTCAAATGTTCCAATCTGTTTACGGTTCAAATATTGCAGCTCCAAATAATCAAGAGCCTCTCGCTCACTTCCAGGTGATCTTCCAGCCTAATGGCAAACTAGAAGTTATGCCTTGGCAGGGGTATCAATAATTTAGTTAGTAGTTAGTAGATAGTAGTAATTTCTTGTGAATAATCAGCTACCAACTACCAACCACTAACCACTAACCACTAACAGCCCCCATTACCAATCTCGGTTGTTACCTTATAACTCTCCTCATGTAATTCCCCCATAGTTCAGCAGCTTGAGCGCTACTACCAGATGTGGGGGAATTGTTATCGTTACCCAGCCAAACACCAGTTACCAACCGACGGCTAGGAATAAAACCAATAAACCACAAGTCTACGTTTTTGTCAGTTGTACCAGTTTTTCCAGATACTGACAGATCCCCAATGGCAGCACGACTACCAGTACCGTTTGTAACTACTCCGCGTAGTAAACGAGTCATGGTATCAGCTACATCTGTACGCAACACGCGTCTGTTAGCTTCGGTATCTTGGTCAAAGGAGTAGATCACACGGCAAGTTTTTAAATCATTGCGATCGCGGCATTCACTGCTGTCTAAAATCCGGGTGATCGCATGGGGACGATTCCACACACCGCGATTGCCAATTGCCCCAAAAGCGCCAGTCATCTCCAAAACATTGACCACGCTTTGACCCAATACTAACCCCGGCACTGGATCTAGTTCTGACTTCACTCCCAGACGTCGTGCTGTCTCCACCACTTTATTCAATCCAACATCTCGGGCAAGCCGTAAAGCAATGGGATTTTCCGAAAGGGCAAGACCTGTAGCAACATCTAAACTACCACCAGCACCGCTCCGACAGGGCTTGTACGTAAAACCCTGCCAAGGAAAAGGAGCGCAGGAATACGACCTTCCTGGTGAAATTCCCTGTTCCATAGCGGCCGTGTAAGCAAAAACTTTGAAGGTTGAACCTGGTTGCCTTTGAGCTTGAAAAGCACGATTATATTGGCTAGTTCTATAATCAGTACCGCCCACCATCGCTAGGATCGCCCCTGTGCTGGAATCAAGCGTAACCATAGCCCCTTGAGAAAAGTTAAAACTTCTCCCAGCGTCGTTCACATGGTTACGCAAGGCTGCTTCTGCCAGATCTTGAACTTCTCGATCTAGCTTAGTTTCAATAATAAAGTTGCCTTCAGCTGCCAAGTCTTTTCCCAAGATGGATTCGAGTTCTTGGAAAACGTAACTGTAAAAATACGGTGCAATTGTCTTTGCTTGTTGTTCGCAAACTTTCGGGCTGATTTCAATGGGCGATCGCCTAGCTCGGTTATACTCATCTTGTTTGATTTTGCCCCTCTCCAGCATCCGCCTGATCACGCGATTGCGGTACTCAATAATCCGTGTTTTACTTTCGTTATCTCCGCAGAAATTAAAACCGTTGGGAGCAGGTAAAATTCCCACCAAAGTAGCTGCTTCTGCCAAAGTTAATTCTTTGGCTGACTTATCAAAATAATATCGAGCGGCATCCTCAAAGCCAGAAGTATCAGCCCCCAAGAAGACTCGATTTAAGTAAGTCAGCAAAATCTGGTCTTTGCTGTAAAACGTTTCTAACTTGAAGGAAACAATCGCTTCTCGAACCTTCCGACCTAGGGAATCCTGTCTACCCACATAATCGCGAAATAAACTACGAGCGACTTGCTGGGTAACTGTACTAGCTCCTTGCTGAACACCACCACTGCGGGTGTTAATCAGCACAGCTCGTAAAATTCCATAGGGGTCAACTCCAAAGTGCCAGTAATAACGGCTGTCCTCAGAAGCAATCACAGCCGCAGGCAAATAGGGACCGAAGTCTTGCAATCGCTTCATGTCTACATGAGCGGTATTCCTTGGCTCACGCAGAGGTGTTTCTCCATCGCCCGCGTATACAATGACAGGAGCACGAGTGGCTATAGGTAGGGGTCTTACGGAAAATTTCAGCCATTCAACACCAATGACAAGAACCATTAAGGCAGTAACACCGCCTACACCGTAAGCTGCCCAAGTTGTTGCTTTGATGTACCAAGGGGGTGGGTCGACATATTGCAGCCGCACTGAAGCAGCAAGTTCTGGCGGCCCCAAGGTGAGGATATCGCCGTGACGCAATTCTAAGGATGCGATCCGACGCTTGCCACGATAAATACCATTGGTGGAGTTTTCATCTTTGATGATAAAAACTGGTTGCCGTTGAGTCGAATCCCGCGACAGTGACAAATGAATTTGGCTGACAACTGGGTTACGGACGACAATATCGGAGGATTTGGAACTGCGACCGAGTATATAGCGATCGCCCAACAGCGGATATACTTCCGCCTTGTCCGCCCCCGCATCCTGCACCCAAAGTTCTGGTACTCTGGCATTAGGCTTAAGCGCCAGTTTGGAAAAATCAACCCTAGCTTGAATTGTCTGTACTGCTTGCGTTATCTGACCAAGCAAAGTTTGTGGCTTTTGAGGGGGTTGGGGGGAACTCATTGGCTAAAGAGACCACGGATATTACTGAAAAATCGGGCTAACAGCTTATCTCAATGTTTTTATTCCACCATTGTACTCATAACCCTATGAGGACGTTGGCAGCAAGGAATAGTTCCCGATTTTTCTTGACACCAAGATAATATATGGCAATATAACTTTTGTGGTTAATTTTGTCACATCTTGACTCCGTCTAAAATGCGATCGCTGTTCTATCATGTTTTTCTTTGTATACCGGAAACTGCTTGTCCAACGATAGCTAATACTTGTGCTGTAGTGCTTCTTTTCGCTACAAATTTATCAACTATAAATGATTTAAATTTTACAAGCTAACAATGCCAAACACTTTAACATGAAAAAATACATCCTCTTTTAGGAAGATTTTCTAAAACCTATTATCTGATTTAATGAGCGGAGACACTCCTTACTTGTAAGGAGTACCGCTTCCTTTAAGGTGTTGAGGTTAAGTAATATGAAGGGGAAATTTCTCACCCTGACAGGTACAGCCCTGATTCTGGCACTAACTAGCAACGTTGCTGTTGCTCAATCCACCAAATTTCCTGAATTAGTCAAAAACCAAAAAGAATCCACAGAATCATCCCAAGAAATCGAGCTTTCAGAAGATGCGATGGAAATTCTGTGTAAGAATTTCCCCCTAAATTCCCGGTGTCAGGGCAAAGCACCAGAAGGTACAACTCCTGAAGGTACAACAACTCCAGACAGCACCACTCCTGGAGGTACGACAACTCCTGAAGGTACAACAACCCCAGACAGTACCACTCCTGGAGACACGACAACTCCGGATGGCACGACAACTCCTGAAGGTACAACAACCCCAGACAGTACCACTCCTGGAGGCACAACAACTCCGGATGGAACAACAACTCCAGACAGCACCACTCCTGAAGGCACAACGACTCCGGATGGAACAACAACTCCAGACAGCACCACCCCTGGAGGTACGACAACTCCGGATGGAACAACAACTCCAGACAGCACCACCCCTGGAGGTACGACAACTCCGGATGGAACAACTCCATCATCTCCTGGCAGCCCTAGCGAAATGACTCCATCATCTCCGGATGGCACAACTCCGGGCTCCAGTGCTCCTGGTGGCATGACTCCAGACTCCAGCAGCCCCAGCCAAATGACTCCGGCTCCTGGTGGCACAACTCCAGACTCCAGCACTCCTGGTGGCATGACTCCAGACTCCAGCAGCCCCAGCCAAATGACTCCATCATCTCCGGATGGCACAACTCCGGACTCCAGCACTCCTGGTGGCATGACTCCGGATTCCAGCAGCCCCAGTCAAATTACTCCGGCTCCTGGCTCCAGCGATCCTGGCAGTATGACTCCAAACAGTCCTACTCAAATTCCTAGCAGTGCGCCTGGTACAGGTAATTAAAAAGATTATGGCTTCACACTAGCTGAAGTATAATCTGATATCAATCAACTGTATTTGATGAGTTGTTTAACAATTTGCGGCAAACCTGTTAGTGCATAAAAAATTAAGGAGGCTGTCTTAGACAGCCTCCTCAATTTTTATTGATATAGATAAAACTTTCACTGTTATACCAATAAAAAAAATGATTGCAACAGATGGATTTACATAACCCATACTACTACTCCCCAGAGGGTTTCTCAATCACGCTACTTGCCACAACGCTTGGTACCCCCGCAACGTACTGGCTCCGCAACGCAGTGGCTCCAAAATCTAAAATCCAAAATCCAAAATGGTATTACCTGCGATGTGATGTCGGTGTTTTTTGGAAGGTAGCTATTAGTAGGCAGGCAATACCAACATTAATAAACACATCTGCGAAATTAAATACAGGGAAGTTAATAAGTCGAAAATCGAGAAAATCAACAACATAGCCTAAAGCGAAGCGATCTATACCATTACCCATAGCACCACCTAAAATCAAGCCATAGCCCAACTGCTCCCAACGATTCAATAACGGGCCAAACCATGCTAATGCTATTAATGCCAAACTTACTCCCAAAGATAGCCAGCGCAACCACTCTACTTTCCCTGAAAACAAGCTAAAAGCTGCACCCGTGTTTGTGACATAGGTAAGGTGAAATATACCAGGTAATAATGGTAGTGACTCTCTCAAGTCGAAGGTTTGCACCACCCAGTATTTTGTGAGTTGATCTAAGACAAAAGCAATAAAGGCAGCAAGCCAGAAGTGTTGATTTTTAAAACGCATGGCAAATTAGTCATTGATCATTAGTCATTAGTCATTAGTCATTGGTCATTGGTCATGTGCTTTTGACAAATGACAAAGGACAAATGACAAAGGACTAATAAAACATTAAGTGTCGTAGCAAATAAGCTATGACAGTGACGGCACAGATTACGGCTAGTTGCCCTGGTAGTGCAAACCAAGAGTATTTGAGGATTGCTTGTATTAAGCTTAGAGTTTCTGTGCCTTGCCACTGCAAAACATAACTGATAATCAAATAACTAATACCGCAGACGTGGACAGTTAACAAGCCACAAATACAGCTAAATGCCAATGTTTCCAGTCGCGGTCTAGCTTTAAAGGCAAAAAAGCCACAAATCCAAGCTCCCGGAATAAAGCCTAACAAATAACCAAATTGGGACAACTTGACATAGCCAATACCACCACCATCGGCAAATACGGGTAATAAAGTTAAGCCCATAACTAAATAGCCGATTTGCGAAAGCGCACCAGCGTTTTTACCCCCTAAACAACCAACAAGCAACACCCCGCCAATTTGAAAGGTGACACCCAGAGAAAAAGAATGAATTCCATGCTTACTCCAACTCCAAGGTAAGGTGGTGATATGAGCTTCTAGGAAGGTACCACCCATAGTTAGCAGTAAGCCAATCATAGACCATAACAATTGATTGGATGCAGCTAACATTTACAATACACTCATGCAAATAATTCTCATGTAAGAGCAAAAAATAATCAAAATTATAAGCAATTTAGACTTAATTTGTGAGATATTTCTCCTAGTTGTTGGTTGATCTTAAGCTTGCCAAAACAAACAACCCTTAACCAACAACTACCAATAACCTTTACTAAAAATCTCATAACTGTTTTGGGAGTGTTTCATTTTATCTTTTAATCCTTATATTGAAAAATATCATTATAGTCTAACTAATATTGTACTAATGGTGTGGTCGGAAAAATACTTATAATTACTACTAAATTAGTTGCTTATACGAGCCACCCTACACGGAGAAATCTTGAATTATAGTCAATGATATTGCCACGACGCTACATCATCGTAAATTATACAAAGCTCAGTATGATACCAAATCATTCTGTTTTGTATATATTCTCTAATTTCGCCATAATTTTATCTCTAGGCTTGAAATGGTCAATAACTGAGTTTTTCACTATCGCCATTAATAGTTTCTAGCTTTTATTCTCGCTATCAGCATGACCTTGCCAATAAGAGTTTAGTTAGCTATCATCTCTCGACTCTTACAGCTAGTGCAAAATGTGTAAATAACTGATTCTTTTCCTAAGTATGTGTGTCAATTAGCAGAAACTAATATTCTGTTACAATCACTACCTTACTAAATTTAATAAGACTGCTCAAACACATCATATACATATAGCCAATGATTTATAATGCATTTTATAGGATGTTTTTTTACAGCACTAACTATTTCTTATAATTTGCGATTACGGCTATGATAATGCCACTTTTTAAGTCATGCCTTTATTATCCTTAGTCAGCTTGAAAATCAGCTAGCATCAGCATTTGATAACTTTAAAAATAATAAGATGATAGAATAATTAAATTTTTAAAAATTTTCTTTTCGTAATCTAATATTATTATCATTTTTATTTCATTTTTCGTAAAAATATGATTGTTTTTTCTTCTTTATAAAGTCACTTGTTAAATTGTGTATTAATACATTTGTACCAATATAAATTTATTCTTCAAGCCAAGCAGATTATGATTGAAACGCTCTACCGAGCAATGAAAATTAAAATTCACACAATTAACACTTGAAAAAGACAATAACTCCGAGTCTCTTAACCTATTCTTTACCAAAGAGTTATATATTTATAGGGGCTAATCTGTACAATTAACACCACACATCATAATCCATGCTTTCCCGTACACCAATAATTAATAAATCTCACTTAACGAGAGCAATTTCAGTAATAGCACTGACAGTCAGCCTTGCTGCTTGTGGCGGACAGGAAGCTCAAAACAATACTTCCACTGGCGATGCAACTCCTGGTGGTGCTACTGATGCTACTGCCTCTAGCCCAGGCAAACTGGATCTTGGTGGAAATGTATCCTTAACTGGGGCTGGTGCGTCTTTTCCAGCACCAATTTACAGTCGTTGGTTTTTCGATTTAAACAAGAAGTATCCCAACCTGCAAGTAAACTATCAGTCAGTTGGTAGCGGTGCTGGAGTTGAGCAATTCACCAAAGGCACTGTAGATTTTGGTGCTAGTGATGTGGCTATGAAAGACGAAGAAATCCAAAAAGTGCCACAAGACAAAGGCGTGCTAATGCTGCCCATGACTGCTGGAAGCATTGTGCTAGCCTACAATGTCCCAGGTGTTGAAGAGCTAAAGCTACCACGGGCAGTTTATACTGATATCTTGCTTGGCAAAATTAAGACTTGGAACGATCCAAAAATTGCTGCTGCTAATCCAGGTGTCAACCTCCCCAACCAGCCAATCTCAGTAATATATCGTTCCGATGGTAGCGGTACTACAGGCGTGTTTACAAAACACCTCAGCGCTATCAGCCCTGAGTGGAAAAGCAAAATTGGCGAAGGCAAAACTGTCAACTGGCCTGTAGGAGTCGGTGCTAAGGGTAATGAAGGTGTTACTGCCCAAATCACACAAAATCAAGGCTCGATTGGTTACGTAGAGTACGGCTACGCCAAACAAAATAATCTCAAGTATGCTGCTTTAGAAAATAAAGCAGGTAAATTTGTTGTACCTACTGAGGAATCTGCATCTAAAACCCTGGAAGCAGTAACTCTACCAGACGATTTTCGCGCCTTTATTGCAGATCCTGACGGAGACGAATCTTATCCTGTTGTTTCCTACACTTGGATTTTGGCTTATAAAAAATACCCCGATGCGGCAAAAGCCAAAGCAATGGAAGCGATGATTGAGTACGGGTTAACAGAAGGTCAGAAAGTTAGCGCTGAATTAGGGTACGTTCCTTTACCTGCAAACGTGGTTCAGAAAGTAGCTGCGGCTGCTGATGCCATTAGCCCTGATTACAAAATTGCTGTAGGCGAAAGCAATGAACCAAGCGCGAGTAAATAGCATGTAGTCATTTGTCCTTTGTCATTTGTCATTTGTAATAAATCAATGACCAATGACTAGTCGCTCATTACTAATGTGGTTCGCTCCCACTTTTTTAAGCGTTCGTGGATAAATTCATTCATGAATACACCATTTCAAAGTGATAGATCTATAGTCAAGCCGCGTTCTGAATTTGAAAAGTCTCTGGATACTAGCTTTATCTGGCTAACGCGAGTTTTTGCTCTGGCGATCGTAGCTGTCTTATTATGGATAGCCATTGAGGTTGCTATTGAAGCGACACCTGCAATTAGAGAGTTTGGTGCCAGATTTTTAGCTGAAAGTACTTGGAATCCCGTCAATAACATATACGGTGTACTGCCGCAAGTCTACGGGACTTTAGTTAGTTCTTTTCTTGGCCTGCTGATATCTGTACCAATTGGTGTTGGCACAGCGATATTACTGAGCGAAAATTGGCTACCGCTATCTATACGGACAGTATTAGTCTTTTTGGTAGAACTGCTAGCAGCAATTCCCAGTGTTGTCTATGGCATCTGGGGAATTTTTGTTTTGATTCCTCCGCTGACAGCTTTAGGAAGATGGCTCAATAGTTCTTTCGGTTGGCTGCCAATTTTTAGCACTGTTCCCACAGGGCCAGGGATGTTTCCTGCGGGCATAATTCTAGGAATTATGACCTTACCGATCATCACAGCTATTTCTCGTGATGCTCTGATTTCTGTACCCTCCAGTTTGCGTCAAGCAGCTTTTGGACTTGGAGCAACTCGTTGGGAAACAATTTTCAAAGTTATTTTACCTGCCGCTTTTTCTGGCATCGTCAGTGCTGTGATGCTTGCTCTTGGTCGGGCGATGGGAGAAACGATGGCCGTAACCATGTTGATTGGTAACTCCAATAGAATTAGCCCTTCATTGTTTGCACCGGCCAATACGATTTCTTCTTTGCTAGCAAACCAGTTTGCAGAAGCAAGTGGCCTGCAAGTATCTGCTCTGATGTACGCTGCTTTGATTTTGTTTGTTTTAACTCTGATAGTAAACGTTTTGGCTGAGTTAATAGTCCTGCGAGTGAAGCGACTGTAGACTGTGACATTTTCGCGTTTTAAAGTTTGTTGAATATGGCTTATACTCCAGACCAATCTCAAAGTGCATTTCTCCGCGGCAGTCTGAAGCGCTCTTCATCTGGGCGATCGCTGTTTAACACAATAATGACAGTAATAGCATTTATATGTGGAATATTGGCAATTATACCTTTGGTAGCTGTGCTTTCCTACGTCATTATCCAAGGTTTAGGCAGTTTTCGACCGGGTCTGTTTACTGAGTTGCCACCACCACCATTGGTACAGGGAGGGGGTTTTGGCAATGCTATCATTGGTACACTGGTCATGGTAGCTATTGGAGCTTTGATCAGCATCCCCATTGGCGTTTTCGCTGCTGTTTATTTGACAGAGTTTAGCTCTGGGAAAATCGCTCGCTGGGTACGCTTTGCAACCAACATTCTCAATGGTGTGCCCTCAATTATTGCCGGGGTATTTGCTTATGGTATTGTGGTAGTCACAACAGGCACATTTTCTGCGGTTGCTGGAGGCGTAGCCTTGGCAGTGTTAATGCTGCCAATTATTGTGCGAACCACGGACGAAGCTTTACAGTTAGTATCAAATGATTTGCGACAAGCCGCAGTGGGTTTAGGTTCAACGAAATTTCAATCCGTGATGCTAGTGGTATTACCAGCAGCAGTACCGGCAATTGTTACAGGGGTAACGCTGTCGATCGCACGAGCAGCAGGAGAAACTGCACCCCTGTTGTTCACAGCTTTATTTTCCCAATTCTGGCCTACTGGTTTATTCCAACCTACGGCATCCCTGGCAGTTCTGGTTTACAACTTTGCAATTGCTCCCTATAAAAACTGGCAATCAATGGCTTGGGCTGCGTCTCTAATTTTGGTGTTGATGGTTTTGCTTACCAGTATTATTGCTCGCTTGGCAACTCGCCGCAAAATTTACTCATGATTCTAGGGAATCGTCATAAATTTAACAACAGTCGAATTAGAAATATTAGCATCTATGGCCACTAACATTAGCACCGCCAATCAAACCGACACTGTCTTACGTACTGAAGGTCTTAACATTTACTACGGTAACTTTTTGGCAGTACGTGACATTTGGATGGATATTCCTAGAAATCGCGTCACAGCCTTGATTGGTCCGTCTGGATGCGGTAAAAGTACGTTGTTGAGATGTTATAACCGCCTCAATGACCTGATTGAGTCATTTCGAGCAGAAGGAAAGGTTTTTTACTATGGTGAAAACCTATATGCACCCCATATCGATCCTGTAGAAGTGCGCCGTAAGATTGGGATGGTGTTTCAAAAAGCAAACCCTTTCCCCAAATCAATTTACGACAACATTGCTTTTGGGCCCAGACTCAATGGTTACAAAGGTGATATGGATGAACTGGTAGAGCGATCGCTCAGACAAGCCGCTTTGTGGGATGAAGTCAAAGATAAACTCAAGCAAAGTGGTTTATCTCTATCCGGCGGTCAACAGCAGCGTTTGTGTATTGCTAGGGCGATCGCAGTTCAGCCAGACGTGCTTTTGATGGATGAACCTTGCTCAGCTCTCGACCCAATTTCTACCCTGCAAGTTGAAGAACTGATCCACGAACTTAAACAACGATATACCGTGGTCATTGTTACTCACAACATGCAACAAGCCTCGCGAGTGTCCGATATGACAGCCTTTTTTAACGTCCAGACAAATGAAAAGGGTGCTCGTACTGGCTACCTTGTAGAATACGATCTTACAGAGGCAATTTTCCAAAATCCCCAGCAAGAAGCGACCAAAGAGTACGTCAGCGGTAAATTCGGTTAAAAATTACCCATTTACTGGGCAGCAATTAGGGATTTGTTAAAGATAAAGCTGGTTCTCGGATGAAGATAGGGAACTAGCTTTTTGAATAAGTATTAAATATCTTTAAAGCGGGCAGCGGGAATCGAACCCGCATCAATAGCTTGGAAGGCTATGGTTTTACCACTAAACTATGCCCGCAAATTTCCAACTTAAATATAGTAATACAATCTCAGCTAAAAATCAAGCTAGCGACGCTCTATTTTAATATTTACAACCAAATTGCTGGGAACCGATACCCCATTATTTTGGGCTGGGCGAAATGACACTTTTTGGAAAACTTCAACAAGGAGTTGCTGATATTTGCTTTTCTTTGCTGCTAGCTCCTCGGGATTAATATCTATAATGTTTACTCCTGAGTTGCCATTTGCATCACGGGCCATCAAATTGCCATTTTCATCAACTGCTAAAGAAGCGATCAAATCTACACTTTCCAGATCGGGTTCGCTGCGGAGAAAATCTATGGGCAAGTTTTTTGTGTTTTCTCCCAGAGGTTGAGCCAAAATCTCTGGTGGTATATCTTGTCTCACCACTCCTTTTTGGAGCAAATCAATCATTCCCTCTCTAGAAAAAACATCCCAGCTTGCTACCAGTCCTTCACCCGTTTGATTTTCAGGAGGTGATAACTGCGGTGGTGGTTCAACTGATGGATCTATTGTTGGTAGTGGGGTTGACTGGCCAAGTGAGATATTGGCGTCTGGTTGTCCAGGAAGAGGAACGGGTGGGATTTGAGAAATAGGTGGTTGCGACTCCTGTTGTTCATTTGTGGAGGGTGAGGTGTTTTTTGGCAAATTTGTATTATTTGTATCTGTAGTATTGGGAAATGATGAAGCTTGGTTTTGTTTGTCTGGTAGTGAATTTTCTTGTTCTGAAGTAGGTGTATCTGTATTATTAGAGGTTTGTGGTGGAAGTGTGCTTTCAGCAGGCTGTGGATTCTTCGCCGCTGGTGGCACAGGTGCGGGGGTAAACTTGGGAGTAAATTCTGGTTTTGTTGTTAGTTGAGGCTGTACTGTTGTTGTTGTTTGCTCAACAGTGGATGTATTAGAGTTTTGTTGCCTCAGGGTTGAGTCATTAGGTTTAGAGGCGATCGCTGTTTTATTGTCAGTTAAAGCGATCGCGTTATTATCTTCGGAAGCTGGAGCGGGTTTAGCTGTCTGTGCTGATGATGTTTGAGTAGTGGATGATGGCTTTGGTGGGACTGGTTTGGCTTGAGGTTGAACTTTTGAACGTTCTGTTGGAGAAATTTCTACTAGTTCAATTGGCACAGCACTACTTGAATACTGCTGCTGTAAAAGGCTCAACCGATATGAGTAGAAGCGCATTAGCCAAAACACAAGCAAGTGCAAGGCTACCGAACCTGCGACTACAGCAATCCATAAACCAGGTGGATCGGTATGTCGCCGACCTATTTGAGATGGAATTGGAGTTTGGTTAGTAACCGAGTTTGTCATAATCTTGCTAATTGCTGCTTTGTCCTTCTGGTAAGAGTTTATAGTGGGTGCAAATTTTTTCTCAAATTAAAAGTTAACATTTAGTTCTCTCTGAAGTTATCGTGGTATCGATGAATTTCACGCATATTCTGGCTGAAACTTGTATATGAGGCTATGCCGTTACTCAATCACGCTGATCGTCTGTTTTACTTCCCTGGGTTTGGACTACAGTTCTGCAATGACAGCCACACAACACCCAGTCTCCCAAATTTTAGAACTTGCTCAAGCCAATTCCACAAACCTTGCTCGGCAGCCTATTCTCAAACTAGGCAGCACAGGGGATGATGTGAAGATATTACAAACCCAACTCAAGGAGCTAGGATACTACGATAGTGTTATCGATGGACAGTACGGCCCAACTACACGTAATGCTGTCTTGAAGTTTCAGCAAGACCAAGGTTTAGTGGCGAATGGCATCGCTGGTACACAAACTCAGAACCTAGTGCAGGCAGAAGTAGAAAAAAAGCTTAATACTGCCAATCCTACTCCACAGCCTACTACAAATAACAAACAATCCAAAGGGCGTGGTTTAGTATGGTGGTTGCTAGTGGCGATAGGTGTTTTGGGAACCGTAGGCGCGCTACTGTACTTCATGAAATGGTTTGGCAAGTCTAAAAAAGTTGTACCTTCACAAGACTCATCTCCGGAAACTATTACTCAAACGGAAACCCAACAAGTCCAGCCACCCTTACAAGAGTTAGACGCCACTCCCCCTAATCCGCAAGCGGCTACCACATCACAACCTCCAAAATTACTGCCACCAACAACCACTTCTCGCCTTGCTAAAGTTAACATCGTTGACGAGTTGCTCAAAGATTTAGGCAGTCCCGATCCAACAAAGCGGCGCAAGGCGATTTGGGATTTAGGTCAACAGGGAGACTCACGGGCTATTCAGCCATTAGTCGATCTGATGATAGATGCAGATTCTCAACAGCGCAGCTTAATTTTGGCTGCTTTGACAGAAATTGGCATTCGTACACTCAAACCGATGAATCAGGCTTTAGCAATGTCTTTGCAACATGAAAGCCCGCAAGTACGGCAAAATGCTATCCGTGACTTAACTCGTATTTATGACATGATGGCTCAAATCAGCCAAATGTTATGTCATGCTGTACAAGATCCTGATGCTGAAGTCCAAGCAACAGCACGGTATGCTCTTGCACAAATGAATCGTATCCGTAGTTTGCCTTCTCAAGACAAACCATCGAAAAATTCACGGCAAGAACTTAAAAAGCTAGATTAATGGTTATTGAGGAGATGAACTGTAACGCTGACAATTTTCTCGTTAAGGTAGAACCAAATAGGTTTTTGTAGAGATGTGTCACGGTGCGTCTCTACAGTATTTAATATGTATCACGTTAACGGAACATGGTGTAAATTATAACTATTTAACTTGTAAGCGCGATAGTTTAAACAGCCAGTGAAAAAGTATAATCTCAACTCAAAAACAATTCTCTTATCCCCCTACTACCAATTTCCACTGCCAACGCTGCCAACAGAAAACCCAAAAGCTGAGTAATAATTACCTCACCTTCTGCACCAATCCACTGATCGATAAAGTTTGCCTGTCGCAAAATTAACCAACTGACTAACATCGCTGCAACAATCCCTACCAACACACCAATATGTGGATTGGGAGATTCTGACATTAACAACATTACGGTGGTTAGTGTACCAGGGCCTGCCAGTAGTGGCAAAGCCAGAGGAGTAATTGCCACATCGCGCTCTTGGTCAATGACTGGAGTATCTAATTCTCCTTGAAGCATTTGTAAAGAAATTAACAACAGTAGCAGTCCTCCAGCTACTCGCAACGACCCCATACTTACATCCAAGTAACTCAGAATCAATTGACCAGCACAGGCAAAGAGCAACAGTACTACTATTGCCACCACAATGGCTTTATCTATCACTTTGTTTCTTCGTTCTGGTTCCATACCTTTGGTCAAAACCAAAAGTACTGGTATGTTACCGACTGCATCCGCAAGTACAAACACAGCAATGAAAGTTTTAATCAGAATAGATGCATCCACAGCAGACAGAATTTATTAAGATTTTCTAACAACCTAACCTGAATTTAGTCCAATTTCCAAGCAACCATAGGAAGAGAGTGGGAGATGGGGCAATGAATGGGGAGAGTGGGGGAGTCGGGGAGTGGGAGAGTGGGAGACGACCAACCACTAACTACTAACCACTAACTACTAACCACTAACTACTAACCACTAACTACTAACCACTAACTACTAACCACTAACTACTAACCACTAACTACTAACCACTAACTACTAACCACTAACAAATAACCAATGACAAATGACTAAAAGATAAAGATTATATTTTGATAATCTACTTTGTATAACAGTTGTTAAATCTATGAAATCTTATTTAGCCGCCGCTATTCAAATGACAAGTGTGCCTGACCTAGAAAAAAATTTGGCACAAGCAGAGGAATTAATCGATTTAGCCGTACATCAAGGTGCTGAATTGGTGGGTTTACCAGAGAATTTTCCTTTTATGGGAGAAGAAAAGGATAAACTCGCTCAAGCTGATGCGATCGCCCACAAAACAGAAATATTCTTGAAAACAATGGCGCAGCGCTATCAAATTACTATCCTAGGTGGCGGCTTTCCCGTTCCCGTGGAGGGTGCAGGCAAAGTCTACAATACTGCGTTACTCCTCGACCCCAACGGTCAAGAACTCCTGCGCTATCACAAGGTACACCTATTTGATGTTAACGTCCCTGATGGCAATACCTATCGAGAATCTAGCACAGTGATGGCTGGTAAAGAACTACCTTCTATTTATTGTGGTGAAAAATTAGGTAATCTTGGACTTTCGGTTTGTTACGATGTCCGCTTCCCCGAACTTTACCGTCATCTGGCATCCAAGGGAGCAGATGTGATGTTTGTTCCCGCTGCTTTCACTGCTTTCACAGGTAAAGACCACTGGCAAGTCTTGCTGCAAGCCCGTGCGATTGAAAATACTTGTTATGTGATTGCACCAGCACAAACCGGACTGAATTACAACCGCCGTCAAACTCACGGACATGCAATGATTATCGACCCGTGGGGAATGATTTTAGCTGATGCTGGCGAAAAACCGGGAGTTGCGATCGCCGAAATCAATCCTTCGCGCCTCGAACAAGTCCGCCGTCAAATGCCGTCTTTGCAACACCGCGTATTTTAATAGTTTACGGTCATTAGGCGCGAGCGATCGCGTCTCTACTAGGGGAGTTCCAAATAAAAAAAACATCCCAAATTTTCTTGTGGGATGGGTGTCTTCACCCGTCCCATTTAACGAGAATTAGAGCTTTTAGCTCTCTCACTCGAATGTTACAAAATATCAGTAATAGTTTGTAATTGTAAAAAAATTGAACTTTTGCAATTTGTGCTGTCTCTATAATCAAAATATAAAAATCTAATCATATTACAAAAGGTGTCCGCAATTGAATAAGCGAACTTTAAAATTTTGTTTAACAGCTATTGTATCGCCACTATTCTTATGGGCTTGCAGTCCAAATAACACCTCACAGCAAGTAACTCCTACTAGTTCCCCAGCAGCCCAACAAAACTCATCTGCTGCCAACAAAGTTCAAGTAACTGTCAAAGAAATGCAATTCCAGCTATCACCATCCACAGTCCCAGCGGGGCCAGTGGAATTTGTCACGAACAATCAAGGAAACCTTGAC
The DNA here is from genome assembly GCF_000517105.1 of Fischerella sp. PCC 9605. GTDB lineage: Bacteria > Cyanobacteriota > Cyanobacteriia > Cyanobacteriales > Nostocaceae > PCC9605. The sequence continues at coordinate 1,351,745 of NZ_KI912148.1, read as the reverse complement.
CATGAAATGGTAGTTATTAAAACCGACTTGCCATTAGATAAGCTACCGCTTAAAGGCGATCGGCTTGACGAAGATAAAGCAGGCAAAAAAATTGGTGAGATTGAAGAAGAGGAACTCACAAGTGGTGCAACCAAAACACTCGCAGTGAATCTAACTCCAGGTAATTATCTAATAGTTTGCAACTTACCAGGACACTTCCAAGCCGGGATGAGAACTTTTCTCACAGCTAAGTAAATAGTATAAATAAATACGATTTAGATAAGTATAAACGCGAAATTCCGCGTCTCTACAGACCAAATTTTTTGTACCAAAAATCCTTAACTGAACCATATTGAGGTATTAATAAACATGAGCTTGAAAACCGTTGTTTGTTGGTTAGTTGTTGTTACAACAACTAACCACTAACCAATGTACAGACGTGCCATGGCACGTCTCTACAACTACTAACTACTAACCACTAACAATCACTGCGAGAAACACGTTTATTGATGCCGAACCAATTAAAACAAAAAAACCGGGGAACAAACGCTACCCGGCTTAGTCAAACTAGTGTGAGAATCCTCAGTTATCTAGGGACACAGCTAGCTGTGAGGTGTCCCTATTGACTTATTTTCTCAAGTTATAGAGCAACAGTTTTCTTAATTGCAGCGCTGAGTTCGCCTTTAGCATACTTAGCAGCAAATTCTTCCAAAGAAACCTGCTTAATCTTGCTAGCGTTGCCAGCAGTACCAAATTGCTGGTAGCGGTCGGCACAAACTTTTTGCATGTACTTAATAGAAGGCTTGAGGAAGTGACGGGGGTCAAATTCCTTAGGATCTTTTGCCAAAGCTTCCCGGACGGCGGCGGTAATTGCCAGACGGTTGTCGGTATCGATATTTACCTTACGCACACCGCTCTTGATGCCTTTTTGAATTTCTTCCACGGGTACGCCATAGGTTTCGGGAATAGCACCACCGTACTGGTTAATTAAAGCAATCAAATCTTCGGGTACGGAGGAGGAACCGTGCATTACCAAGTGAGTGTTGGGCAGACGGCGGTGAATTTCTTCAATGCGGCTGATTGCCAAAATTTCGCCAGTTGGCTTGCGGGTGAACTTGTAAGCACCGTGGCTAGTACCAATCGCAACTGCCAAAGCGTCTACTTGGGTTTGCTCGACAAAGTCAACAGCTTGATCGGGGTCGGTTAGCAATTGGTCATGGGAGAGTTTACCTTCAAAACCGTGACCATCTTCTTTGTCGCCCATACCAGTTTCCAGAGAACCCAAGCAACCGAGTTCGCCTTCAACGCTGACACCTAGTGCATGAGCTACTTCCACCACTTGGCGGGTGACTTTGACGTTGTATTCGTAGCTAGCAGGGGTTTTAGCATCAGCTTCCAGGGAACCATCCATCATCACGCTGGTAAAGCCGTTTTTAATTGCTGAGTAGCAAGTAGCAGGCTCGTTGCCATGATCTTGGTGCATGGCAATGGGCAGATAGGGATAGGTTTCCACTGCTGCCAAAATCAGGTGACGTAAGAAGTTTTCGCCAGCATACTTACGAGCACCACGAGAAGCTTGCAAAATCACGGGGCTATCTGTTTCATGGGCAGCCTGCATAATCGCTTGAATCTGCTCCATGTTGTTCACGTTATAAGCTGGGATACCGTAATTGTTCTCAGCCGCGTGATCCAACAGCAGCCGCATTGGCACGAGCGCCATAGATAGTCCTCCTAATGTAGTTGTCAGCTAATCGGTTTGAAGTATAGCGTAAATAAATATTACGCCAATCTTAAAAAATTATTGTGGGCTTATAGGAAATTATAACTAGTGATGGGTGTCTATAGTTGAAAAAGTTTGCGCTGTAGCTTGAAATGCACAAAATAATGCTTATATAGATGTCATACACATTATTTATATTTTTAAATGGGTCGCCTGGGATTCGAACCCAGAACTAATCGGTTAAAAGCCGAGTACTCTACCATTGAGTTAGCGACCCTTGTTTTTGCAAATCGCAACTTCATCAATTTAGCACAACCATCTGTGGATTTGCAAGGAGATTTAGAAAAAATTTGCCGAAATTTTCACTGTTGCCGAACAGGTAGCTCCCGGTTCCAAAACTGTCAGATCCTCACCTGTATTGATAGCATTACGAGAGGCGCTCCAAGGTTCAAGGCAGTAGAAGTCTTTGCCTTTAAGCGTCCAAAACACAAGCGTGGAAAAGACACGATCGTATTCCAGCGTTAGTTTTAGTTTCCGACTGCGATCGCTGACGGTGGCAAACTGCCCGCTTAATGGTTTAAATGCCACATCAATTTCATCCTTGGTAAAGTCAAATTTACCATTAAAGGTATGAATTTCCTTGCTTCGCTGGTCTTGGTACTTTTGGGCAGGAATTTCAAACTCTAGCTGAGTTTTATCCTGTGTCAGAAAGTAAGGATGAAACCCAAAAGAAAAGGGCATTGCTTGCGAGGAACGATTGGTATACTGTTGCTGGATTTCTAAGGTATTGCCTTGGATTACGTAGCTGAAAGCTAAATGAAAATCAAAGGGATATACTGTCTTTGTTTTCTCGTTGCTGGAAAGATGAAGCTTCAGAAAAGTCTTATTTTCAGCAGACACCTGCTCATGTTCCCACGGCAGATCGCGAGCAAAGCCATGTTGTTTGAGTGTATACTGCTGCCCTTGGTAAGTGTAAGTATTATCCGGTAAATTTCCGCAGATAGGAAATAAAATCGGAATACCGCCTCTAACACTAAGTTCAGGGTTAGCAAAGCGTTCTTCATCCAAGTAGAGCATTTCTTGCCCTTGGACTCGCCAACGCGTGATAATACCGCCGCGTTCTGGTACCACTTCTAGCTGAGAGTTGGTGGTGCGATCGCAAAGAATTAAAGTTAGGTATTGTCTTTGTTCTTGTGAAATATCAAACACGACTTTTTTAATGATGAATTATAAATTATGAATTATGAAATTATGAAATTTTTTAGCATTCATAATTCATAATTCATAATTTCTACTAGTCTTCGGCAAATACGTAGCGATACAATTCGCTGGGATCTGGTTCGGGGCTACTTTCGGCGAACTTCACCGCTTCTTCTATCTCTTGCTGTATTCTGCGATCGATCTCTTTTAATTCTTGATCTGTCGTCAGGTTTTGTTCTGTAAGATAAGCAGCAAATTTCTTAATTGGATCGCGGGCAAACCAAAATTCTTTCTCAGCCTTGCTTCGCAATTCATCAGGATCTGCCAGAGAGTGACCCCGGAAACGGTAAGTGAGTGCTTCAATTAAGGTTGGGCCTTCACCAGCACGGGCACGGGCTACAGCTTCTTGTGCCACTGCACGCACTGCCATGACATCCATACCGTCTACTTCCACACCCACCATGTTAAAGACACTGGCTTTTTTATAAATCTCTGGGTCAGAAGTTGCCCGTTCATGAGCCATACCAATAGCCCACTTGTTATTCTCAACTACGAAAATTACGGGCAATTTCCATAGCGCTGCCATGTTCAAGGTCTCAAAAAATTGACCGTTGTTACAAGCACCATCGCCAAAAAAACAGGCTGTAACTTGGTCAGCGCTTTCATCACCCAACGCTTCCCGTCGGTATTTAGTTTGAAAAGCCGCCCCAGCTGCTACGGGAATACCCTCAGCTACGAAAGCATAGCCGCCCAGCAAACGATGTTCAGCAGAGAACATATGCATGGAACCACCGCGTCCTTTACTGCAACCTGTGGCTTTGCCAAATAACTCTGCCATTACCTCTTTTGCTGGTACTCCCGCACTTAAAGCATGAACGTGATCGCGATAGGTACTGCAAACGAAATCTTCACCCGGTCGCATTGCTCCTTGAATCACGCCTGTGGAGACTGCTTCTTGACCGTTGTACAGGTGGACAAAACCAAACATTTTGCCCCTGTAGTACATTTCCGCGCACTTGTCTTCAAAGGTGCGCCCTAATACCATATCTTCGTATAACCGCAAGCCTTCTTCTTTGCCGATCTGTGCGGTGGTTACATCAAATTTAGGTAAAGTGCGTTCTTGAATCATTATTTCTCTATCATCCCCGTAGTAACACTTAAAGTTACCATTTTTAGATAAATTGGATAAGTTACGCTCGCATAAGGAGTCAAAAATTAAACAGTTATTGACTACTACTATTTTATGTTTTGTCTTTGAGGGGTAAGATGACAACCTTAGACCCTAGACTACCAATCAGGATAGCTTGCTTTCTGCATATTCATTAACAAATTAAAAAAACAAAACCTCTTATGGTTTTACTTCTCTAGATAATTGTCACAAAGAATTAATTATGTTATATTTCAGTGCGCTTGCAAGCAGCAGCAAACCTCTAATAGGATGCTTGTTTGATCGAATGGTGGGGAAACCCCCTCTAAACCAGCCGCAGAAATGTTCAAGTCATATACCCCGGCAAGAAAAAAATCAAAATTTCTTGCCAGAAAAATATAATTGGCATTGTCACCCAAAAAAATGGGAAGGTAAAAGTAAACTTGTTGCAAAACACACTTGTTGTGTGAAAACAACGAGTTATTATTATGGCACGCTTTTACACTCCTGGAATGTTCTAGGAGAATTATATCTATGACGCTGCAGGGGAAGTAGGCTGTGCGAATTCCGCTAGATTACTACCGAATTTTAGGACTACCTTTGGCGGCAAGTGAGGAACAATTGCGGCAGGCACATGGCGATCGCATTGTGCAACTGCCGCGACGCGAGTATTCCCAGGCAGCGATTAATTCTCGCAAACAACTTATTGAAGAAGCTTACGTGGTTTTATCAGATCCGAAAGAACGCAGAGCCTACGATCAACTATATTTAGCTCATGCCTATGGTTCAGAGGGCAATCGCAATGCTGCCGTAGCGCTAGAAAATCGTACTGGCGATCGCTATGATGTTCTTGAATCCCACAGCCTCAGCATTGACATTAGCCAAGACGAATTAGTTGGTGCTTTACTGATTTTGCAAGAGTTAGGAGAGTACGAACTAGTACTGAAACTAGGTCATCCATACCTGGTAAATAACAGTACTACAGCCGTCAAAACAGGCAACTTTCTAGAAAGAGACGAATTTGGTGAACTAACTCCGGAAAAGGCAGATATTGTTCTCACTGTTGCTCTTGCCTGTTTAGAATTGGGTCGGGAAGAATGGCAACAAGGTCACTACGACAATGCCGCCGCATCCCTGGAAACAGGTGATGGACTTTTAGCAAAGCATAGTTTATTCCCGCACATTCGGGCTGAAATTCAGTCAGACCTTTGTAGACTGCGGCCATATCGAATTTTAGAGTTACTTGCACTACCAGAAGAAAAAGCTGCCGAACGCCGCCAAGGTTTGCAATTATTACAAGAGGTTTTAGACGAGCGCGGTGGCATTGATGGTACTGGAGACGATCAATCTGGTCTAAACATAGATGACTTTCTGCGCTTTATTCAGCAGTTGCGTAACTACTTAACAGTTGCAGAACAACATAAATTATTTGAAGCAGAAAGTCAGCGTCCTTCTGGTGTAGCTACATACTTGGCTGTTTACGCGTTAGTAGCACGGGGATTTACTCAACGTCAACCTGCTTTGATTCATCAGGCAAAACAGATGCTGATGCGTCTGAGCAAACGTCAAGATGTGCATCTAGAACAGTCGTTATGTGCTTTATTATTGGGGCAAACTGAAGAAGCTAGCCGTGCCTTAGAACTGAGTCAGGAGTATGAAGCCCTAGCTTTTATTCGGGAAAATTCTCGCAACTCTCCTGACTGGCTGCCGGGTCTGTGTTTATATGGTGAACGGTGGTTGCAAAGCGAAGTTTTTCCCAACTTCCGAGATTTAGAAAATCAGCGGGCTTCTCTGAAAGATTATTTTGCTGACCAACGGGTACAAACTTATTTAGAGCAACTACCTTTGTCAGCAGAAACCCTTGAAGAAGGGGCAACAATCAACCGCCAGTCATATCCCCATACACAGACAAATCCTCAGAATCGTCACAGCGATCGCAGCATAGTTTATCGACAATTTCCTAATAACAGAGCCAATGTAGGAAAAGTTCCCGAAGCACCAAGTTACAACAGATCTGAATATTCACAATACTCGCCATCTCACTTTCCGCCATCACCCCCTACTTCAACAACTGAAGATACACAAGTAGAAACGCCCGTCGCACGCTTTCCCAGTGCCGAACGTATTGGCAGAATTAATAGTCATTACGTCAATAATCCAGCTAAAACTCCTGTACCCTCCCGACCTCAAACGCAAAGAAGGCGTAAATACTCTCCTGGTGCTAGTCATGGAGGACGTACTTGGGAACAGCGTCCGATCGCTACACGTCGGCGGCGATCTGTTAGTCGCAACCTTAAAGTCAAACGGTTGTTGTGGATAGTGTTGGCTGCTGTGGCAAGTATATTAGCGTTATTGCTGATGATTTCAACCACTGTGAGATGGTTAAATAATCTATTTTCACCAGCACCAGTTTTAAAAGGTAAACCGTTGGTTGTACAACTAAACGAACCACCAGTACCTATTCCTGACCGTGACAGCCAACCACATTTTTCGGAAGGGCCTCTGACAGCAACAACGGCAGAGGAAATTGTTCAGACTTGGCTGGCAACTAAAGCAGCAGCTTTGGGGCCAAGTCATGAAATCGATGATTTAGAGAATATTTTAGCGGATTCAGCCCTCGCTCAATGGCAACTCATTGCTCAAGAGGAAAAGAAAAATAATCGCTATCGCAAGTACGAGCACAGTATCAAAGTGGAAAGATTAGACGCCAATCCCACGGATAACAATACTGCTGCTGTTGAAGCTTCTGTAACTGAAGCGGCTGATTTTTACGAAAACGGTCAAATTAATCGGCAGAAGTCTTATAACGAGACAGTACGAGTTAGGTATAACTTGATTCGGCAGTATGGCGAGTGGCGTATTCGCGAAATGTCTGTAGTCAATAAAGTAAGTTAAGAGCGCCCCACAAGGGGGAAGTCAAAAGTCAAAAGTCAAAAGTCTTAAACCAGAAAAGCGTCCTGGATATTGGCACTTAAAAGAAACTCAAAAGTCAAAAGTCAAAAGTCAAAAGTCTTAAACCCCTCGTTATGCATAGAAGAAACACTTGAAACTAAAAAGCTCGATTTTATAATGGTTTTGGCGAGTGTTTATTGAGAGTTAGTAAATATTGGCTAGTAATTGGTAGCTAGATGGCTTGATCTTGCTACCAAAATAATTATATTGCTTGTCTATTTTTTAGCTCTAAAGAACTCCTGTTGTTGTTTATCTGTATATAAAAAAATTAATAAACTTAACAAATGTCAGTTTTTGATGGAGTGCACCCTTAAACAATTTATTCACCCGGTAGTTTTTTGTTTCTTAAAGTGGTCTAATTATCTACTCAAGCCTGAGCACAAGCCTCTGGCGGAATCGGTATAAGCTGAGGAGTTGCCAAGGTGGTTCCCTGTCTATACCAGATGCCATCAACCTCAAAACTCTCGAATTGGGTTGTGAGGATTGCCCAAGTTTGCTCGTTTAGCCCACCACGGTAAGTCATAGTGAATCGGCTCTCTTGACGCAATCTTCGTTCCAGTTGCGCCAAATCTTCAGGTAGCCAAAATCTATTCATTACCCTTTGAGTAGCAATCTCAGGGGGAGTCTGTAACATATCAGACATGCGTCTGTTAATAATGATTTGCTTTTGGTTATCCTTTCTGACAATACTAACTGGACGCTCACTTTCAGCAGCAGCAATCATTCGCTTTAACAACCCTACTGGTAATCGCAACTGACTGCAAAATACTTCACCCTCTAGAGGTAAGATCCGCTCGGCAGTTTCGGCGGGTGTAGGCGGTCTTTGGGACGCCATCCACCCGTAAAATTCTATGGGTCGTTTGCAGTGTCTCCAACCGATCCGCACCTTACCATTGATTTTTGCTGCGGTTTCGCTGAGAGCATCTCCGTAGCTTTGGGCAAGGTGCGTGGCATCTCGCTTGGTAGGGGCAAGAATTGAAACCCCATCGTAGGAAAATTTATAATTCCAACCTGGTTGGTTTAGGACTTTCAGAACACTCGCGCTCATCTTTCACACCACTAACATCATTACTTAGGGAACTAAAAGTTCGTTGCCAAATCATTTTTTGTTCTTCCTCGGGGATACCCAAAGTAGATGCAATGATGGCAAAGTCTCCTGGTGTGGGCAAAACTTCCCCTTTGGCGAGCACTTGCAAGTTTTTTAACCCGCAGCGCTTCAGTTTTGTCATGTTGGCTCGAACTACATCGGCAATTGCGATCGGACGATTTGCCTGTTCGGATTTTGAAGAGTTGGAAGCTTTTTGAGCTAGCCATTCACGGAGCATCTCTTCTAATGCGTCGCTTTGGGATAATCCCTCACGAGCACAGAAGCTCTTGAATTCCCGTGCCAACTCTACCGGAACGTAACCACTGACCTGCTTGTAATCTTCAGAACGTCTTCTGTCGGTCATGATGTGGACTTATCAAGATCATACTAGTCTTCCTCTTCTTTCATGATATCCAAATTGTTTGACATGATTTTTTGTCAATTTTAAATGAATGATTGACATGAAAAAATGACAAGAGCTAGTATGGGTATGTAAAGGTGAGAAGTCAATGACATACGACAGTAAGTCATAAAGTGCGGTAAGTCAATGACATACCGCAACAAGCTGAAAAAAGTAGATGCCCCTGATACCTAGTTTGCTAACCTGATAACTACCTTGCGGGTGAAAATAGGGGCTTTTTGCCCTACTTGGCTTATTATAGGGTACTTAAGTATACGTTTTTGCAAACGTTCATAGATTTTGCTACAAATTTTTCACGTTTACCATAGAGAAAACTAAAGAAATACTTAGCAAAGGAGTTTTGCTCAAGCGTTTTACCTTTGTTGTATTAAATAATTCGCAACTACTTTGGATTACTAACGACCAAAACTCAAAAAATAAAAATAACTCGTAATTCCCATTCTTGATCTTGACGAATAAGTTCTATTTGGCGAATGAATTCGCGAAAATAAAATCGTCGCTCTGCTTCTGATAAGTCTAACCAAAATTGGGGAATAGAAACTGCAACGGCAACAGAACACAAATTTACAGGTGGTAAGGTTGCCAGATTTGCTTGCAGTGCAGATATTTCGGTGCGGAGTTTGTATGCTCTTAGTTTAGCTGTCTCTGTATCTAAAATCCCAGTTTCTATTAAAGTAGGTAACTGATTGAGTATTTCTTGCTGGCGAGCGATCGCATTGTCTAAATTATTCTTTATCCCATCCAACTGGGGAGAATTCATCTTTGCCACCGCGATTGGCAAGTCGCGACAAACTGCTTGAATAGTGCTATCTAATACTTCTTGGTAGGAAATGGCACGACATTTAGGACGTTTGGTGCAGCTGATAGGACGCAAATAAAGATACTCTTTATCTTGGTTGCGGATGGTGACGCGAGCAATACTCATGTGTGATTGACACTCCCCACAGACAACCAACCCCGCCAGAGAACGCGGCGCACTCGCAGTTCGCGATGGTAAACGACTGTTGCGGCGCAAGAGTCGATCAACCTGTGCTGCTTCTTCCTTTGAAATAACAGGAGTGTGGGTATCGGAGATAATTTCCCCATTCTGATAAGCAGTACTACCTCGATAGACTGGATTAGTCAACCAACGACGCCCGGTGGTGACAGAAATTTTCTTGCCGTATTTTTTCGCGAGGTAACGCACTGCCCCGCGTAGTGAACCATAAAGCAGAAAGCGTTCAAAAAAATCCTTGACTACAGGGGAGGTAGTACGGTCTAAAATGTATTTATTTTTACTTTTCTTATAGCCGTAAGGTGCTTTCCCTGGTGGGGGACAAGCATTCAAACGGTTGCGGGCGTGAGCTTGGCGGATACGATGGCTGTGTTGCTGGCGTTGAATTTCATGTAGCAATTTTAGTAACTCAGCACGGGGATTAGGGAATTGATCGGCAGAATTGTAACCTTGCTCAACTGCAACCAGGGTGATCCCCATTGTTTCCAGTTGGGAAAGGCGATCGCTCACTTCCTCAACAGTATCTCCCAATTCTTCCAAACGGCGAACGATCAGATAATCGGGAGGATTAGTTTTGCAGTCAGTGAATAATAGTTGTAATTGCGATCGCTGTCCTAAATCTTGATAAAGTCGATTCACCTGCCATTCTCCCCAACTAGTGGACACGGGAGTAGTTTCTAAGAGGGGATCGGTGTAGGTGTAAGCAAATATTTTCATCAGTTAGTCATTAGTCATTTGTCATTGGTCATTAGTCATTTGTCATTGGTTATTTGTTAGCAGGTAGTGATTGGTAGGGGCGGGTTTAGCCACAAATTTATAGGCTTCAATCACAAAATATCTATCAAAACCCGCCCGTACAGTGGTTGATCGTCTCCCACTCTCCCACTCTCCCCATCTCCCCATCCCCCCATCTCCCCCTCCTCCCCTCCGCCTTCACTGCTGACCTAACTCAATCACATTTCCATCCGGATCTTGGGTAAAAAGAGCGGAGCGACCAGAAGCACTTGGTTGTATTGGACAGTTATAATTTAAGAGCTGCTGTTTAGCGGCATCTAAGTCGGAAACTAAAAAAGCAATGTGGGGATTGCGTCCCCATTTTTCATGTTTGGGTTCAGTTGGGACGGTTGGCGCAACGATGAGGTGAATTTGATACTCGCCGACTTGATACCAAGCACCAGGAAATTTCATTGGGCGTTCGACTTTGGGTAGTCCCAATACAGTGCTATAAAAATGTTCGGAACGTTCTAAGTCAGTAACGAGAATGGCTGTGTGAAGACACTGAGTAATCTGCATAGTTGCACAGTCACGATTGGGTTTAATTAGATTGTGACTTAGTTTGAACGGCTCCTAGTGTAGAGGAAAACAGGTCAAAATTCGAGTGTGATTTCCAAAATGAGTTGATAAGTAGTTCAACATCATTAAACGTAAAATATCTTGTATTTTATACAGGCGGACAGGATGCTCACCCCACAATATTTATTATTAAAGCTCTTGTGGGGTGGGCTTCTAGCCCGCCCCATTTTTAGTTTATTTATGCCTTTCTACTTAACTGCGCCACGCCTCCTCAAATTCCCGCAATTTTTGGTGTTACTTTATGGAGAAAGTACTCAGGTAGGAGCAACACAAAAGTTGTCAGAACGTGAAAATCTTTGTATCAATATTCCCAGACTTTCTATTATCATCCCTACACTCAACGAGGCGGAGAATATCAAAGCTGCATTAGCTAGTACTCAACCCAGTACAAATGTTGAAGTAATTGTGGTGGATGGCGGTTCAAAAGATAAAACGGTAGAAATCGCTAAGTCTGTTGGTGTCACAGTCATCTCATCTATAGCCGGACGTGCTAACCAAATGAATGTAGGTGCTGTAGCTGCAAGCGGTGATATTTTGCTATTCCTTCATGCTGATACCCGTTTACCTATTGGTTTTGATGTTATGGTTCGCGCAGCATTAGTACAGCCTGGGATTGTAGCTGGTGCGTTTGCTTTGCGAATCGATGCAGAAATGGGGAGTTTGCGGCTGGTGGAATGGGGTGTGAATGTGCGATCGCGTTTTTTACAAATGCCCTACGGCGATCAAGCAATTTTTTTAACTAGACAGATATTTAACGAAATCGGTGGCTTTCCTGAATTACCTATTATGGAAGACTTTGAACTGATGCAGCGTTTAAAACGTCTAGGGAAAATTGCGTTTATTTCAGTGCCAGTTATTACATCAGCACGCCGCTGGCTGCAAAAAGGAATTTGGCAAACAACGCTGCTGAATCAAATAATCATTATTGCTTATTACCTGGGTGTCTCCCCCATGCGAATTTGGAGTTGGTATCGTCGGGAAAAACTTAGGAGACTTTAAGCTGTTTCTCATTTAGTTTAAGTATTTTGTTAGTTGTTGGTTGTTAGTTGTTGGTTGTTAGTTGTTGGTTGTTAGTTGTTGGTTGTTAGTTGTTGGTTGTTAGTGGTTAGTAGTTAGTGGTTGGTCGTCCCCCACAGCCCCCAACCCCAGAGGGGACTCCTAGCCCCCACTCTCCCACAGCCCCCAACCCCAGAGGGGACCCCTAGCCCCCACTCCCCCCATCACCCCATCTCCCACTCTCCCACTCCCCCACTCTCTCATGCACCAAAAACACAAACGCTTTCTCAAACCCAAACTCAAACTGATACTGTTATTTTGTCTGGTTACTACCCTGCTCATTGTTGCCAAACACTTGAAGCTTCAGGAATTTTTGCAGACATCTATTACCTGGATTCAAAGCCTTGGTTCATTTGGTGCGATAGCGTTTATTCTTATCTATAACTTGGCTACATTAATATTTATACCTGGTTCTCTACTGACACTAAAAGGTGGTTGTTTATTTGGCTTCTTTTGGGGGTGTGTTTATGTATTAATTGCAGCAATTTTGGGAGCAACTGTTGCATTTTTAATCGGACGTTATTTATCACGAGATTGGGTTTGCCGACAGTTAGAAAAACATCCTAAATTTAAAGCGATTGATCGAGCAGTTGCTAAAGAAGGATTCAAAATAGTCCTATTGACTCGCTTGTCTCCTCTCTTTCCATTTAACTTGTTAAATTATGCTTTCGGAATTACCCAGGTTTCGCTAAAAGACTATATCTTGGGTTCTATTGGCATGGTTCCAGGTACTGTGATGTACGTTTATATTGGTTCTCTTGCTGGCAACCTAGCAATGATTGGCACTCCCACTCAGCCAACTACTCCAGCAACTCAAATAGGGCAATGGGTGATGCAAGGAATTGGATTTATTGCTACTGTGGCGGTGAGTGTTTACGTAACAAGAGTAGCTCAAAAATCTCTCAAAGAAAGCGTGGAAAATAACTAGAAAATAGGAATTAAATAAGAGAAAAATCATCAAAATTAAACTAGATAAAATTGCAAACAAGAAATCAACCATCTGTGTAAATTTGTGGTTGCTCAAATTCTATAATTTGAGTACTAAAAGTAAATTATCAAGTAGATTGTACTCGTAATTAACAGTCATGAAAAATAAACTTATATCTACTCAAAAATTGCAGAAAATTTTCAAATTAGGTGTCTTAACTTTATTTGCATTTAGTATTGCTTTTTGGTCAAATGCAGACCCTGCATTAGCACAAGAATCTGTGAATACGCAAGGATTCAATCCTCAAGAATGGTTGCGAAATGCCTTGCAGTGGATTGACAGCCTGGGTACATTCGGGGCGATCGCATTTATTGCCCTCTATATCATCGCTACCGTTGCTTTTTTGCCAGGTTCCATCCTCACCTTAGGTGCTGGCGTTGTCTTTGGTGTAGTTTGGGGTTCTCTCTACGTCTTCATCGGTGCAACCTTGGGGGCGATCGCCGCTTTCCTTGTCGGACGTTATTTAGCAAGGGGATGGGTAGCCAAGAAAATTGCAGATAACAAAAAATTTGCTGCAATTGACCGCGCAGTTGGTAGAGAAGGACTAAAAATTGTTCTGTTAACCCGTCTTTCCCCCATATTTCCTTTCAATTTATTAAACTACGCCTTTGGCATTACCGATGTTTCGCTCAAAGACTACTTCATCGGTTCTGTCGGTATGATCCCTGGAACAATCATGTACGTTTACATCGGTTCCTTGGCTGGAAATCTTGCCATGATTGGCACACAAACTCAACCTACCAACCCCACCGTTCAATGGGCAATTCGGATTATTGGTTTTATTGCTACAGTCGCCGTGACACTTTATATCACACGTATTGCCCGCAAAGCTTTAGAACAAGAGGTTAATGGTTAGTGGATTTAGTTCTTTGTTGAGGGTTGTTTGTTGGTTGGAAAACTCCAAACAACCAACAACCAACAACTAACAACCAACATCTAAGGAGTTACCAATGTCCAATTCTGAATTCCAAAAAGTTATAGTTAGCCCAATTGATGAGTATAACCAGACATTGGTTTCTTACGTGCACCCACCAGACTGGGTTAACCCTAAACCTGCCCATTGTTACGACTTAGTTGTGATTGGTGCAGGTACAGCAGGATTGGTAGTGGCGGCGGGTGCAGCGGGTCTGGGTTTGGGTTTGAAGGTGGCATTAATTGAAAAGCATCTGATGGGTGGAGATTGCTTGAATGTTGGTTGTGTGCCATCAAAGTGCGTGATCCGGTCTTCGCGCGTAGTGGGTGAAATGTGGAATGCCAAAGACTTCGGAGTTCACGTTCCCCAAAATATTGAAGTAGATTTTCCCGCAGTTATGGCAAGGATGCGACGGCTTCGGGCTGGTATTAGCCATCACGACTCAGCCAAACGCTTTCAAAAGTTGGGAGTCGATGTTTTTTTGGGTAGCGCTAATTTTGCAAGTAACAATATTGTAGTAGTTGGTGACAAGACCCTACGCTTTAAAAAAGCTGTAATTGCCACTGGTGCAAGGGCTGCACGCCTCTCCATACCAGGAATTGAAGAAGCTGGTTATCTGACTAACGAGACAGTTTTTTCCCTCACGCAACGACCACAACGTTTGGCGGTGATTGGTGGTGGCCCGATCGGTTGCGAATTAGCACAAGCATTCCGACGTTTGGGTTGTGAGGTAGTACTTTTCCATCGCGGTTCTCACATCCTCAATAAAGAGGATGCTGATGCTGCCGAAATTATTCAAAATGTTTTTATTAAAGAAGGAATTCGTTTAATATTGGGCTGTCAAATGCAGCGGGTGGAAAACAATATCAAAGGCAAGACGCTTTACTTTAGCTGCAATGGTCAAGAAGATTCAGTCACAGTAGATGAAATTTTAGCTGGTGCGGGACGGGTTCCAAATGTCGAAGGCTTGAATTTAGAAGCTGTGGGAGTAGAGTACGACCAGCAGCAAGGTGTCAGGGTAAATGATTACTTGCAAACCAGCAATCCCAAGATTTATGCAGCAGGTGATATCTGCATGAACTGGAAGTTTACCCATGCTGCTGATGCAGCGGCGCGGATTGTCATTAAGAATACGCTGTTTTCTCCCTTTGGTTTGGGGCGTTATAAACTTAGTAGTTTGATCATGCCTTGGGTAACGTATACTGACCCAGAAATTGCTCATGTGGGAATGTACGATCGCGAAGCCCAGCAAAAAGGCATTGATTTTAATACGATCAAGATACCTTTTAGTAGTGTAGATAGAGCGATCGCCGATGGTGAAGAGGAAGGCTTTGTCAAAATCCTCCACAAAAAAGGATCTGATGAAATTCTCGGTACAACTATCGTTGCTAGTCATGCAGGTGAAATGATTTCAGAAGTCACCACAGCAATAGTTAATAAAATTGGTTTGAGCAAGCTGAGTAGCGTCATTCATCCTTATCCGACGCAAGCGGAAGGTATTAAAAAGGCGGCGGATGCCTATCGGCGGACATTGTTGACACCGAATACCAAGCGCTTCTTGGGATTGCTGACAAAATTGTCTTGAGTCAAATGATTTTTACCTTTATGTCTTAGTACAACATTGCATAAGTTGATAGCGAAATTTTTGCACCAAGACTCTGCGCCCCTCTGCGCTTACTCTGCGTCTCTCTGCGTTTCAAATCGCTACTCTTTTACGCAAATCGGAACTTCAACTTAATTTTGTACAATTCCAAGGGCTGCGATCGCACCTCAATGTCCTAATACACTCAGCGAGGCAGAATATCATCTAAGCGAAGTTGAAGACGGGGCAAAAGCGGTGAGTTGATTGATTGATTTAATCGATATTGTTGTTGAATATAGGTGTCTTCAACGAGTTGACAGACGGTAAAGGTTGGTTGTTTGGGTTTACCAATAAATGCTACACCGCCCAATCCTCGATAATCCACAATCCAATATTCAGGAATGCCTAAAAGCGCATATTCTTCAACCTTCCGAGCATAGTCAGTTTCCCAATTGCTACTAACAACTTCAACCACCAATTTTATCGAGCGTCCCAACGTAATTACCGGTTCTCGCTCCCAAAGGGGTTCACGGTCGAGAAGGGTTTCATCGAGAACTACAACGTCAGGACGACGAACTGTGGCTGTATCTGCGAAGGGGTAAATTAAACAAGTGCGAGGAATAAACCAGGGGAGTTTTTCTGTAACAAGATAGATACCAATTTGGGTCGCAAGTTTGCCACTCACCGTTTCGTGAGGGCCAGTGGGTTCCATGTCAATTAGTTCTCCATCTGCCAGTTCATAGCGGGGATTGTCTCGGTATTGGGAGAGAAAATCTTCTTTGGTGAGGGTTTTGGGGGAGATATATGTCATTGTGTTAATCTCCTGAAGGCAGAGCTGTTTTGATTATAAGTTTAGAAGCAAACCCCCAGTGCCCCCAATGTCAAGAGCGTTGCTTTAAGCGCTGCTTTTAAACCTGTAACACCCCTGATATTCATACCCTCGTAAAGGCGATCGCACTCCGAATAATCATACTCTTGTAAAGGCGATCGCACTTGTGATGATGAGGTTGATGTGGGCGATCGCACTCTGAGCAATTGTGTCAAATAAGCGATGCTCCGAAGGAGCCGCTACGCGATCGCACTTGTGATGATGAGGTTGATGTGGGCGATCGCCAGTCAAATATCAATCGAACTGAGAAATCACAACCTCTTGATCGGGAAAACGCGCTATGATTGTCAGACTTCCGCCAAGAGATTTAATGTATCGAGAGAGCGTGGATATTTGAATATCATCCTGATGTTCAATTTTTGAAAGTGCCGATTGTACAACTCCCATATTCTTTGCCACATCGCTTTGTGTATGTCCAAGGGACTCTCGAAGTTCAGAAAGTGTCAATTTGAGCAATGCAAGGTTTGCTTGCATCTCACTTTCTGCTTGTTGTTCAGGAGTCATTTTTTTCCGAAGTTCATTAAATGGCTTCGTCTTCATAGGAACCCTTCTGTTTTTAATTCTTCTAAATGTTCGTCATATAACGTATCTGCTTTTGGCACATTCTCCTCATTTAAACGGATTCACAATTTCTAATTGACCAGCTACTACTAACCGATCCTGCATATCTTCAGAATAGAGAATACTTGCACCTGCTCCCAGCGCGCAAGCAACAATTAAACCATCCCAAAAAGAAAAATTATATTGACTGCGGATATCGGATGCAGATTCAAAAATACTCAGATTGAACTCTACCACAGTGCAGCGACGATAAAGCGACTGAATTACAGCTTTGATTTGCTCTTCTTTAAAGGCTGCTTTTTTCAGTAAATTAGCACAAACCTCATTTACAACCTGTGTACTGATAATTATTCCTTCATATGACGTAATTGAAATAGCTATATTACGCTTTCTTTCTCTTTCTATTTCTTCTATCTTTTTGTCATCAAATAAACGATAGAGCCAAACATTAGTATCAATAAAAGATGGAACAGCAGTCATAACTGGCGACTGTAAATTTCTTCACGGCTGAGTATACCATTGACCTGAATAGGATTCTCAGTTAATTCATCAATTATGTCTTTTTTTTGAAATGATTTTTTCTTTACCAAAACAATTACTTTAATATCATCGCCTTCACCGATTTCTTGTTTGTACTCATCGGGAATCTGAATTAAACCATTTTGAATTTTTGCTTGAAACTCTACCGCATTTAACATCTTTAAACCTCTTAATATACCGATACAATTCAATCTTAGCCCTATCCCCCATATCTCTAATAGAGAATAATTCACTTGGCTTGTTACTTACACATATTTTAATGAAAATATCACCTTTAACTCATATTATGACTATATCTGACTATATCTGTGCGGAGGCAAGTCAAGAAAGAATATTCTTAAACTTGGCGATCGCACCCTTGTTGTTCATACTTTTGTAAAGGCGATCGCATTTCTGATGATGGAGTTAATTTAGGCGATCGCACTCTTCGCAACAATGTCAAATCAGCGATCGCATTTCTCAAATGGGTTAATGAGGTGCGTAGGCGTAGCCCGTCGTAGACATCGCCTCCGGAAACTGCGCTTGGCGCGATCGCACTTCGTTGCACACTCTTTGCTGACACAAGCATTCCACTAAATTCTTAACTGATACCTTAACTGATATATCTGGTCTGGTGCAAATAGGGGAAACGTTGCAGACTGGAATTAGTTTTGAATCAGGGGAGCAATTACAGTAGTGCGATCGCACTTCTGATGATGAGGTTGATGTGGCGATCGCACTTTTGATGATGGGGTTGATTTGGGCGATCGCACTCTGAGCAACTATGTCCAATGAGCGATCGCACTCTTCAGATTGCGTTAATGAAGTGCGATCGCACCTAGTTGCACACTCTTTACTGACACAAGCATTCCACTAAATTCTTAACTGATACCTTAACTGATATATCTGGTCTGGTGCAAATATGGGAAACGTTGCAGACTGAAATTATCTGAAGTATCAGGATGAACACCTGAGATTCTTATCTGTAGTAGATATTTAGGATGTAAAGGGGAAATAACTAATGAAAGAAATGAAAGCTGTAGTTATGGCAGGAATTATGGCAGGGTTGACTTGCATTACTTTTGTGACTATAACGCAGAAGAAACTGATAGCAGAGCAGCCAAATACACAACAACTGAGTAAGTATAGAGCATATCCTCAATACTCATTTTATCTAAGCCAAAATACTTCAGATCAAAATGACCAAAGTCAAGAAGAAGGAGATTGCACAGACGATAAGTCTGACGATGAAGGTTATCATGTTCCACCGCCAGAGCCTCCGATAGACGACAACGCAGAAGGTTATGAAATCTCTAGCTAAGGATAAGGCTAGAGGTGCAATGTAAAAATTCTAGTGTTAGAGGATTTATTAACATTAATCCTCTAGCATTACGCCAGCTAACATTACAATGTTTGGTTAAACTATGACCAAAAACTTTGCGGGAAAAGTTATTAAGGGATACTCCTTCAGAAATGAAGACCTGAAGAACGCGGATTTTGGTAATTGCCGTATTGAGAGTGTAGACTTCACACATGCCAACCTGAGCGGTGCAAATTTCAGTGGGGCAAAAATTGGTGTAAATTTTCGATGGCTAATTTTCATAACCGGACTATTGTTTTTTTTATCAATTTTGACAGGAATATCTCTGACTTCTGCGATGGCACCTACGTTGAAATCTATAAATGGTAGTTTCATATCTACCTTTATAGTGTTTTTTATGGCAGGGGTTTTTCTATTTTTTACGGCACGACGGGGACTTACAGGAGCCTTATTATCTGGAGGTATATGTTTTGTATTAGCGCTGATTGGCTCGGCTCCTTTAATGATTATTAGGGTAAAAAATGAAGTTGTTCCAGGCGCACTCAATGGAGTATATATCCTAGCAGTTACTGCTATCGGAATTATAATATTTGCTTTCGCTGTAGCTGGAGTGACAGTATTAATTGAATGGTGGGCTGGAGTCATAGCGGCGATTATCACTATAAAGGCAAGTGTGGCTACTGCTTTTTTAGTCTCAAGCAATGGGTTTGTTCAATTGAAAGTTACGGTTCTAGTTGGATTTATAGTTGCTTTAGGTTTTTACATTGCAAGAAACTCATTGCTTGGAGATAAAAAGTTTAGTTTAATTCGTTCAGCAGCAATTCTCTACGCTACTTGGCGGGGTACATCCTTTCGGGAAGCTAACTTGACTGACGCAAGTTTTGCAAAAGCAACACTCAAAAGTACCAACTTTCAGAACGCAAACCTGACTCGTACTCAATGGTATCAGACCCAAAATCTAGATCGCGTCTACGTCCGTAATAGCTACCTGCAATATCCTGAAGTGCGGCAACTAGTAACTACTTTAGAGGCACAGGAGCTGAATTTCGATCTCCTTAACCTGTCAGGCGTTAACCTCAAAGGTGCAAATCTTCAAGATGCTAGTTTCATTGGTACAGCACTGAATCACGCCAATTTACAGGATGTTAACTTGTCTAGAGCAGTGCTAAAGCAAACACAGCTTGATGGGGCAGACCTAACCGGAGCCTGTCTCACCGGAGCATACATTGAAGATTGGGGCATCACGGGTGAAACTCAGCTAAATGGCGTGTGTTGCGAGTACGTCTACATGCATGTTCCTACGAAAGAAGACCCCGATCCGTTGAGGAAACCAGACAATCGGCAGGAAATTTTTGAGGATGGCGACTTTGCCGACTTTATTAAGCCTATTGTCGATACTATTGACCTCTACCATAACCAAGGTGTAGACCCCCGAGCCATTGCTATTTCATTTAAGCAGTTAGCGGAGAACCACCCCGATGCAGAACTAGAAATCGTGGCAATGGAGAAACGAGGACAGGATAAGTTTTTGCTCAGAGCCAAAACTAATCCGAATGCAGACCGATCAGAACTAAGTGCCGAATATTTTTCGACTTACAACTATATCAAAACCTTGTCAACGCGAGAAATTAAATTACTATTCGCAGAGAAAGATAGCCAAATTTCTAGGTTTGAAAATATGGTAATAACAGCGCTAGAGCGCCCTAGCTTTTTTGCAGGAACTTATTATAACCAAGGAGATACAATGTTTTCTAAGGAAGAATCTTCTAATTATGACTTAAGGGGATCAAAGTTTGGTGGTGGTTTTGCTGGTACTAAAGGAACTCAAACAGGTGGTGCTTTCTACGACTATTCTACTAACTCAACCTTAACTCAAACTGCCGCAGAGATTCAGCAACTTTTAAAGGAAGCAGAAGCTAACACTCCTACTACAACTAATGCCCAAAAAATGGCAGTTGTTGCTAATGTGGTTGACAGAATTGAACAGAATACAGACTTGAAAGCGCGGGTTGTCGCCACCCTTGAAACCGGAAGTATAGAAACTTTGAAGCAGGCGATCAACCATCCACTAGCTAAAAATTTAATGCCATTTATTGAAGACTGGATGTCAGTGGTGTGATCGTATTTATCTATCTAAAAGGGAGAATAGGTCTGTGTTAGAAACATCTAAATACAACTTAGGCAATGCCAAATTCGGCGGCGGTTTTGTAGGAGATAATGGGACTCAAATCGGTGGCACTTTTAATGAATATTCGTCAAACAACACTGATGTCAAAACTGAAGTCACTAGCGCCTCTGCAAGCAGAAAAATTTTAATTCTGGCGGCAAATCCGAAAGCTACTTCACCTCTACGATTAGACGAAGAAATACGAGAGATTGATGCAGGATTGCAGCGATCTAAAAAACGGGATCAGTTCGAAATTAAGCAGCATTGGGCTGTGCGCGTGCGAGACGTTTATCGCGCCTTTTTAGACACAAAGCCGCAAATCGTTCATTTTTCCGGTCACGGTGCAGGAGATGAAGGTTTAGCGCTAGAGAATGAAATAGGACAGGTGCAGTTCTTGGATACAGAAGCACTAGCTGGACTATTTGAGTTATTTGCTAATCAAGTTGAGTGTGTTGTACTCAACGCTTGTTATTCTGAAGTGCAAGCAAAGGCAATTGTCAGACATATTCCCTATGTCATTGGTATGAATAAGGCAATTGGAGATCAGGCGGCGATTGAATTTGCGGTTGGGTTTTACGATGCTTTAGGTGCTGGAGAATCAGTAGAATTTGCTTATCAACTGGGTTGCAATGCTATTCGATTGGCGGGTATTGCAGAACACCTAACACCCATGCTAAAAAAGCAGTGACTAATGAGTAAGCCCCTCTCTAATCCT
Organism: Fischerella sp. PCC 9605; assembly: GCF_000517105.1. Lineage (GTDB taxonomy): Bacteria > Cyanobacteriota > Cyanobacteriia > Cyanobacteriales > Nostocaceae > PCC9605. The sequence goes on along the minus strand of NZ_KI912148.1, from coordinate 1,330,181 downwards.
CTACTGCCCCTAAAGGTTAACGGCTTTACTTTCTGCGCTTAAATAAATGCGATCGCCCTCTTCCCAACTATCTCAAAGCTGCAATCGCCAACATAAAACCTACCCCATACCCTCCACCGTCCCCAAAGCCAAAAGTGCTGATCGCTGCGCTGCTGTTAACCCAGTCACCCCCCTGATGTTCATCCCTTCATAAAGGCGATCTACCTTCAGGGTTTTAATGCACTCAAGAGTTTCCACATCGCACAGATGAATTCCCTCATCTTGACGAGTATGAACCAAGATATTACCAACAGAATTAAAGCAAATAGAACATACTCCACTACTATGAGTACGAAACACTCTTAAACAAGTAAATTTACTGGTATCCCATAAACAAATTGTTTGGTCATAACTGGCGGATGCCAAGGTAGAACCATCAGGGCTAAAACTGACTGACCATACAGTAGAAGTATGTTCTTGCAACACTTTTACGCAAGTAAAGTTACTGGTATCCCATAATCGAATTGAGCCATCAATACTACCACTAGCGAGCATTTTACCATCTGGACTAAAACTCAATGACCAGACTCCATCAGTGTGACCAGGCAAAGTTGTTATACATTTACCTTCACCCACATCCCACAACTTAACCAAGCAATCCCCACTACCTGTAGCTAAAATATTGCCATTGGGACTAAAGCTAACTGGCCGGACTTGATCTGTGTGACCTTCCAATGTTTTTACACATTTATGCTCGTGAATATCCCATAGCTTCACACTCTTGTCTTGACTAGCACTAGCCAAGGTTTTACCATCGGGACTAAAGCTAACTGATGTTACTCCACCACTATGACCGTTAATCGTGGTCATACAATCACCAGAAACAACATCCCACAACTTAATGCTGGTGTCATCACTGCCACTCGCTAATATAGAACCATTAGGGCTAAAGCTAACTGACCATACCCAACCTGTGTGACCTTGTAAAATTCTAGTACAGTACCCAGACGCAACATCCCATAGCCGAACTAAACCATCACTACTACCTGTAGCCAATATACAATCATCAGGGTTACAACTGACCGAAAGCACCCCACTGGCATGACCCTGTAAAGTTCTCACGCACACACCTTTACTTACATCCCAAAAACGCACGCTGGAATCTCTACTAGCACTAACTAAGATTTGATCGTCTAAACTAAAAGTGATTGAGTACACTTCATCGGTATGTCCGTGGAAAATTTTAACGCACGTACCGAGCTTTACATTCCACAACCTTACACTGGAGTCATAACTACCCGTAGCTAGAGTTTGACCATCTGAACTAAAGCAAACTGACCATACCCAATTTTTATGACCGTGAAATGTTTTGATGCAAGTACCTTTACTCACATCCCATAACCGAACAGAGTGGTCACTACTGCCACTGGCAAGAGTTTTACCATCTGGACTAAAGCGAACCGAGCATATCTTGCCAACATGACCTGGCAAAGTTTTTATACAGATGCCTGTACTGACATCCCATAAGCGAATATCGCAATCTTGACTACCACTTGCCAGGATAGAACCATCTGGATTAAACCTGACTGAACATACCGCACTAGTATGACCATGCAATACTTTGAGACATTTACCTAAATGGATATCCCACAACCGAATTGAAGTGTCTAGACTACCACTTGCTAGAGTTTGACCATCCGGGCTAAAGCTGACAGACCAAACAATACCTGTATGTTTATCTAAAGTTTTTAGACAATCTCTTGTTTGTGTATCCCACAATTTGATTAATCCGTCATAACCACCACTTGCCAGGGTTTGTCCATCTGGACTAAAGGCGATTGTCCAAACCACACCTTCATGTCCTTTAAATGTCAACAAGTTTTTTCCATCCGCCATTTGCCACAAATGAATTTGCCCATCCATATCACCCGTAGCCAACAGTTTGCCATCTGGACTCAAGGCAAGTGAAAAAATACTCTTCAAGCTTGTAGCAAATACAGACTGATCAAAAGCAGTATTTTGGAAATTAACTCTAGCTAAATTGACACACTGTAAGTCAGCTTGCCTAATGGTTAAATTTGAAAAGTCATACCGCTGTAAATTTACTTGCAAATGTGCTAACAAATTGAGGACGTTGCCTCCTGCATATCCTGCTAATATTGCAGCTTGATGTCTTTGCTGCTCCAATAAATCCTGCAACAAAATTACCAGCTTTTGTTGACTGCCTATCTCTATTAACAATTGCTCAAGTAAGGGTTGCACAATTAGTTGCTTTTGCGTCTCCCGAATGTAGTCTTTAGCTGTTGCCTTCATCAAGGCATGAGTTTGGAGAAAAGCGAGGGGTGAGGAACTTTCTGCTCTCTCTCTACTGCTTGCTATTTCTTGACAAACTTGCTTAACTAATTGCTCCGTAACGTACTCCGTTACTACAGGTTGCAGTGAGAATTGCTTTCCTGCTTTTTCAATCAGCGATCGCCGCAACAGCGAGTACAAAGCTTCCGGTAGTTCTTGCCTGGAGGTGACACTCACTACATCTTTCTCTAATTCCTCTACAGATACGGGTTCGCGATTAATTGCCAACCACAACATCACCTCTTGTTCTACTGGCGACAAGCGACTAAACTGGCGATCGAGCAAATCGCGAATATCATTAAAGACTAATCTTCCTTGTCCTATATACTTCAATAAGTCCGCAATCCTACCGTTAAACAGCTGTTGACTTGCTGCTGCTACCATCTTTAGCGCGAACGGGTTGCCTCCGTAGTGTTCGATCAGTTTGATCCATTCTGCATCTGTACCAGTAAATTGCCCTTTATCCTCGAACAGTTTTCGTCCATCCTCTGGTTTTAATCCTCCCAGTTGTAGCGATCGCACTTTTTCGCCTTCGAGGAGTGCAATCTCTCTGGACTTTTCCCGACTGGTCACAATCAAGCAACTCTTATGGTTTACCTTGCCAATGCGCTGGAACAGTTGCCCATATCCCTCATAACCACCTCTACAATGTCCAGCCCTACCAGCGCTTAAGATTGTCTCAGCATTATCCAAAATTAACAAACAGCGCTTTTGTTGCAAGTACTCCATCAGCTTGGACAACTTCCCATCCAAGCTAGTAGGCACAATTGGGTCTTCTTGAAGCATCTGCATTATTGATTGCAACACGCTTCCCAGCAACTCCTCTAAAGGTGGGGCGTTTTGGAGCGATCGCCACACCACTATCTCAAACTCGGCTTTTATTTGCTTCGCTTGCGCCAACTTCACGGCTAGCGTAGTTTTACCAATTCCACCCATTCCCAGCAGTGCAACTAAACAGCAACGATCCTCCAACACCCACTGCTGTAGCTGTGCTAATTCCTCAGAGCGATCGTAGAACAAAGGTAAATCTGGTGCTTCTCCCCAATCGTACTGTGGGTTTTCCTGTTGGGCATGGGTATAATCTTCGTCGGTTAACTCCAAACCAAAGGCTAGGAATATCCCCTTCAGTGACTTCTTGTCAACCTTATCTTCGCGCCAGAAGCGCTGGACGGTTTGTAGCGATATACTACTACGCCGTAACAGATTCAGTTGTAATAGATGTTCCTCTATGTGTTGGTGAAGTTTCTCAATGGAAAAACGCTTAGCGTGGTTATGTTCTTCCTCTGCCGCTCGTATAGCCTCTTGCAGCTTGCGCCGTCCCTGTTCTGTCAGGATGACACCCCGATTGCGTCTGCGTTGAGAGGGAGAGTTGGAGTTCATAGAGATACACTAATGATGTTACGGCTGTCTTCTGGTTTCTTCTGTAACTACAAATCGGAAATTAATTTTTTCTAAAAGAAAATAATTATGTCAATGCAAGCAGAACACAGGCGCGCTAGCGGCTTGCTACAGGGTAGCAATTGAAATGGAAAGGTTTATTTTCGCTTGGATTTGAACAAATCAACAGTAAATACCAAATTAGCGAACAGGTAGTTTTCATTCTTATCTGCGCTAGATAGCTGGTGAATAGCTAAATAATTACTGACGAGTATTTAAAACTCGCTCACAAGTATGTGAGGCTCATCAACAAGTATGTAAAATTCATCACTGAATATTAGAACCTTGTTAATGACTATAAAAATCTCGTCAACGAGTATCAAAAGTTCGTGGACGAGTATTAGAATCTTGTTAATAAGTGTTGTAAATTCGTTAATGACTATCAAAGCCTCGTCAGCGAATCTCAAAACTTCGTGGACGAGTATTGGAACTTCGTGAGCGAGTATCAAAATCTCGTTGGTGATTCAATAGTATTCTACCTAGAAATTGAAACTCGTACGCAGAACTCCTACATATTGAGTTGGGTTACTACTATCATTCTCAGGATTGAACACGACCCAGAAATCAGGGGTAATAGAAATGTTTTCAGTAACTTGAATACGGTAAAAAGCCTCTAGATGATACGAGGTGTCTCCTTCTCGACGGACATCGCTGCTACCCACTCGTGGTGGCAAACCAAACAAAATACCAGGTAAGTTACCTTTACCTCCCACATCCGGGAAAGTTAAGCCAATAGCACCATACCAAATATCTGCTTGACTGCCGTCATCTACGAATCGGGAAACTTCTCCACCCTTACCATCAGCAATGTCACTTATACCAGATACTTCAGCATTAGCACTGATATATCCTCCCCAGGCATGGACTTGAAAATTATCAGAAAATCGATAATAACCTTGCAGAGCGATGGTGTCACTGGATGTAGCAATATCATCGCCAAAAGGTTTATCGGCTAGAAAACTGCCAGTTAAGGCTGTCAAACCGACTTGTCCTTTTGGTGCATAAGAGTGCGAATAAGCCACACCAAGCGCACCCCAGTCGCCATAATAGGCTAGTTGAGCTAAGGCATTATATTTGCCATTGAACAGTCCATTGCTATCTGTTGGGCTATTAGGATTACCTGCTAAATAACCTAATGTCAGGATGAGGTTTTCGTGGATTTTCCAATTAACAGCAGCACCTCCACCTCCTTGTCTATAAAAAGGACTGTATTCACCAAAGGCAGAGACTATGCCCCGAGCATCATCTGCTACTGTTGGAGGAGTAAGAGTATCAGTAATATCGGTGTAACCAACTCCAACCGGGCCTGCGGTGACGGTAAAATCAGAGCCAACTGGGAAGCGGTAAAGTAAATGTGGTATTGTTATTTCATTGTTGGTATTGTTGTCATAATTCATTCGTGTTGTCACTGTATTGGTTGCATCAGCAATTGAACCGAAATTGCTAACCTCCAAGCGAGTTCTCAACAAGTCTTTACCAGTAAAACTGCTTTCTAAATTTAAACGCAGGCGATAGCCCAAAAAGGTATTGGAGTCGTCAGAATCTCCTCCGATGCGATCGCCAAATGTATCTTCAAGCGCCCAAATCAATTCAGCATTCAATCTAGTAGTAGTGGAAAACTGGTTGGCTTCCAACTCGGCGTTATGAGCTTCTAGGGTATCGACTCTTCCTCGGAGATTTGCAAGTTCAGCTCCAAACTCTTCTTGCAGTCTTTGCAAAACCATTAAATCTTCTTTGCTAACTAACTCAGAACTAGAGGAAGCAATCAGCTCGTTGATGCGATCCAAGCAAGCATTCAAACCAGCAGCAAATTCGTACCTCGTCAATGTTCGATTACCGCGATAAGTCTCATTTGAATACCCTTCAATGCAACCATATCTCTCTACCAAAGATTGCAAGGCTTGAAATGCCCAGTCAGTTGGTTGCACATCCGAAAACTGCGATACGGAATTTACCTGAGCCATTGGATTTGGTGAGTCATCATTGCTATTGTTATAGCTGTCGTATGCGTTCGACTTTGATGTCCCTGTATTGTGAATGCTTGCAGTTCCATTGGAGTTGTTATTTTGATTAGCAGCTTGGGCAAGCAGCAATGATGAAGCCTTAGTTGAAGTTTGTTTCGACAGTAACCTTATTTCTGCGGTTATCGTGTCACTTGTCGCTACATTAATTGAAGTTTGGTTTTCTGCGATCACTGGTGCATTCGTAAACCAAAACAAAATAGTTCCCAGAATGCTGGAACTAAGTAGTACGTGATATTGCAAATGATTAAACATATGTAAAACTTAGATTGAACCTCTTGCAAAATCTACTTTTGCAAGAGGTTGAGATAAGGTTAAAGGAGTGTGGAAACCCCAAACTTTAGCAGAAATCTATTGTATTGCCTTCTAGCTCAAGGATACAAACCCCGATCGGTCAGTGCTTGGGCAACACGTCCAACTCCCAATGTATAGGCTGCCAACCTTAAAGAAATCTGCCGTTTCCTTGAGTGTTGAATCACTTGTTTATATGCCTGCACCATCAAGTGTTCCATTTCACGGTTAACACGTTCTTCATCCCAAAATACGTAAGAAAGACCTTGCACCCATTCCAAATAACTCACCACCACACCGCCAGCGTTCGCCAAGATGTCTGGTAATACCGTTACACCCCTTGCCTCTAACGCTTGGCTTGCTATCAGAGTTACTGGGCCGTTAGCTGCCTCTGCAACTATCTTGGCTTGTACCTGATTGACATTATCTTCTGAGATCTGATTTTCCAAAGCTGCGGGAATCAACACATCACAGGGTAAGGTTAATAATTCAGCATTACTAATTGGTGCTGCATCAGGGAAACCAACAACACTCCTGCGGTTCTGGGCAGCGTAGACTTGCAAAGCTGGGATATCAAGACCAGCTTCAGAATAAACTCCTCCAGATCCAGTCGAAACAGCTATCACCTTAGCTCCTGCTTGGTGAAACAATAAAGCCGCTGCTCCGCCCACATTCCCGAAACCTTGGATAGCTACTCGCGTTCCCGCTAAGGACTTACCCTCATCTGCCAGCGCCTCTCTGACAACGATCATCACGCCGCGTCCGGTTGCCATTTCCCGTCCTCGGGAGCCACCGATAGAAAGTGGCTTACCAGTTACAACTCCTGGTACGGCATGACCGACATTTACAGAATAGGTGTCCATCATCCAAGCCATTTCACGGGCAGAAGTGCCCATATCTGGTGCTGGGATGTCTATGCTTGGACCAATATCTTTGATTAACTCGCTGGTGTAACGACGGGTGATCCTTTCTAGTTCACCCACACTGTAATGTTTTGGATCTATAGCAATACCTCCCTTTGCACCACCGTAGGGAATACCTAACAACGCACATTTCCAGGTCATCAGCATTGCTAGCGCTGATACCTCTCGCAACGTCACAGCCGGATGGTAACGAGTACCACCTTTGTAGGGACCCAAAACATCGCAATGTTGCACCCGATGTCCTGCTAAAATTTGTATTTCACCATTATCCCTTTTCACGGGAATGGATACCGTGACGACTTTGCGGGGATGGCTGAGTACCTCCAAAATACCTTGATCCAGCTTTAACTCTCGCGCTGCTGCTTCAAGGTAGCTACAGGCCTGATCGAATGGGCAAATATACGCAGGAGAAGGAGCCTCCAGCGGCTGTAGGGATGTTGTAATCATAAAGTTTTCTCCCAATCGCGGCATCTCTGCGAACCGGATTATATATGCCTAGAATAGCCTTTTTTTTGGGAAAAAAACAAATTTTGTAACTTATGTTACAAAAATATTAGATGTAACTTTTTTTGCTAGCCTTAAAGATAGTAATATAGGAAAACCAGAGATACACACAGATGAACACAGATAAAAAAGATACTTAATTATCTGTGTTCATTTCCTATGGTGAATTGCTCTTAAAAAATAAGTCAGCTGTGCTGTAGATACTAATCAGAGCAAATTCCCGCAGGATAGGGTTAAAAATTTTTATGAACTGAGGCAGTACTCTTTCGTTACGATCGCCTGTGTTGAAAATAAGTTAATTATACAGAGAAGCCACTCGTGTAGACGAGAACAGCAGGTTTGTGGACACGTAGCAGCTTCTAGTAGAGTATCATTTTGCCACAAGGTAGCGATCGCCCACAGTGTGAGCATATTTCCAAATTATGCTAAAAACACCTCAGAGGTAAAATTCCCATGCAAGCCATAGGGAATGTGATGCTTGAGATGCAGTCGCGCTATTGGTCCTTGATTAAAATTGCGCGCGTCCAAAATGACCACATCTGAGCGATCGCAAGCAGCATCGTAAACCAAAGCCAGCACCCAACCATCATCTTCATTTTGAGAATTAGGACGGCGTACAAACACTGGTTCGCTGGCATAACCTCGGGGTGCAGCACTCCAAAGTTGCCGTTCTCCTGACTCCAAATCAATTTTTAAAAATGCTTGCAAGGGAGCGTTACCACTGGGAGCATGAGCTGCACCTATATAAAAATAACGATAAGGGCGTCCAACTTTTTGGGGATGCACACTAGGAAATTCACAACACCGACTTTCTAGCAACTGCCGCTGCACAGTTTTTTTGTGAGGATTGAGATGAAAACGCCAGATTTGTCCAGGCTTGAGGGCTTCAAAATCAACTTGTCGGAAATCGCTTTCTGGTTCCACCTCTGGTAATGATTCGTAACAAATAGAGTCAATAATAATTTCGTTGTCTTGCTCAAAAGCATTGACATGATGGAAAACAAAACCTGAGTGGGTTTCAAGAATTTCCACCTCCGTTTTTCCCCCCTTATTAAGGGGGGATTTGAGGGGGGATCTGCGGGGAATGATAATAATCCGAGTCGGTTGATTGGGTTGAAACTTAATACATTCTCCTGCACCCCGCATTCCCAATGCAAAAGGTATGGGATTGAAAGCGACGGGATTTTGAAAGAATATACAGTAGTTGGGGGTAATCGCAAAATCGTGGATGAAAGCAAAATCGGGAACACTATGAGCGTGCTTTCTGACAACTTTACCAGTTGTATCTAGCTCAAAAATAGTAATTGTCGTAGACAGTCCCGGCTTGATAGAAAAGTTTACCAAGCAAGGTTCACCATCATCAAAGTGACTGCTGGGATCGAAGCGTGGATGTGCGCCAAAAGCTTCACCTTCTGAAAGAACACCGTTGAAGTATTCTTTGCCTAAAGTTTCCAGTGTATAAGGATCGAGGCGATGGGGTTCAGCTGCTTCCCAAAGAGCTAGCAGTTTACCACCCGAATAAATAACATTTGTATTGGCAATATTTTTGAGTTTAAAGTCAAAGGCGTTAGCCAACCAACCACCTGGTTTTTGTGTACCAAAGACACCGCGATAAAGAATTTTCCCTGCTTTTTGTTCCTGCAGATACTCAGCAGTGCGAACAAAGCGATTGCGGAAGTGAGCACGACCATTTGAGAATGTGATGCGACTAATCATTCCATCCCCATCAAATGGGTGATGAACTGGTTGTCCATTTACATCCAATAAACCAGGACCATTTCTAAACAGCGTACCGTTGAGTTCGGTTGGAATGTGTCCTTCTATGTTATCTATCCAATAATCGAACTCTTGTTTTAGAGACTTATATCCCCCTTGCCAATCATTACGGTTGTAAGATTTTGCGGAAGCTGTAAAAACTTGTTCTTGAACTTCAAAAGTCTGCATATCAAATTTGGATTTTAAATTTTGGATGAATTAGAAGATTAGGTATGAGTTGGTAGTTGTTTGTTGGTTGGGAAATCCCCAAACAACAACCAACAATCAACAAACAACAAATTGTTACTCAACTGCTTCCGATTCTAGTTCTCGCAGCATCAAATTAGGGATTGTATCGGGTACAAAAGATTCTTCTCGATCGTGTACTGATGCTGGTGGTAAATTCTTTGCTGTCTCGCCTTGAGAGTCAGCAGCAGGTAGCCAGTAAACAAATGGTAATGGTAACAAATTGCTGAGGTTCGTGATAATTACCAAAAGCCAGAGTTTTTCAAAGTTTATTTCGGTGATTCCCAATAAATGCATCAACCCTGCGCCTAACTCGTAGGAAACTAGTCCTGCCAAATTAGTTACTGACATCAATAGGGCAAATAATGTTGCTTCCACTCCCGATGGACATAGCCTTGCTGCTAGTACTAACACTGGCATATAGGCAATTTGTCCCATGACGGAGAGAATCAGGCTGTCGCCCAAACTAAACCAGTGGTCATCAATACCCAAAACACGATTTGTATGAGTCACTAGCAGCAACATCGTCATCCCCAAAGTTGTTGAGAAGATGGTACTCCAAGTAAAGATGACGCGGAAGGGAACAGTTTTGAGAAAGCGTTGGAAGATCCAAATTCCAACTAAGGCGGCTACACTCGTTACCAAACGCACTCGCCCTAAAAATTCTGGTTCAAAGTGTAGTTCGTTCGTAGTGAAGAAGAAAAAGGCTGGTTCAGCAGTTGGCATAGCGAGCCAAATGAAGAGAAAAGCTGTTGGTAGCCAAATTGCTTTTTGAGTAACGGCTTGGCGCAGTTGCCCGAGTTGATGGTTTACTGCTTGAAAGTTGGTGTTATGACTATCGTTAGCATCTTCGCTACTAACGGGAGATTCAGCAATTAACCAAGCTACTGCGGATACAATCAGGGGAAAAGAGGCGGTGATCCAAAATACGGTACGATTGCTGAAATGCTCTAAAAGCAAGCCGCTGAAGTAAGCGGTAATCAAACCGCCAAAGGCTGAAGCACCCCAGCATAGAGATTGCAGAGAACCTGCTTTTGCTTGAGATTCTGCTCTTGCTCGTTCGACAACCAATGAGTCAACTATGACGTCACTGACGGCAACAGATAAGGAACCAAGAGCGATCGCCGCTGTCGCCGCTGTGGGTGTGTGAACTATTGTTGCTAGAGCCACCCAAGAAATTGTTCCCGCTATCCCCGATAAAATCAGGTATGGACGCCGTCGATAGCCCAATATCGGGAAGCCATCGGACATAAAACCAAATAATGGCTTGACAATCCAAGGTAAAGCAACAATCCCCAACAGTGCTGATACCTGGGCTGGATTTAGTCCCAGTTCATCTTTGAGGAAAAAGCTGACGGCTAAACGCGCCAACCCTAAAACACCTTGGACAAAGTAAACGGTGAGAATGGCGATTAATTCGGCGGTTGGTTCGTTGCCGAAAAAAATCTTTTCTTTTACTGAGTCTTTGACCTTGGACAAGCCAGAGGAGGAAACCAGCATTGATAAACAAATTTTAAGTTTTATCGACTTTTATTATCATATCTATTTTCTCAAGATGACGTGCAAATGAAGCATTTACCTGTCAGGGGATGTTGAAATCACAGAGAGTTAAGAGAGCAAAGGTGTAAAAATTAATTAATAAATTCTTAGGGATTTTTTATTTTTTGATCCAGACTTAAGTACTTTCTAAATTCTGCTTTTTCGTCATTTAATTTTTAATTTTTAATTGCCTAAAGCGATCGCCGCATTTTGTCCCCCAAAGCCAAAGCTGAAACACAGCACCCGCCGAATTTCGGCTTGACGTGCCTCTCTAACTAAATCCAAATCAAACTCAGGTTGCTTTAGCCCTACACATGGCGGTAATATTTGTTGCTGCAATGCCATCAGAGAAAAAGCTACTCCCAAAGCTCCTGATGCACCTAGAGTATGACCTGTAGCTCCTTTGGTAGAACTAACTGGCACACCTTGAGGAAATAAATTCTGTATCAATCGGCTCTCTATACTATCGTTCATCTGCGTAGCCGTACCATGAGCATGAATGTAATCGATATCGCTGGGTCTGAAGCTACTGCGTACCAAACATTGCTCGATCGCTGCGATCGCACTCTTGCCTTGTGGTTCTGGTGCGTTGGGATGATAGGCATCTGCCGTTAACCCAAAGCCAAGTATCTTAGCATACACCTTTGCTTGACGCTGCCTTGCCAATTCTGCTGATTCTAGAACGAATAAAGCCCCCCCTTCTCCCAAAACCAAACCTTCGCGATGCAAATCAAAAGGATATGCCCCAGTTTTTGCCAAAGCACCCATCTGTTGAAAACCGGTCAGAGTCAAGGGTGTAATTGCTGCTTCCACAGCACCTGTCAGGACTCGTTGACATTGACCAGATTGGATCAACAATACCGCTTGGGCGATCGCCCAAATACCAGTAGCACATGCCGCCATTGGCGCTAAAACTACCCCAGTCGCACCAATTTGTCGTGCAGCTGCGATCGCATTCATGTGGGGTAGGGTGTCTAGCCAAGAGGAGTGGGCATTGGGCATTGGGAATTGGGCATTGGGAATTGGGCATTGGGAATTGGTTTTCTTACCATTGCCCATTGCCCCTTGCCCCTTGCCCCTTGCCCCTTTGCCGTCGTACATCTGCCTCGCCATCTCCTCCCACGCCGCTTGATGGCTGCGACTCGAACCGATGGAAATACCGCAGTCTTCCAAAGGAGGAATTAATCCGGCGTCTTGTAAAGCAGAAGCAACCAGCAATTGAGTTAGTGTTCTCAGCTGTGCTGGTTGCTTGCTAATTAACCCCAAAGGACGTGGTTCAAGTTCTGGAAATGGTTGATGGATTTGAATTCCAGATTTCCCTGCAAGCAATTGTTGCCAGCTATCTACTAAGTTTTTGCCTAAAGCAGAAACAAGACCAATACCAGTAACAACGACGTCTGCCAATTTTGAATCATTGTTGTTTGTTGGTTGTTGGTAGTTCTTTGGAAGTTTTCCAACCAACAAACAACCACCAACAAAGAACTAAAACTATTTTCCACCATTCTTCAGGTTTTCCGCACCTTGAGTGATTTTCGCGGAATCAATGCGATCGCCTTGTTGAATTTTGTTAACTACATCCATACCTTCTTTGACATAGCCAAATACGGCATAGTTACCATCTAGAAAACCTAAGTCTGCTAAAGCAAAATAAAATTGCGAGGAAGCAGAGTCAGGCATTTGCGATCGCGCCATTGCTACTGCACCCAGCTTATGCTGCAATACAGGTGGCTGAGTCACGCGAGCCATCTCAAATGTTTTACTATAAATCGGCGTGTCCGATCCTTGTGGCTTAATTTCTAAGGGTACGTAGCGTTCACTACCTGTTTTTGGATCGATAAAACCACCTGTTCCCAAAAGCTGTGAGGGAGTTTTAGGATCTTTACTTTTAGGATCGCCGCCTTGAACTACAAATGGTTGGGGTTGACGTACTACTCGATGAAAAACTAACCCATCGTATACACCGCGTTGTACTAAATCTACAAAGTTGCCAGCGGTGATCGGGGCATTAGTGCCATCTACTTCAATGGTGATAGGTGAACCTTTAACCATCATCACCACAGTAGCTTTGCCTTCGAGTCTTGGTAAATCTTTCATTCCAGGAATAGCCTCATTTGTAGCTTCAGGTACAGAAGTCGCCTCTGTGGTTGTCTCTGTTGTTTGTGCGGTTGTCTTAGTACTTGCCTCGGTAGCTGTGGAAGTAGGGGAAGAAGAATTAGAAACTACTTCCTTTGGCGTACATCCACTTACCATCAAAACACCGACAATTACAAAAACAACTAAACGTTTAGAAATTCTTAACCGCATTATTCAGTATTGTCAGTTATAGACTCAACCAGAGTATCTTAACTTCTGATCTGGGTATACGTAATACTTATAAACTGGCAATTACTAACTGTTTTCTTTTGTTATTTCTTTTACTTATGCTCCTAAATGCTAGAGATTAGCTATTAGCTGTCTGGATATTCGACTATCCAAAACCTCGAACTAGTGCAGCATGGCGGAAATAAACCGACCATCTAAAAACAGGTCAAAGGCTGATAACGCCGGCTTTTTTGACTTCCACCCAGCAATATTGCTTACAAACCGTCTAAAGGTACTCCTAAAAATCTTGCTAATTCAGCGCCTTGTGTTTCCAACTCTTTTAAAGGCATTGGTTGACCCACCCTAGTTAAGGGGATGTCTCGACGTCCCTTAACACGCAAATACAAGGCACGAAGAGGATTCAGACCCTCTTTGATCTGTACTCGTACAGATTGTACGTCTTGAGTGTTGCAGTCAATTTCAATACGACGGTTCTTACCAGGAAAGCCCCAGCGAAAGATTTTAACTTTGCCAGTTTCCCGATTAAACTCGTTATATCCGCCACCGACGTCTAAGAAGATAACTAGCCATAGGTAAAGAGCTAGGAGCAAGCCTGCAATACCATATAACCCCATTACTAATCCTTGGGGGACGAATATCAGTTGAGTTGGGTCGGTAACTATGAGTAAATTAACTTTGAGATAGCTGGATATTGCAGCCAACAAAAAACCTGTTGCTCCCAAAGTTACGACACTTGCCCACCAGTAGTTACTCAACCGACGCGAACCGAGAACCTTTTGATGCAAGACGCTATCGCCTTTGTTAATGGTTGTTGATGTCGTCATGGAACTACCTTGGTGTTTGATAAATTCCCTTTAAAAGTCTGCCACTGGAGGTGGATCTATTGCAAGTTTGTTTTAAGATTTCTGAGAAAAGTTGTGTCAGATTGTAAAATTTCTGATATTGATTATATTTAATGGGTTCATGCTCAAAACTTGATTTACGTATGTAAATCAAGCACAAAGCACAACTAATATGATAAGTTAAGAAGCATTAAGGAATCACTAGCTTAATTTAAAGCTAGCGATCGCGGATAGGGCACAACCCTGAGAAAGACCGACTTAACCAGCGGTATTTTCTCATAAAATCAAATGCACTAAAGCATTTGAGAGTGTCAAAAAAACGTTAATTCCTCAAAACGTTGCAATTTTAGTAAAAAAGAGGATTTTAGTCCAATGACCATCGCACTAGGACGCACCCCTAGTAGTAGAGGGTGGTTTGACGTTCTCGACGACTGGTTGAAGCGCGATCGCTTCGTATTCGTAGGCTGGTCTGGTTTATTGCTATTCCCCTGTGCATTTTTAGCACTAGGCGGATGGCTAACCGGGACAACCTTCGTAACCAGCTGGTACACCCACGGCTTAGCCTCCTCCTACCTGGAAGGGTGCAACTTCTTGACAGTAGCCGTATCAACTCCCGCCGACGCAATGGGACACTCATTGTTGCTGTTGTGGGGACCAGAAGCCCAAGGCGACTTCACCCGTTGGTGTCAATTGGGTGGATTGTGGCCATTCGTAGCACTGCACGGAGCCTTTGGTTTAATTGGCTTCATGCTGCGGCAATTTGAAATTGCGCGATTGGTAGGAATTCGTCCTTACAACGCCATCGCCTTTTCTGCGCCGATCGCGGTGTTCGTGAGTGTATTCTTGATGTACCCGTTGGGACAGTCAAGTTGGTTCTTTGCACCCAGCTTTGGCGTCGCAGCAATCTTCCGTTTCTTGCTGTTCTTGCAAGGGTTCCACAACTGGACACTCAACCCCTTCCACATGATGGGAGTCGCGGGTGTACTCGGTGGAGCGCTGTTGTGTGCGATTCACGGTGCCACAGTTGAAAACACCCTATTTGAAGACGGCGAAGCGGCAAACACCTTCCGCGCCTTCAACCCCACTCAAGCCGAAGAAACCTACTCAATGGTGACAGCAAACCGTTTCTGGTCACAGATTTTCGGTATTGCTTTCTCCAACAAGCGCTGGCTGCACTTCTTCATGTTGTTCGTGCCAGTGACGGGTTTGTGGATGAGTGCCATTGGCATTGTCGGCTTAGCACTCAACCTGCGAGCTTACGACTTCGTCTCTCAAGAATTAAGAGCAGCCGAAGACCCAGAGTTTGAAACTTTCTATACCAAAAACATTTTGCTGAACGAGGGTATCCGGGCTTGGATGGCTCCTCAAGATCAGCCACACGAGAAATTTGTATTCCCTGAGGAGGTATTACCTCGTGGTAACGCTCTCTAATCGACCTGGCGTAATGGGAGCAGGACGCGACCAAGATTCCACCGGGTTTGCCTGGTGGGCTGGTAACGCCCGTCTCATCAACCTCTCCGGTAAATTGCTGGGCGCGCACGTAGCCCATGCTGGCTTGATCGTCTTTTGGGCTGGAGCGATGACCTTGTTTGAGGTCGCTCACTTCGTTCCCGAAAAGCCCTTATACGAACAAGGCTTTATCCTGCTACCCCACTTAGCAACTCTCGGATGGGGAGTCGGCCCTGGCGGTGAAATTGTAGACACCTATCCCTACTTTGTCGTCGGTGTACTGCATCTAATCTCCTCTGCCGTCTTGGGTTTTGGCGGAATCTATCATGCTATCCGCGGTCCAGAAGTCTTAGAAGATTACTCTTCCTTCTTTGGCTATGACTGGAGAGACAAAAATAAGATGACCAACATCATCGGCTTCCACCTGATCATATTGGGAGTTGGTGCCTTTTTGTTGGTGCTGAAGGCGATGTTCTTCGGTGGCGTGTATGACACCTGGGCACCTGGTGGTGGTGATGTTCGCGTCATTACTAACCCGACATTGAATCCAGCGGTCATCTTTGGTTATCTACTCAAATCTCCCTTCGGTGGCGACGGCTGGATCGTCGGTGTAGATAACATGGAAGACATCATCGGCGGTCACATCTGGGTTGGCTTAATCTGTATTTTTGGTGGTATTTTCCACATTCTCACCAAGCCTTTTGCTTGGGCACGTCGCGCTTTCATCTGGTCTGGTGAGGCTTACCTCTCCTACAGCTTGGGCGCGCTGTCTCTGATGGGCTTCATTGCTTCTTGCTTTGTTTGGTTCAACAACACCGCTTACCCCAGCGAATTTTACGGCCCAACCAACGCCGAAGCTTCCCAAGCTCAGTCTTTCATCTTCTTGGTTCGTGACCAAAAACTCGGTGCTAACGTTGCATCCGCTCAAGGTCCTACGGGCTTAGGTAAATACCTGATGCGCTCACCTTCTGGTGAAATCATCTTCGGTGGTGAAACCATGCGCTTCTGGGATTTCCGCGGCCCTTGGTTAGAGCCTCTGCGCGGCCCCAACGGTCTGGATCTCGACAAAATCAAGAACGACGTTCAGCCTTGGCAAATTCGTCGCGCATCTGAGTACATGACCCACGCTCCCAACGGTTCTCTCAACTCCGTGGGTGGTGTGATCACCGAGCCTAACTCCTTCAACTATGTCAACCCCCGTGCTTGGTTGTCAACTTCTCACTTCGTTTTAGCATTCTTCTTCCTAGTTGGTCACTTGTGGCACGCAGGACGTGCTCGTGCTGCTGCTGCTGGCTTTGAAAAAGGTATTGACCGTGAAACTGAGCCAGTGTTGTTCATGAACGACCTCGACTAGGTTACAAGGTTTCTTTCATCACTGATAATCGGATAGATAACAAGCTCCTGTGTAAAAGCAGGAGCTTTTTCATATCAATAATTTGTCATTTGTCATTTGTCAAAAGCTGATGACCAATGACCAATGACCAATGACTGACTACAATCCAGTATTAGCTGCGATCGTTACTTCTTTTTGTTTTCCTGGTTCTCCCAGTTGCTTGGCTTTCTCTTGATTGACACTTACCAGCACACCGCCAGCATTGTCGGTTCTTACTGTTAGTTGCTCTTGAGCTTTCCAAATACGATGAGTTCCTTCTGGGAGTTCGCCCTCATACTCGACTTTGCCATCAACTACTACCTGAATCCAAGATTTCTCCGTCAAGGTTAAACCAATTTGCACCTGTTGACTGTTTTTTATGCTGCTAACAGTGTCACTGACGGTTTGAAACTTTTGGGATTGAATAGCAGTCTCTTCATTTAGTTTTGGCTGGTTTTGATGATTGTTTGCTGTTTGCAAAGCGCTAGCATTCAAGAATTGAGACAAGCCACCAACAGAACACAAAATTATAAATATATAGAGTAAATACAGATGAATTGGACGTAATTCACCGAATCGGGTGTGCTTCCAACTAGGTTTGAGGATGACTCGATTGTTGCCAATGGGAAAGCTACTCGCAAATTCAGCGCCATTAAAGCCCAAAGCGTCGGCAAATTGCCGGATCAAACCCTGAATGTAGACTGGTTCTGGCAGTTCTTCTAAATTACCTCCTTCAATTGCCTGCAATAGTCGTCGGGGGATTCTGGTCAATACGACCATTTCCTCTAATGACAGACCTTTTTCTTGACGCGAGGAGCTAAGTTGTGCACCCATTGTTGCTAACTTTTCGGCTCGCTGTTGTTCTAATGAATATGTTGACTCGCGCTTGTTTTTCCTTTTTAGCCAATTCATATCTTATTCACACTCCTCAAATCCAGCGAAATCGTTAATGGGAATCTGCTTTAAGTTTTTGTAAAAAGCGAATTTCACTCTCTTCTAGATGACGATATTCACCCTCACGCAAGCACCTTCCTCCAGGCGCTTGTAGCTGTATAGAACCTATGGCGGTACGATGCAGTTTCAGTACCGGGTATCCCAACTGTTGGGCTACACGGCGAATCTGGCGATTTCTTCCCTCCTTTAAAATGATTTCTAAACAAGTGGCAGAAGCAAACTTGTCTATGATTTGTACTTGTGCTGGGCGTGTTTTTTTTTCATCCAAAAGCACACCTTGACGCCACATGCGTAGCACAGATTCCGGTGGATGTCCTTCTACCAAAACACGATATGTCTTCGGGATACTGTGGCGTGGATGGGTAAGCCAGTATGTTAGTTCCCCATCGTTGGTAAGTATTAATGCCCCTGTAGAATCTGCATCCAAACGACCAACAGGATGAATACCTTGGCCAGAACGCAATTGGGCTGGTAACAAATCCAGAACTGTTTTTCTTCCTTGGGGATCGTGGCAAGTGGAGACTATACCTACCCCTTTGTGTAGTAAAAGATATACTAAGTCTGGACGTTCTACAGCTGACACTCGCTTATCGTCCACTGTAATTGTGTCTCTTTGGGGATCAACTTTTTGACCTAAATGGGCCAAGTCGCCATTGACTCGCACACGCGATCGCCTAATCATTTCTTCGGCTTGACGACGGGAAGCTACACCCCATTGAGATAAAACTTTTTGTAATCTTTCCTCCATGTGGGAATTACTGCTTCTTCAGTAAATATTGCAACATATTAAAGGTACGCACAATTGTACCTTTGCGGTTTGTAGTTAATAGCCGCAAATGATACAGTTAAGACTTGTTTAAATGCTTGTAGATTTGTAAGTAATATTCATAAATAAATAGAGTCGGTAGATGGCACAAAATTATTTAGAGACCCAGAATTCTAACAAGAAAATTCGCATAATTACAAATGTGCTGACGAAAGCACTCAAGTTATGGTTGAGATCGCAAGTCAGCCAAATATCTCAGTTGGAAGTAGAAATCAAAGCCAGCGATCGCCAGCTTTTGTCTGGTTGCATCCCTTTGGTATCGATTTTCGCTAGTCATGCTGTTTATCAAGGTCTCCATCTTACGCAAATTCAACTTGTAGCAGAAAATATCCGCATTAATATTGGCTCAGTACTCAAGGGTAAACCACTGCGACTGTTAGAAACAGTACCAGTAGTTGGCGAACTAATTGTGGAGGAGGAGGATCTCAATGCCTCTATTTCATCTACTCTACTATCAACAGCTCTAAATGATGTACTGGATAAACTTTTACCAGAACAGTGCGCAAAATCCAAGTCAATTATTTGGCAAAAAATAATTCTTGACAACAGTAAGGTAAAACTTTACGCCTCATCATCCGCTCAAAGTAGTTCTACTCTCCTAGAAATTTGCGCGGACTTAAACTTACTGAGCAGTCATGAGTTACAATTAGCACAAATAGAAGTTAAAAACAATATGGGAATACTGCTAGAAAGCAATAATGGACACTATCTAAATTTGGGAACAGATGTTGATATCCAACAGTTCAACCTGATTCCAGGGAAGTTAGTATGTAACGGGCGGATTAATGTTAACCCATAAGATAAAGTTTGTTTTTCCTAGTACAGCCAACTTTGATATTGTGGATCGGCGTCCTTCATATCTTCGTAAAGCCAAACCATGCGATCGCAAAACCAAAGCTTGCCCAAATAGACCAACGCCGTACCAAATAGGGTTGGCCAGATTGCCAGAACCGCGACACCCCAAATTACAAATACCATACCAATGATAGACACTATGGTGAGAACGTGTGGCACAACTTTGTGATGTTGGGGAATCGCAACTTTGTCGCGGTTTAGCCAAACTCGTTCGCCAAAGGTAGCTTTAGAAGCCCAATTATTAGTCGTGTCAGGCTTCGGGAAAATGCGTGGATTATACCACGTCCAAAGCAACGCCGCAGCCAGTGGTAAAATAAACCACCAGCCAAGCCAGACACGAGACCAGATAGCGATAATAATGAGAGGTAGGGTGGTGTAACGCGTCCAGACGCTCCAAGGATTAGCGTGATGTGCCCAAACCTCATCGTCCATAGCAAAAGAGCGTTCGGTGATTTTGAAAATATCCATCGTCTGTATACCTCAGTCTTGGTTGCTTACCACACCACTCTTTTTGGTGTCAAATATTAAAATTCAAATATATCCACACTCCCTTAAATGTTATGACTATAACCACCGCCAAACGCTTTACTATAACTGAATACGACCGTTTAGCAGAACTCGGATTCTTCAGTGAAGATGACCGAGTTGAGCTAATTAAAGGAGAAATTATCTACATGGTAGCCAAAGGAAAAGCACATTCAACTTTGAATAGACGGTTGATAAGAGAATTATCAATACTGCTTAGTACTCGTGCTACTTTACAAAGTCAAGATCCTGTGATTATATCCACAGATAGCGAACCTGAACCCGATGTAGCAATTCTCCAAAATCGCGCTGATGATTATCTCAGCGCTCATCCCTGTCCATCTGATATTTTACTTTTAATTGAGATAGCTGATTTCTCTTTGAAATATGACCAAGAGGTTAAATTACCACTTTATGCAGAAGCAGGTATTGCTGATTACTGGATATTTAATTTAGTAGCAAATTATCTAGAATATTACAGCGAACCTTATCAAGATTTGCAAGGTAAATTTGGTTATCGCAAAAAGGTAATTTTTCTGCCCAATGAATCAGTTAATTTACCTTGTTTTCCTGATTTAGTTCTGGATTTATCTAAGGTTTTTCCCCAAAAGATGCAGTAGGATTGATGAAGTGAAAAGGAACGCGATTGCCAGCCTCACCCTCCCTTCACAACTAAACTTTCCATTGCCTGCTGCAAGTCTTTCGTCAAGTCAGCAACGGCTTGCCTAGCACCATGACGACTCGCTTTATAAACTGGATAACGTTCTGAAACAGATAGCGGTTCACCTACAATTATTTTCGCCCGTTGCTTACCCAATAGTGGACGCTGAAATGGGTTGCCACCTTTAATCCGAGTTACCACATCCGATATCAACAAAGTTGTTTCGGCAAACCTTTCGGCAGTAGGTTTTTCACGCACGTAACTGCCTGTGACAGCAACTAAACTTTCTACTAACCGCATGTGCCACATCCGTAAATTTGCTTCTTCGGCAATGCGATCGCCTAACGCTCTTTCTAAAAGTGATAGTGCTTTAATATCTTTAAAATCTTCTCTAAAAATATAATTCCAGCCTGCCTGTTCTACTCGGCGACAGCGGTCATTAAAATTTCCTTTAGGTTGCAAGTAAAAATACTGCTCTGCTACTTGTAAAACTACATCCAAAAGTACCTGTAAACGAGCACCTATTATCTCATTCACATCTTCGGTTTGTAGAGACGCGAAATTTCGCGTCTCTACAACTGGCAGTTTTTGATGATAAAACCGCGTATAAAACTGTTCCATTAAGGATAGCAAGCGTTCTGCCAAACGCAATAAGCGAGGATACAAGGACTCTTGTAGAGACGCGCCATGGCGCGTCTCTACAACTGGTAAACCACTATCGGCTTCTAATTCACTTAACAAATTAGCGATCGCACTCCAAGGAGATTCAACGTAACTATATTGAATTCCGATTGGTAAAATTAAAACCTGTTCATCTCGTCCAGCTTTGTGCAAGTCTTCAGCGCACCAAAAGCCAAATTGGGCGATCCCAGGTTCGAGTGGGTTAACAATCTCCGAAAGTCCGTTAGTGACACCTTCTGGTGCTGCGGCCATCGGGAAGCGTCCATTGGCAAACAACTCACGCGCCGATCGCAAACCCGTCCAGTCTGCCTTACCCCTTTGGATTGGTGTAGCACCCAAATTAGAAGCGATCCAGCCAACGTAAGCACCAGCCCACAAAGGAATACCGCGATCGTAGATAAAATGGGCATGAATTGGACGCTGTAGCGATACTCCCTGCTGCCGTGCTACTCTTGGCACGAGTTGAGAAAGCAAGTAGCCCAAGCAAAGCGGATCTGTAGCTTGAGGATGGCGAAATGCGATCAAAAAACGAATTTTTCCCTCTTGAAACTGACGATAGAGATCTACCAAAATGTCTACGTTGTCTGCTTCAATTTGGCTAATCGCTGCTTTCCAATGTAACCAGCTGGGTAGCCCTAGCTGAATGACTTGTAAAACCAAGGGGTTAAACTTTGGTGAGATAAACTCCAGGGGTGGTTGTGCTTGATTCAGCAAATCAGGCAAGGTAATTTTCTCCAGAAGTGGCGAGTGAATATTTAGACTTTAACTAAGTTAGAGATTAGCAACACTGAAAAAGGGACGAACGATGCGACTGTCACAAATGTTATTTGTCACACTTCGGGACGATCCGGCCGATGCCGAAATTCCCAGCCATAAATTATTACTCCGTGCAGGTTATATTCGTCGCATCGGTAGCGGTATATACGCTTATCTCCCGCTGATGTGGCGGGTATTGCAAAAAGTCTCCCAGATTGTCCGGGAAGAAATGAACGCCACTGGTGCCCAAGAATGTCTCTTACCTCAATTACAGCCAGCGGATTTATGGCGCGAATCTGGCAGATGGGATACTTATACAAAAGCTGAGGGTATAATGTTTGCCCTCATCGATCGCCGCGAACAAGAATTAGCATTGGGGCCGACTCACGAGGAAGTCATCACCACGATCGCTCGTGATATGATTCGCTCTTACCGTCAACTGCCGTTGCACCTCTACCAAATTCAAACCAAGTTCCGTGATGAAATTCGTCCCCGCTTTGGTTTGATGCGCGGACGAGAATTCATTATGAAGGATGGCTACTCTTTCAATGCCGATGAAGAAAGCCTGAAAAAAACTTATCAGGATATGTACCAAGCCTACAGCAATATGCTGCGGCGCTCTGGTTTGGCTTTTCGTGCTGTCGAAGCTGATTCTGGTGCAATCGGCGGTTCTGGTTCGACAGAATTTATGGTACTGGCGGAAGCTGGTGAAGATGAAGTTCTCTACACCGAAGATGGACAATACGCCGCCAATGTGGAAAAAGCTGTATCTTTACCCGCTGATGCCGAACCTTCCTCGTTTACAACCTATGAAAAACGAGAGACTCCGGGAACCGAGACAATTGAAAAACTCTGTGATTTCTTGAAATGTTCCCCCACCCAAGTTGTGAAAAACGTCCTCTACGAGGCAGTTTATGATAACGGCATGACAGTACTGGTACTGGTAAGTATTCGAGGCGATCAGGAAGTTAACGAAATCAAGTTGCAAAATGAATTGACAAAACTAGCTTCACAATATGGTGCGAAGACGATTCTCAAGTTAGCAGTGCCAGATGCAGATGCACAGAAAAAATGGACAGCTAAATCTTTACCTTTGGGTTACATTGCGCCTGATATTGCAGATGATTACATTCAACGCCAGCAGGGAGAAAACCAATTCCATCCGAAGTTTTTGCGCTTGGTAGATAAAACCGCAGTTGATTTAAAAAACTTTGTGACGGGTGCGAATGAATCTGGCTATCACGTAGTTGGTGCCAATTGGGAGGAGCAATTTAGCTTACCAAAGTTAACAGTGGATATACGCAAAGCGAGACCAGGCGATCGCGCCATGCATAACCCAGAACAAACTTTAAAAAGTGCTCGTGGAATTGAAGTAGGTCATATCTTCCAGTTAGGTACGAAGTATTCCCAAGCGATGGGAGCAACTTACACCAACGAACAAGGTGAAGAAAAACCTTTAATCATGGGTTGTTATGGTGTGGGAGTTTCGCGACTGGCACAAGCAGCGGTAGAGCAATCCTACGATAAAGATGGGATTATTTGGCCTGTGGCGATCGCACCCTATCACGCCATTGTGACGATTCCTAACATTAACGACGCTCAACAAGTGGAAATCGCTGAAAAACTTTATACAGAACTCAACCAAGCCGGAATTGAAACCCTACTTGATGACCGCAACGAACGGGCAGGAGTAAAATTCAAAGATGCAGATTTGATCGGCATACCCTACAGAATTGTCACCGGACGAGCGATCGCTAATGGCAAAATCGAAGTAGTTGAACGGCAAAGCCGTAATACTCAGGAAATTCCGATTACTGAAGTTGTATCTACTCTTAAAGGGTGGATCTCTCAAGCAACAGGGAATGGGGAATAGAGGATAGGGGATCGGGGATTGGGGATCGGGTATTGGGAATAACCCAGTCCCCTATCCCCTGTCCCCTGTCCCCTGTACCTATTCCCATGCCTTCTTCCTCCTAACTTCTATTTAAAATGGAATTTCTAACAATCCTCATATCTGGCTTGCTGGGTTTAGTTGTCCCTGTCGGACTAGTAATCGATCAGACTGCTGAAAATGCCATCCGTTCACAGTTTGCTGGAGTAGAACAACTACAAGTGCGAGTTGACAATGTTCCTAGCCATCAATTGCTGCAAGGTAAGGTAGAAAAAGTACAAATAGCAGGACGTTCTTTGCAATTAAAACAACAAGATCTCCGCATTGCAGTTTTAGAATTGGAAACCGATGAAATTGAATTTGACCCAAGTAGTATTAGGCAAAAATTACCTAAATTAAAACAACCGTTACAGGCTGGAGTGCGTTTAGTTTTAACTGAGCAAGATATCAACAAACTTTTACAGTCACCGGAATTTATCAATAGTTTGGGAAAGTTTAATCAAGGGGGTTCTTCTAAATCTCAATCTTCGGTTGCTGCTAAGTTAGTCAATCCTAAAGTAGAATTTTTAGCCAATAATCGGTTTTTTTTCCAAGTAGAATTACACAATCAAGGACAGGAAAAACCTCTGTTAGTCCAAGTCAATGCTGGATTGGGTATAGTTGGTGGTAGACAAGTTCAACTAATTGACCCAGTAGTGTCAATAGATGGGGTAGAATTTCCACCTGATTTTATCAATTTTGTACTTAGTGATATAAATCAGCAATTGGATCTACGTAATTTGGAAGGTGACGGATTACAAATGCGAATTCTAAAATTGGAGATGAAACCAGGGAAATTAGAAATTGCGGCATTTTTAAGACTAGAGCCATCTTCTAAATTTTTAGAAACTCGTCGTTCTTAGGTAGCGTCGTTAGACAGACCTGTTCTCGCACAAATATTATTATTATCTCAGGGATAAGGAAGGTTTATTGATATGAGTCAGCAACAAGGATCTAAGCGGGTTTCTTCGGGTGTAATTGCAGCTATCTCAGCAGCAGTTGTGGTGGTAGGAGGTGGGGTGGGTTGGTTAACTTGGAATTCCACCCAGAACTCAGTCCAACCAAACCGTGTTCAGCCGAGTAACCCACAGGTAGGGAATGAACAAATGGCTGAAGTCTATTGGCTGCAAGATACTGGCACAAGTTTTAAGCTGGTTCCCCAATCAGTTCAAGTTCAAGCACAACGTAATCAGCCCAACCAATTTTTAGCAGCAGCATTCCAACGCTTGTTAGAAGGGCCAACAGAAGGAAGTGGTTCCAGCACAATTCCACAAGGAACAAAATTACTAGGTATAGAAGCTCAAGATAATAGTGTGCGTGTTAATTTATCTGGAGAATTTACCAGTGGCGGAGGAAGCGCTTCAATGCAAGGACGTGTAGGCCAGGTTGTCTATACTGCCACGAGTTTAAATCCCAATGCCCAGGTGTATATTAATGTAGATGGGAAACCCTTAGAAGTTTTGGGTGGCGAAGGTTTGGAATTAGAACAGCCACTCACACGTAAAAGCTTTAATGAAAATTTTCAACCTTAGTCATTAGCCATTAGTCATTAGTCATTAGTTGAAGAACAAATGACAAAGGACTAATGACTGTGATTCACGATTTACCATTCAACACACGAAAATTGCGGGCTTGTTGTTCTAATCTACTGGCAAGGCGATCGCAAACTCGGTTACATAATTCAAAAATCATGTCATCTTCCACCCGGTAGTAGGCGCAAGTCCCTTCGCTGCGGCGACTGAGAATTCCCGCTTGCCACATTACTTTTAAGTGCTTGGACACATTTGCTTGAGACGTCTGGGTTGCCTCTACCAATTCTTGCACGCATTTTTCTTCATCCCGCAATAAATGCAACAACCGCAGGCGCATCGGTTCACTCAACAGGCTGAAGTATTCAGCTACTTGTTGCACAACTTCTGGCGGTACAGGCAACGTTTGTTTCATCAGGATTGTCCCGGAAGAACTGAACTGAGAAATTTTAAAAATTTAGACATTAGTTATATAGATTAATACTTAATCTGGATTAATTCGCATCAAAGGTTGACCATATTCTACAGGTTCGCCATTTTGAACGAGAATTTCCATCACCTGCCCTGATACTTCGGCTTCGATTTCATTCATCAGCTTCATGGCTTCAATGATACACACTGTTTGACCACTACGGATGCGATCGCCCACCTCCACAAAAGACGGTTCACTCGGGGCTGGGGCGCGATAAAAGGTTCCCACCATTGGGGAGGTTACTTCTATAAATTTTTTGTGCTCAAGCGGTGAGGGAGTCACGCTTGAGTGTACCCCTGCGGCGATCGGTACTTCCACAGGGCGATCGACAGTGATTTCATGTCTGGGAGTAGATACTACTGGCGGCGCTATTGGTGCAAATGATGTCAACCCTGAATCAACGACCGCACTGGGTGTTCCTCCGGTTGCTGGTAATGTTCCTGGAGTGGTGCTAACAGCTTTACGTACTGTGATTTCAAAATCGTCGCTTTTAAGCGTTACTTCTGTAATGTCTGTTTGTGCAATTGTTGTCAACAACTGGCGAATTTCATTAAAGTCCAACGGCACAGCTTTGATTACCTCATAATTGAGAACGGATATTAGATACACCTATTGGTAAAGTTTCGGCAAAGTTTCGGTAAATTTAAATATTTAAGTGGGGCAGGGATGGAAATCCCCGGTTGGGATGGAAATCAAGATTTCCATCTTTGCTGAGTTAAAACTTACTCCCTGCCAAGATATGTATCATTACGGGTGTCAATGCGGATACGTTCCCCTTGGGTAATAAACAGAGGAACCATTACAACTGCGCCAGTTTCTAGCGTTGCAGGTTTACTACCACCCGTAGCAGTGTCACCTTTGACACCAGGATCTGTTTGCACCACTTCTAAGACAACAGAGTTGGGCAGTTCCACTTCTAGCACTTGGTCGCCCCAGCGAACGACGTTGGCTTCCATACCTTCTTTAAGGTATTTGACGCGATCGCCAATTTGAGCTGCACTTAATCTGCCTTCTTCGTAGGTTTCCATATCCATAAAGACGTATTCCTCACCGTCTTTATAGGTATGTTGCATGGTGCTTTTTTCTAGAGTAGCTTGCGGTACAGTTTCCCCCGCCCGGAATGTTCTTTCTACTGTGTTGCCAGTCTGGACATTTTTCAATTTTGTCCGCACAAACGCTGAGCCTTTTCCCGGCTTCACATGGAGGAATTCCACTACGCGCCACACAGATCCATCTAAAACAATTGAGACACCAGGTCGAAAGTCGTTACTGGAGATCATGAAGCTTTCAAAATTTGGAAGACAATCGGCATTTA
Organism: Fischerella sp. PCC 9605; assembly: GCF_000517105.1. Classification (GTDB taxonomy): domain Bacteria; phylum Cyanobacteriota; class Cyanobacteriia; order Cyanobacteriales; family Nostocaceae; genus PCC9605. Next base: position 1,302,645 of record NZ_KI912148.1, on the reverse strand, counting down.
TTGTACCCCTCAAAAGGAGAAATTAGTCATTTGTCAAGAAAGAAGGCAGGAGACATGATGCAAGGGGCAAAGGGCATCGGGCATGGGGCAAAGGGCAAGGGGCAAAGGAACTGGAGAAGTAAAAAGTAAAAAGGTAAAAGAAAAAATTCTTTCTTTTTACTTTTAGCTTTTAACCCTTCGCTGCGCTCGAGGGCATGCTTTTGACTTATTTTTGCCCGATCCCCAATCCCCAATCCCCCACCCTCCCATCTCCCCACATTCGAGACTTACTATCTTTGATTGCAACTCGGTATCAGTTGGCAGAAAGCAAAGGGAGTAGGAATTTTCTCTTAATTTGTTATGAACAAACTTCATTAGCTTTTTGCTTGATAGTAAGGACTATAAGAAAGACAAAGCCTAATAATAACTGCTCGTACGCATCAAATGACGTAATAAATAGCAACTTAACTGTATCTTTAACTGCTGCGACTGAAAAACACAGCAGCCATGATAATTAAACCTAAAAGTGCCAATGGTACCCAAAGATTAGGAAGATCTTCAAAACTCATAAATAATAAAAAACATTTGTATATTGTGACTGCAAGTATTTTTCTCTGCTTTTTGCAACTATACCATCGATAGCAACTATAGTATTGACAATTTGGCTAATATATGTAAAGAACAAGTTCCAGTAAAATTTGGGAATAGCGTTTTTCCTAGCTTAAGATGGCTAATTATTGCTAGGGCAGTTCAGGGAATAAGCGATCGCACTTTTCAATATTTTTGTCTTCTATACTTTCAATCGCAGTCTTAATAATCGGATGACGGCTTTGGGAATATCACCCGAAGTGCAAAAACTGCTGGATAACCAACGTATTAAACTAGCGGGTGCGGAAGTTCCTGCGAATTTTGGGACAGACGTGCTACTACAAAATTTGGTATCTTTGTGTCTTGTGAAAAAATAATTTTTGAACCACCAAGACACTAAGACACAAAGAAGTTGAGCCATTCATTGCTGTTTTCGCTGCCTTTTGCATCGCCCCTTCTTGAGGATTTTTCCCAGCTTCTGCTAAAGTTTTGACTTGTTCTAATGCCTCAGCTTTATCTTCTTGGCTTAAATTCGTATCAGCTTCTATTTCTGTTTGCAATTGCGTCAATAATTCCTTTTTTGTCAAAATTCTGTCAAACTGGTATCTTTCAGCAGTTCTCGTTCCCCGGCTCAAGCCAGGGAATGCACGACTAGGAGGTTCTACCTCCAGTGAGGATAGTAGAGACAGAGCCTCTAGAATTGGGTTCCCAGCCAGAGACTGGCAACCAGCTACATTAGAACTCGAAACTTCTCACTTCAAACAAGAAATTTCTCACTTCAAACGAGAAAGTTCTTACTCAGAACGAGAAATTTCTAGCTCAAAACAAGAAACTTCTCACGTCAAACAAGAAATTTCTAACTTCAAACGAGAAACTTCTCACTTCAAACAAGAAACTTCTCACTTCAAACGAGAAACTTCTCACTTCAAACAAGAAACTTCTAGCTTTACACTCCAACATCCAAGCTTAAAGCTGATTTTTTGGACAATCGAACATGTTACAAGGTGCCAGGTCAAAGAGATAATGCTTGTAATACAGCAGTGCTGAGAAGATGTCTGAAAAGTTCCTGGTAACAAATCAGGCGGTTGGAGATCCCCCTAAATCCCCCTTAAAAAGGGGGACTTTCAATTAAAATTGTTCCCCCTTTTTAAGGGGGGCTAGGGGGGATCAAAGCAAATATCTGATACTTCTCAGACTTCCTCTAAATGGGAGAAGCCACTATGACATCACAAGAAACAGTGATATGGCTACAAGAACGCACGGCTTTAGGAATTCTGTCACCTGAACCCTTAAGTGCGATCGCCCAAGTTCTCGAAGAAAAAGTTTTCCCAGCAAACCACACTCTCGCTAGTGAAGGCACTCCTCCAGAAGCGCTTTATATTCTCCTGGAAGGTAAGCTCGAAAGTGAGTGCAGCAATAAAAGTAACCCAAGTTTAGCTGTTGGTTTTCTGCCTGGAGCAGTTATTCACTTACAAGAAATACTGTTAGCTGAATTAGCTCAGCGCACAATTACGACTGTGACAGAATGTCGCTTCTGGGTTGTACCTGCTGCAAAATTTCGAGAAGTAATTGACAAGTATCCCGAAATTGCTCAGGTTGTCTCTCGGATGCTGGCTCAAGAATTGGCACAGCTAGCATCCGCTTTGAACTACGAGCAAGAACGCTCTTTGGCATTACGACCATATTTAGTTACCAAAGCAGTACGGGGAATTGTGGGGACAAGTCGCTACGCGGTGCGTCTGCGCGAACAAATTCGGGAAGCTGCTGGCGATCGCAAGTCTGTATTAATTTTTGGCGAACCAGGGTTAGGAAAAGACAATATTGCTGCTCTCATTCATTTTGGTTCTAAACAGCGGCGAGAACCAATCATCAAAATTAACTGCGGTATTCTCCAAACCAGCGGTGCTGAATTGTTTGGGCGTGCTGGCGGCAAACCCGGACTTTTGGAATGGTTGGGGGAAGGTACTCTTGTTCTCAACAACATCCAAGAAATTCCGCCAGAGTTGTTGCCGCAAGTAAAAAAATTACTACAAGACAATACGTATATTCCTGTCACTCGCTCTGGAGAACCACCCGCCGAACCCCGCACCAGTCGCGCTCGCATTATGATAGTTGCGGAAAAAGCTCAGCCACAAATCGAACGCTGTATTGGTAGGATCATCAAAGTACCACCGCTACGGGTGCGGAAAACTGACATTCAAGCCCAGGTCGAATATTACATCAGTCTCTACACTCGCTCTAGAGGTATTGCCAAACCGCGAATAACTCCAGAAGCTTTACGCCGCTTGCAGTCCTATGATTTCCCCGGCAATTTGAAAGAGTTGCAAAATTTGGTGGAACGGGCAATTGTGCAAGCGGGAGAGGCGAAGGAGTTAACAGAAGAAATTTTCTGGTCAGCGGAAACTAAGAAAAAGCGATTTCGGGTGAATCTTTTAAATGCGTATCCCGGTTTGCGGAAGTTTCTGCGTAGTCCGTGGTGGCCCGATCGCATTAATTATGGTTTTACTGTTGCTGGTTTTGCTTTTATTGTGGCGGTGTTATTTATCGGGCCGCAAACACGCGATCGCAATTTTGCTTTAAATATGTTTTGGGCTTGGTGGTGGCCTGTATTTCTTTTCCTGTTCCCCTTTCTCGGTCGGATCTGGTGCGCTGTTTGTCCTTTTATGATTTACGGGGAAATCACGCAAAAGTTATCAACATGGTTGTTTCCCAGAAAACTAAAGCGCTGGCCCCGAGAAGAAGCGGAAAAATGGGGTGGATGGTTTTTGTTTGGGATGTTTACCCTAATTTTCCTGTGGGAAGAACTTTGGCATTTAGAAAATACAGCTTATCTTTCCGCTTGTTTGTTGCTGCTAATTACTGCTGGGGCAATGATTTTTTCTGCCATTTTTGAGCGGCGGTTTTGGTGTCGGTATCTGTGTCCGATTGGTGGAATGAATGGTTTATTTGCCAAACTCTCAATGACAGAACTACGGGCACAACAGGGTATTTGTTCTGCGACTTGCACCACCTATCAGTGCTACAAAGGCGGGCCGCAAAAAGGCGAAGGTATGGAAACTAACGGATGTCCGTTGTATTCTCACCCCGCACAGTTGGAAGACAACAGAGACTGCGTGTTATGCATGACTTGTTTAAAAGCCTGTCCTCACCGTTCTGTTGAGTTTAATTTACGTCCTCCTGGTATAGAACTGTGGACAACTCATGTACCCCACAGTTATGAAGTTGCTTTGTTGTTTTTACTGTTGGGTGGAGTATATTTGCATCGCTTGCCGGAGTTGCAATCTTGGTTGGGATTGCAAATAGATTTAACCCAGTTTGTACCTCATTTGGGATTATCACTGCTAGCTTTGCTGATTCCAGTAGCTATTCCTTTTGTAGGATACGGATTAATAAAGGTTTATTGTTGGTTGAATAATTACATCTGTTCTGCGTCCTCTGCGGTTAAAATCCCAAATCGCATCAAGCCGCGACCTTTTGTAGAGCTTGCCTATGGGTACTTACCTTTGGTACTGGGAGGTAACTTGGCTCATTATCTGCGCTTGGGTTTGGGAGAAGGAGGACGGATTTTACCAGTATTTTTTGCTACCTTTGGTTTGAATGTTGGACAATTACCTGTATTGGTGGCTCATCCAGCTGTGATTGCTTTTTTACAGGGAACAACGTTAATTTTTTCAGTTTTGTTATCGATAGTACTAACGCAAAAAATTGCTCGGCAACCACTAAGTATACTGCTGTGGCAACACCTTGCAGCTATAGGGTTAGGAGCAAGTATGTGGCAGATTATTGTGTCTGGCTAATAGCTAATCGCTGATGGTAAAAAACAATTAATAATTAACAATTAAATCAGATGAAAAACTTTCTCCAACCACCACGCCTACGCATTGGTGAAGACAGCGAAGAACATCGACACGCCACTTGGTTAGAACTGTTTTATGATTTGGTGTTTGTAGTTGCGGTTTCTCAACTCGCCCACAATCTGGAGGAAGACGTTTCGCTATCAGGCTATTTAGGTTTTGTATTTCTGTTTATACCCGTGTGGTGGTCGTGGATTGGTACAACCATGTATGCGAACCGCTTCGATAGCGATGACATCGGACGGCGACTGCTGGTTGCTTTACAAATGCTGACGGCGGCGGCGCTGGCTGTAAACATTCACCACGGCTTGGATGAAAATGCGCCTGGGTTTGCCCTTTCTTATGCTCTTGGTCGGGCTGTGCTGATCGTAGAATATATCCGTGCTGGTATACACATTCCCTCAGCGCGTCCACTGACAACACGTTATGCAACTGGTTTTGCGATCGCTGCCGTATTCTGGCTAATATCAGCATTTGTAAGCGCACCTTGGCGATTTGTTCTTTGGAGTGTGGGAATTATCATTGACCTAGTTACACCCTTCACAGCCACAAAGTTTCAACTCAATCTACTTCCCCACGCTTCCCACTTGCCGGAACGTTTCGGGCTATTTACGATTATTGTCTTGGGTGAAGCAATTATTGCGGTGGTTGATGGTGTCTCTGAACAAAAATGGGATGTTTTCAGCGTTATTGCTGCCGTCTTTGGTCTGGTTATCGCTTTTAGCTTGTGGTGGGTTTATTTTGACAACCTCGGTGGTACACCTATTCAAAAAGCGCGGGCAGAAGGAAAAGTCAGTACTGTCGCCACTTGGCTTTACACCCATTTACCTTTAGTAATCGGTATTGCTGGTGCTGGAGTTGGTGTAGAAGAAGTATTATTGAGCGAGCAAACAGTAGCATTATCAGATGCTGGGCGATGGCTGCTCTGTGGTTCTATAGCTTTATGCTACCTAGCTTTAGGTATTCTCCATCGGCTTGGCGTTATCCGCTATTGCAAAATTCGTTCTAAGTATCGGGTTGGGACGACAGTAGCTGTAATTGCGATCGCTATATTCGGCAAAGATTTGTTACCTGTTGCAGTCATTGGTTTTGTCGCCGTTACCTGCGTTATACAGGTTGTACAAGATTTATATCAGAGTCGTCCCACTACTCGCTTGGTCGATCCAGAAATTTAAGTGTCATTGGTCATTGGTCATTGGTTAGTGGTTAGTGGTTAGTGGTTAGTAGTTAGTAGTTAGTACTTGATTGTTACAACCAATCAATGACAAATGACGAAGGACTAATGACTAATGACTAATGACTTCTATTTATCGTGTTTTCAGCTACAGTTCTACTCTTGAGAATCAGGCAAGAATTTAAATTAGTATTTTTATTTAACCATGCAGCTTTTTCTGCACATCATGCTGCTGATTCATGAAACCTCGAATCATTGTCTGTGGTTTAGGACGCACTGGATATAAAGTCTTTCGTTTGCTGAGACAGCAGGGGGCATTAGTCGTCGGCATTCATTATCAACCAATTCCAGGCGAACGAGCAGGAGATGTAATTGTCGGCGATCTGCACGCAGCCAGTACCCTGAAAGCAGCTGGCATTCAGCAGGCGCACACCCTTGTAATCGCTGGGGGTGACGATGCACTCAATTTGCGAATTATGATGCAAGCGCGGGTGCTCAATCCCCGCATTCGGATTATCAACCGCTTCTTTAACACCAGCTTAGGAGAACGTCTGGATCATGCGGTGTCAGACCATTTGACTATGAGTGTTGCTGGATTGGCAGCACCTGTATTTACGTTTGCAGCATTGGGAAGCCAAGCCATCGGACAAATCAAGCTGTTTCAGCAAACTTGGCCGATTCACGAAGAACATATTGATGAAAATCACCCGTGGTTGGGACGCAAACTGAGTGAATTGTGGAACGACCGGACACGGATGTTGATTTACTATATGCCAGCAGAAGGTGAAGTGGATTTAGTCTCAGCGGTAGTAACAGGACACAAATTAAAAGTAGGCGATCGCTTAATCGTTGGTACTCAGCCGCGCACGCGCTGCATCCGCAGATCGATGATTGCCAAAATCCTCAAAGTTCTTACTAGCCTGCGGCAGTTTAAAAAACATGCTGAAGCAGTAGTAGTAATGTCTGTGGTGCTGCTGGTGATTATTGCGATCGCCACACTCATCTATACTTCTACTGATAAAGCCGTTTCCATCATCGATGCTCTCTATTTTGCCGTCGGTATGCTGACAGGAGCAGGCGGTAATGAAAAAGTTGTAGAACAAGCTCCCATCAGCATTAAATTATTTACCGTATTGATGATGCTGTTAGGGGCTGCGGTAATAGGTCTTTTCTACGCACTACTCAATGATTTTGTCTTAGGCACTCGCTTCAAACAATTTTTGGATGCAACCCGGATTCCCCATCGCCATCATTACATAGTCTGTGGTTTAGGAGGTATTGGTATCAAAATTGCCGAACAACTCCACGCCAGCGGACATGAAGTCATCGTCATTGAGCGTGACACTAACAATAGATTTGTCAACACAGCCCGGGGATTAGGTATTCCCGTAATTCACGGTGACGGTAGCTTTGCCGCAATTCTTAAAGCCAGTAATTTAGAGAATGCTGCTGCACTGATTGCTGTCACCAGCGACGATGCCACAAATATGGAAATAGCTCTCAAAGTCAAAGCTATCACACACAAAGTACCGGTAATAGTCCATTACGCCGATCCGGACTTTGCCCGCATGGCGCAACAAGTGTTTGACTTTGAAGCAGTCCTCAGCCCCGCCGAACTCGCCGCCCCAGCTTTTGCCGCCGCCGCCCTAGGCGGACGCATCCTCGGCAATGGCATCACAGCCGATAGCCTTTGGGTAGCATTTGCAACATTAATTACCCCTTCCCATCCCTTTTGCGGTCAGCGCGTGAAACAAGCAGCTATGGATGCTGACTTTGTACCTTTGTACGTAGAAACGAATAACCAAGAAATTCACGGCTGGGATTTACTGGATATTAACCTTAGCGCTGGTGATATTTTGTACCTAACAATGCCAGCAAATCGCCTGCATCAATTGTGGCGTTATACACCGTCGCAGGTGATGGTGAGTTGAAATTTTTTGATGTCATGCTGAATGGAGCAAAGCGGAACGAAGCATCTATATCTTAGATTTCTAACCAACAATTCAGATTCTTCGCTCCACTGGCGTGACGCTCACAATGACAATTGAGAATTTGTTTGTCATGCTGAATGGAGCGATCGCGAAATGAAGCATCTCAAGCCTAGTTTACAACTTGAGATTCTACTCTGCCTTGAGCCGCTGCGCGTCTACGCTCCACTGGCGTGACGCTCACAATGACAATTGAGAATTGATTTGTCATGCTGAATGGAGCGATCGCGAAATGAAGCATCTCAAGCCTAGTTTACAACTTGAGATTCTACTCTGCCTTGAGCCGCTGCGCGTCTACGCTCCACTGGCGTGACGCTCACAATGACAATTGAGAGCAGCATCATGACAATTTAGGGATTGTTCAGATAAAGTGATGTAGAACTTTCTAAGTATTATTCCTCTTAAGTGAATAAATATTACGTATATATTTTGACCAACTACTCAAAAACTCTTTACACGGGCGTGACTAATGACTTGATTCGTCGTATACACGAGCATAAGCAAAAGCTGATTCCTGGATTCACTCAAAAATACAACATTGATAGACTGGTTTACTACGAAGAGACAGTAGATGTTGCAGAAGCGATCGCCCGTGAAAAGCAAATTAAGGGTTGGTTGCGTGCAAAAAAGATTGCTTTGATTGAATCAATGAATCCAGAATGGAACGATTTGAGTGCAGATTGGTTTGATAAGTCAACATAATCAGATGTAAAATGTCATGCTGTAGACGCAATAGCGACTTTTCATAAATTAGTAGCATTATCATATGTCATGCTGAGCGGAACGTCAGTAAAGCGAAGCATCTTGTCTCCCTGTCAAGTTTTGAGATCCTTCATTACGCTACCTTACGGAAGCCACTGTCGCGTCTATGCTCCATTCAGCATGACATCTTAGAACTTGAAACTTCAAGCTTGGAACTCGGAATGTCAAGCTTAGAACTCGAAACTTTTAGTTTAAACCTTGAAACTTCTCGTTCAAACCTCGAACATTCTAGTTTTAAACTTGAAACTTCTCGTTCAAACCTCGAACATTCTAGTTTTAAACTTGAAACTTCTCGTTCAAACCTTGGAAGCTTTAGTTTGAACCTCGGAAGTTCTCGTTTGAAACTAGAAACTTCAAACTCAAAACTCCAACATTTGAGTTTAAAGCTTTATCGTTGAGGTTCAGAACTTGAATTTTACTGTTCTGAACCTAAGCGATCGTCTTAATTCACTTCCATCCACGTAATACACTTGTGCATCTGCTTTTTCATAGTTCCCGCATCTGCATGATACCTTCGCCCGTGACCTGGAAGCACCCACTCAAAAGTGTAATTAGCCAACTTACGCATTGACTTAATTAGTTCTGACCAAGAGTAAAAACAATAATTACGGAAGGCAATTAGCTGCTGAATTTCATCACTCCAAGCCAAATGATCGCCAGCAAACAGAAACTTGTTTTTGTACAGCAGCACAGTATGTCCTTTACTGTGGCCGGGAACTGGAATCATCAACAAATCGGGAGCTAACTGAATTGGTTCCGAACCAGCTAACTGAATTTCGACATCACGAGTATCCGCAGTGATGTCATCCCTGTGGAGGATGCGCTGACACCCAAAATGTTCAGCATACTTTTGGTGATCCGCCACATCATCCATATGAGTCAGGAACATATAACGTATTCCCCCCATTTCTTCCAAACGCTTCACCAACGGTGGTGTAAAGCGGGGAGAATCTACTAAAACATTACCTTCTGATAGCTCAATAAAATAGCTAGCACCACCAAAGGATTTTTCCGAGTGATAGCCACAATGGTAAACATTTTTCTCTAGGGGAATAGGAAAACTTAGTTGAACTGCTGTGATATCCTCTGGCTTTTCAACAGTACCAATAGAACTGGTAGGGCAAGATAAAAGTGCTTGCAATGCTTTTAATCTTTCCACCTCATTTTTTGGTTGATGATAAACTGCCGACATTTCTTCTGCTTCAATAAACACTTCCGGAGCCATCCAACGGCAGGTATCGCAGTCAATACAAGTAGTGTCGACATAAAAATCACCGCTGATATTTTGGGGACGACGCAGATTTAAATGAGCCATATTAAACCTTTTTTAGCCAGCAAATTTCTGGAAGAGCGATGAACCCTGTATAACTACGCTAGCAAATGCATGGTGTAAAGCTCTATCAATACTTAGTGTCTTTGTGCCTTGGTGGTTAAATAAAGTCTCGAACCACCAAGACACCAAGACACTAAGTGTATGCAGTTCCTGTTTCATCTATGAAAACTGCGATCGCATTTTAGCTTGCGTCAAGGCTGGCTGCTGTAAAATTTAGTAGTTAGAAAAAGCATAAGCTGTGAACATCACATCACAGTTCCAGCCCATGACCCTATCAAGATAGGCACACTTAACGCCATAGTGAAAGATGTAGCTAGCCACGCTGGTTTAAGCCGTAATGAATTACTGGAGGTTCTCTTTGGATAATCGCTAGCAGGCGACTTCTTTTTTAAGATTTAGGTTGATCTATAGTTTTCATCTAACCGTTTAAACTAAATATCAAGAATTACCATCGCCATCCAACCATCATTGGTTTTTTGTAATTGAAACTGATGTAAAGTCACAGCTTTCACATCTACTAACTGTTGATGACGTTGAGGGTCAAGTTTTTCTCCTTGGAGGATAGCAGTAAGGTGGTGTTTACCATCTTTATCTTCAAAATTAATTTGCTGCGTCCGTAACAAAAGTTGTTCGCTATCTTTGTAATAAATAAGTTCTTGAATAAAGTTGAACAGCAATAGGTCTAATTCTTCATTTTCCAAACTGATATTTCGCGTCTGTCGTGGTTCTATCGATTCCAAATTTTCAATCATAATGCTGATTGTCGCATCACCTGCCGCTTTAAAAATCTCCGGCAAATCTTTTCCCCAAGCGCGAAAGGCAATATCAGCAGTAGCAACATCTTCAAGAAGTTCGTAGGACATAATAACACTTCATCTTGTGTCCAAATTCTTTGTGTAATTCATTACTGTGTGGAGGATGGCTCTATTTATATGGTAAATGAGTAGTTTATCGCTCACACAATTTTAATCTATCAATAATTTCTGCTTTTTTTAAACTCAAATTTTTGCCAATAAAAACTAGTTCTGTGGCCTCCTGTGTAAACGACTCTAATTCCCAACGCCCAGCTACAAAGTTAAATAAATACACGCTTTCAGGAAAGCGGATAAATCCTTTCGCTCTATAAACATCCGGTTCCAAACTATCAGCAAATTCCTCAAAACATTGGCGATTAAAAGTAGCAGGCGAACTGTAACTAAATGATTCAAACTCTGGCTGATGAACGTGGTGTGGTGGTGCTTGTACTCTTTCTCTACCGATACCAAATAGCAAGTCGGGATCTACCTGACCTCGTATGGTATGCAAAATCGAAGCAATTTCGTTAATCGAATGTAATTTTTTTTCTATAGCTTGCAACTCACTTTTAGAAACTAAATCAACCTTATTCAAGAGGATAGTGTCTGCTGCTTCAATTTGGATGCGGGTAGTATGACCAACAGAAGGATATTTAATCATTGCATCGGCATCAATAACTGTAATCACTCCATCCAGCCGCACTCTCTGCAAACTTTCTTGAATATCAAAAACCAAAGCATCGGGTTCTGCAACTCCGGTTGTTTCCACCACGATGTAATCTGGATCAACGTTATCGATAATTTCATTTACGGCTGCTTCAAATTCACCCAGCAGCGAACAGCAAACACAACCACCACCTAGATCCGCCATCTGCACATTTTTGCCTTGAATGATTTTGGCATCAATGGCAATTTCGCCAAATTCGTTCATCAAAATCGCGATTTTTTTTGGGAAAGTTTCGAGAATGTGACGTAGCAGTGTTGTTTTGCCGCTTCCTAACGGCCCAGTAATTACTGTTAATGGTGTACGTACTGCCATAAAAATTCACAATCCAAAATCTAAAATCTAAAATCCAAAATCGTATTACCCCTTGATATTCCCAATCGGAGTCAACCGTGCTACCCGCTTGCTAATCCCGGCTAATTCCGCTGCTTCGATGACATCATCAATATCTTTGTAAGCTCCACCGGCTTCCTCTGCTAATCCTGAGTAGGAGGTACTGCGGACATAAATGCCCCGACTTTCCATTTCTTTTTTGAGTTTGTCACCGCGATAGATTTTTCGTGCTTTCGCCCGACTCATCGTGCGTCCGCTACCGTGAGCAGTGCTGAAGAAAGTTTGCTCACCACTGGGTACACCCACCAAGATATAAGAGCCTGTTTCCATACTGCCGCCAATAATCACTGGCTGACCAATGTTTTTATACCTTTCAGGCACATCTCTCATCCCAGGAGCAAAAGCACGAGTTGCGCCTTTGCGGTGAACAAGTAGCGATCGCTCTTTACCATCTACAACATGCCGCTCTAATTTAGCGGTATTATGGGCGACATCATATACCATGTGCATACCCAAATTTTGGGGCGATCGCCCAAGAATTTCTGAAAACACTTCTCGAATCCGGTGCAAAATCACTTGACGATTAGCAAACGACATATTGATGCCGCATTTCATCGCCGCAAAATAAGCTTGGCCTTCAGGAGAGTGGAAAGGCGCACAGGCTAATTCTCGATCCAAAATTTTGATCCCGTACTTACTTTCCATCACCTTCAAGAAGATTTGCAGATAGTCGGTTGCTACCTGATGACCAAATCCCCGACTTCCGCAGTGAAACATCACCACCACTTGATTGGGAATAGTAATTCCCAAACTCTGGGCTAATTCCTGGTCAAAAATATTCTCTGGTCGAGCAACTTGAATTTCTAAATAGTGATTGCCAGATCCCAAAGTACCGATTTGGTTGAAACCTCTATCAATCGCCTTTTCACTAATTTTGGCAGAATCAGCACCTTTAATGCAGCCGTTTTCTTCTATCAGTTCTAAATCTTCTTCCCAACCGTAATCATTACGGATGCACCATTGTGCGCCTTCTTCCACTACTTTGCGAAACTCATTCCGTGAAAGCTTCACAAAACCAGTGCTTCCTACCCCAGCAGGAACTCTTTCGTAAAGCCTATCTACCAACTTTTTTACATAAGGTTTAACTTCATCGTAGGTGAGGTTTGTCACCACTAAGCGCATACCGCAATTGATATCGAAACCGATACCGCCAGGAGAAATCACACCCCCTTGTTCTACATCCATCGCCGCCACGCCACCAATCGGAAAACCATAACCAAAGTGCCCATCGGGCATACACAAAGCGTACTTGGTTATGCCTGGAAGTGTAGCTACATTAGTGACTTGGTCATAAACTGCGTCGTCCAATTCCTGAATTAACTTTTCTGTTCCATAAATGCGGGCAGGGACGCGCATTCCCTGTTTGTAGGAAACCGGTATTTCCCAGATAGTGTCAGAAATTCTGTTTAAAACTTCTATCATTGCCATATCAAATACTCCCGCACTTTGTTCAGTGTCTGCTGTCAGCAAAAAGTTATTGCCACAAAATCCCATCGGTTCGTGGCGGGAGTCTCAAAATTTGCTGATAAACTATTGCATGTATAGATTTGAGCATAAAGTTTCTGCTTAGCTGAAACCTCTGTCTAAAGAAATGCCTCAGATGAACTCAGCCTGTTAGTTATGCTGATGCTTGTCACCAAAATAATGAAAATGACATGCACAACAGCCAATACGAACAACAATACAAACAAGAAGTAATAAATTTTTTTAACAGCAGAACAAGCTACGACAATGATTACACCATTCGTCGCGCTCTCCCTTTACTAGATCTAGTTCAGCTACAAAAAGGACAAAAAGTTTTGGATTTAGCAACTGGCACAGGTATCATTGCCATTGCTGCTACACAAATTGTTGGCTCAGAAGGGAAAGTAATTGGAGTAGATTTTTCATCAGGAATGCTTGAGCAAGCGCGACGAAAGATTGAAGAATTAGGTTTGCAAAATATTGAATTAATTGAAGCAGATGCAGAGTATATAAATTTCAATGATGAAAGTTTTGATGTAATTCTTTGTTCTACAGCAATAGTTTATTTTACAGACATTCCTGATGCTCTACGCAAATGGTATCGTTTTCTCAAAAAAGGTGGTGTTATTGGATTTTCGTGTTGCTCTCAAGAATCTTGCGAGGCACCACTGATCGTGGAAGTTTGTGCAAATCATGGTATTTCACTGACAAACATTAACGAACCAACAGGTACTCCTGAAAAGTGCCATAATTTGCTACGAGAGATTGGTTTTCAAGATATTAAAGTAAACACTCAGCAATTTGGATTTTACCGCAGTCTTGAGCAAGCCAGAGAATGGAATGGAGGATGGTTTCATCCTAGAGAAAATCCCTTATTACAGGTTTCAGCAGAGCAAAGGTCAGAATTAAAAGCAGAGTATTGTAAACGAATAGAAGCGATGGCAACTGAGCAAGGTGTTTGGTATGAAAATATGACTATTTTTGTAACTGGTCGCAAGTGAATAAACAGCGTCGCTTTAAATCCTTTGTGTTCCAATACTACTCGGATAAGACCAAAAACCTTGTGTAGAGACGCGAAATTTCGCGTCTCTACTGTATTTACAGCATGAAAAAACCAGGTTCTTCAGAAAAAACCCGGTTTTTTCGAGCCAGCTAACTTCAGCTGAAAAAGTGTAACTGACTAACCACAAAACTAATTACATGATGAGTAAAAGGTAGGCTATCAACCACCATACCCAAACACAACAGCATCATGTAAGAAATTGAATAGAGAAACACCCCTCTTGCTAGATTGCGATCCTCTGGGTTTTGCATTAGCTGCCAAGCTTTGTAAATAAATACTCCCCCCAGATACAGGGCGATCGCACAATAAACAAATCCTGTTTGCTGCAACGGATAAACCAGTATCAGCGTTGCTGCTACCGTAATCAGCGTATACCACCAAATCTGCCGCACTGTAGCCGGATTTCCTGCTACCACTGGTAACATTGGGACACCAACTTTTGCGTAATCATCCCGGATCATCAAGGCCAGCGCCCAGAAATGGGGTGGTGTCCACAGGAAGACTATTGCAAATAACAACCATGCTGTCCAGCTAAGCGTACCCGTGACAGCTGCCCAGCCAACCAGTGTGGGAATTGCCCCTGCTGCTCCCCCAATAACAATATTTTGGGTGCTGTGACGCTTTAGCCAGTGAGTATAAACTAGTACGTAAAATACAATACCAGACATTGCCAGTAGAGCGGCTGGCAAGTTGGCAAACACAGACAGCAGGGTAAAAGAAGCAACAGCCAGAGCGATCGCGAAAATCAGAGCATCACGCAATTGAATCCTACCCGAAGGGATGGGACGGTGGCGGGTACGTTCCATCTCATAATCAATATCTCGGTCATAGATACAGTTAACTGTCTGGGCACTAGCAGCGGCCAAAGTGCCACCAACGAGAGTTACTAGCAATAGCATTGGGTCTACTTGTCCCTTTGCTGCTATCCACATACTCCCAGCTGTAGTGATTAAGAGTAATGGAATAATCCTGGGTTTAGTTAGCTGGTAGTAGCTTTGGAGAATTTGCAGAATTGATTCATGCTGCTTAGAGACATTAGTCTCAATCATCTTGGCACTATTTCCTTATTGTTCAACAAATTTTAGGCTGCCGCTGCTTTATCTAGCTCTTTTGAGCCTAAATAAATACAGATTTGTCGCCTGTAAAAGTGATAGTACTTGCCAAACTTAATTAGGCAGAAACTGTCACAGTTACCCGTGTACGGGAAGCCTTTACGCATCTACGCCTCATGACACTAGGCCGTTTGTCTAGCATCAAACTTGAGTCCCAGAAAACGCAACCGATTCGTTTATAGCTGCGACTTCTATTCACTCAAGATTGCTAGTAGATGCGATCCCCGGTTTTTAATCTCTTTTAATCCCCTGATTTCCTAGCCTGCCTCGTGGGCTTTGTTGGTGTAGCAGCAGATGACCGTCGCTAGAGCAAAGAGGGGGTAAAATTAGGTCTTAACTCCTGATGCTTGTTTGCCAACAGCAGTGACTGTATCAGCATCAGAGTAAGCATTAATACCAATATTCATTGCCCGATCGCGCAGCGAGAGAACAGTGAAAACGACTAAAGTACCTAGCAAAGCCGCTCCTATAGCTTGGTGAGAGACTGTCAGCGGCTCGACTTGGAGATGCAACCGGAAAGTAGCAAATCCCAAGAGAATTTGTAAACTCAACAATCCACCAGCCATATTAGCCAGTCTTCGCAAAGCTGGATGCAGCGCTGGTGTCCGCCAAGCTAGAAATACAACAGCCAATGTTGCTACCGTTGGCGGGATCAAGCCAAAGATGTGACTGTACATCACATTACACAGTTGATAACCCGCAAAGCATTGGTGTAATGCCCAACGAGATCCAACTAAAGCACCGAGAAGACTCTGCACGTAGACAAAAATAGCAGCTGTCAAACCCACCCAAGGCAATTTACCAACTGTTCCAGTACCTTGGTAAGGGGTGATTGCAGAGCCAATCGCTAGTAGAGTCGAGAAAAACAACAGAGCTGTTCCCAAGTGAGCGGTAACAATATCAAACCGTAACAGTTCGGTAACAGTGAGTCCGCCTAACACACCTTGAAAGACAATCAAAAACAGGGCAAATGTAGATGCCCAAGGTAGCCAGT
Organism: Fischerella sp. PCC 9605; assembly: GCF_000517105.1. Taxonomy (GTDB): domain Bacteria; phylum Cyanobacteriota; class Cyanobacteriia; order Cyanobacteriales; family Nostocaceae; genus PCC9605. Next base: position 1,286,423 of record NZ_KI912148.1, on the reverse strand, counting down.
TTGGTAGAGAGCGACGATTCCACCAAGACATTCCCACGAGAGCGATCGCGCTGACTCCGATCAATGCGGCATCCAACCTGTGAAACCACTCCAGGAAAACCTGGAAATTCATTTGTTTAGTTGGCACCAGTTCTCCATAGCACAAAGGCCAGTCTGGGCAAGCCAATCCTGCATTCATCACGCGGGTGGCACTGCCTATCGCCATCAAAATTAAGGTGGCTATGCACATTCTCCACACTAGGCGACGAATTCGATCCTTTGGTTTTTGCTGTTCAACTGCCGTTAAATTTTGTTGTTCTAGGACAAATTCGCTCATGAAAGATACCTTTTGCCTGCTCTTCGTGAGCTATGAAATTTCCAACGTTTGTTAGTACCGAACGGACACGCTGATGGCAGTCGCTACAACGGAGGAAACCTCCAAAGGCGCGCTGCCTCCCCAACGGGGTGAACCCCCGCACGCAAGTGTCCTCCCCATATCCACCCTAGCGTAATAAATTTTAGGTGAGATATCGGCTCTCATTTATACTTTGAATCACCTTCACGAAATTGAGCCTGAAGCTTTAGAGATTTTTCAGATTTTTAGGGGTCTTATGACTGACATTTTCTGTAATGTCTAGTTTTTCCCTAAATTATTGATCTGTTGGCAGCACATTAACAGCAGCTTATCTTTCCTTAAAGCTATCACAAGGAGAGTGCTAATCAGCAGCGCATTCTTTATATAGTTTGTCTACACAGAACTTTCATAAAGCTGCTATTGAGTATTCCGTGGATAAAATTTAGTTCCTGATTTGCTTGTAAGCCTTTCCACATCTAACTTTTAACTTACAAATTTTGTGGATGAAGTTGTTGCTATGAGAATTTTTAAACAGAAATTAGATGACCAAAGCATAAAATCATCAAAATCCCTTGACCAGTAGAAGTTAAGGTTTTTACTAGGCAATTGTGACTATTATCATTTCCAGAAATTACCCATCTTGTCACGGCTTTGTCACTTTTTTGTCATCTTTATGCCACTATTTTGATACGGCTTTGTCACTAGTTTTAATTTAAATTCATAGAATATTCACAAACAAATAGGTAATAAATTGACTAATTAAATCAACCATCAATGCATTCATAATAAATGTATTAAATGGAGAATGAATTAGTCAAATGATATCTTGCACGCTTATGTAATATCCAGGAGGCAGAGCCTCCAAATCCTCGTTACTAGATTGAACCTGGTAACTAGATATTAAAGCCTCTGGCTCTCCCACTCGAATTGTGCAAGGTGTAAATCAATGCTGATTTGAAGCGCTTTGTTTGTGCCTTCTATCCTGTACTCACTTTATTACTTGTCAAAACAAAGACTCGCAAGGAAATGGAAAACAAAGTAGGAAATCTAATGATGATGAATAGCAACTTTGAGTTAGGAGCAGCCCAAGTAAATTCAATGACTTACGAAGTAATTGTTGAAGTAGGAGGTGAGATATTTGTGATGGAAAGGAGCGTGTGTTTAAATAAACAAAATCAGGTCAAGATTGCCTACAAATCCGAAATTTTAAAATCATAATTCATCAAGAATAGTTTTTGTGGTTGTTGGCAGTTGATTAGCAGCACAAACAGCAATCAATAACCTTTCGCGGCCAGTTGCACTCTGCGGGCGTCTACATGGGGGAACGGCGACAGCGCTTAAAGTTCGGACACACCGAAGAATCCCGAAGCGAGTATGCGCCTCCTCTATGTGCGAACGCTATGCGGTAAGACAGCACTGGCTCACCAACAACCTAAATGCAATAACTCACAAATCATGTTCGAATCTGGGACTGCTTTACCAATCCACATCAGTCTTATCTGTATCTTCAATCATTAGTGAGCACCCAAAATAAATCATGAGTTCTCAAATTCCCTGGTTAACAACCATAATCCTCTTCCCTTTGGTGGCTGCTTTAGCCATTCCCCTGATTCCAGATAAAGAAGGCAAAACAGTCCGCTGGTATGGTCTGGGAGTAGCACTAACAGACTTCGCCTTAATGATTTGTGCCTTTTGGTATCACTACGATTTTCAAAGTTCTGCATTCCAACTGGTAGAAAAATATGCTTGGATTCCGCAGTTGGGCTTGAACTGGTCAGTAGCAGTCGATGGTTTGTCAATGCCACTGGTACTGCTAACAGGCTTAATTAATACCCTCGCAATCTTCGCAGCTTGGAAAGTGACCAACAAGCCGCGTTTGTTTTATGGTTTGATGCTGGCGTTGTACAGCGCCCAGATCGGCGTGTTTGTCGCCCAGGATTTACTCTTGTTCTTCTTAATGTGGGAACTCGAATTGGTGCCTGTGTACCTGTTGATTTCCATCTGGGGAGGACAAAAGTGCCGCTATGCAGCTACTAAGTTCATTCTCTACACTGCCCTTGCTTCAATATTTATCCTGGTAGGGGCTTTTGCAATGGCATTTTCCGGAGACACCATCAGCTTCGATATGGCGACTCTGGGAATGAGGGAATATTCCCAAGGCTTGGAAGTTCTCGTTTATGCCGGTTTCTTAATTGCCTTTGGTGTGAAGCTGCCAATTTTCCCTCTCCACACTTGGTTGCCCGATGCTCACGGTGAAGCTCCCGCAGCCGGTTCGATGATTTTAGCTGGTGTATTGTTGAAAATGGGTGGCTATGCGCTCATCCGCATCAACATGGAGATGCTGCCCAACGCTCACGTTTATTTTGCCCCAGTCTTGGTGATTTTGGGTATAGTCAACATTATTTACGGTGCTTGTTGTGCCTTCGCTCAGACTAATCTCAAACGGTGCTTGGCTTATTCTTCGATTGCCCACATGGGATTTGTGCTGATTGGTATCGCTTCCTATACAGAATTGGGGATGAGCGGTGCCGTGCTACAGATGTTTTCCCACGGTTTGATTGCCGCTGCCTTATTCTTCCTCTCTGGTGTAACCTATGAGCGCACCCACACCTTGATGATGGATGAAATGGGTGGTATGGGTAAGGTAATGCCCAAATCCTTTGCTCTGTTTACCGCTGGTGCAATGGCTTCTCTGGCATTACCAGGAACAAGTGGCTTTGTGGGTGAGTTGATGGTATTCCTGGGTATTGCCACCAGTGATGTTTACAGTTCCAGTTTCAAAGTTGTAGTTGTGCTACTCTCTGCTGTGGGTGTGATTTTGACACCGATTTATCTACTGTCGATGCTGGGTCAAGTATTCTACGGCAAACAGAGTACACAGCTACATCTGGATGCATTTGTACCCGATGTTAAACCCCGCGAACTGTTTATCACCGCTTCTCTATTGCTTCCCATCATCGGTATCGGCTTGTATCCCAAATTGGTGACACAAACTTATGATGTCAAGACTGTAGAAGTTGCCGCTCATGCTCGCCAGTATCAATCAGTTGTAGCCCAACAGCAGCCTTCAAGTCTGTACTCCCGTATTTTTCCAGCCCCAACTCTGGCTAGTTCTGATATTAAAGAGTCAGTAGTTTTTGCTGAGTAAATATCTGTCCTGCAAAAGGTGGTACAACAAATAACTGTAGGAAAATAATGTAGGAGCGATCGCCCGATTGCTCCTATACTTGCTGGCATAATTAGAGAATAAGCTACTCTGTGCTATACAGAATTTTGACTATGGCAACCAAAAAGATAAAATTATGCCATGTCTTTTTGCGTAGTCGCTAAAGTGGGAGTTGCAGACTACCTGAAGATTAGACCGTCAAACAAAAAAAAACATAAAAATTTTACGCTGTTACTCTCCATGTCTTTTAGGGTGGACTACCGTAGTAAGTGAGCAGTTCTGTCCAACGTAGTAAAGTCATTAACCCTAATTAACCGTGAAAATTCCAAGTTCAATCTGGACACTACTCATTGGCATCCTGCTGACACTGGTCAGCCTTTGGTACGGTCAAAATCATGGCCTCTTGCCAACAGCAGCCTCCGATGAAGCTTTATTGGTGGACGGTCTATTCAACACAATGATGATCGCATCCACAGGTATATTTTTGATTGTCGAAGGCGGTTTGATCTACTCCGCCATTAAATATCGTCGGCGTGCAGGTGACGATCAAGACGGTCCGCCTGTTCATGGAAACGTACCGCTAGAAATCCTCTGGACAGCGATTCCGGCTATTATCGTCCTCGGTATTTCTGTATACAGTTTCGATGTTTACAACTCAATAGGCGGTTTTAGTCCCCATGCCGTACACGAAGCCCCCATTGCCTCACAAGCAATGAAAATGCCAGGGGCAGCTATAGCGGCAACTTTAACTGATACACCTCCCAGCACTGAACCGAACCTCAATCAGGAAAAGTCTGATGAGGCAATGCAAGACCCAGCCACAGCCGCAGTCCGCAATGTCGATCAAATTCCCCAAAAGCAAAATGCTCCTGGTGTCGGGAGTGTTGCTCCCACGATTGGTCCTGTTCCTGGAAAAGAAGGTCAACCACCTGCACTTGTAGTTAACGTTACAGGTTTGCAGTATGCTTGGCTTTTCACCTATCCTGAAACAGGTATAACCACTGGTGAACTGCATGTCCCCATCGGGCGTGAAGTGCAAATTAATATGACAGCGAACGATGTCATCCATGCTTTTTGGGTGCCCGAGTTTCGCCTCAAGCAAGATGCAATCCCTGGTCGGCAAAGCGAGATTCGCTTTACGCCCAACAAAGAAGGTAGTTATGCGCTGATCTGTGCGGAACTGTGTGGTCCTTACCACGGTGCGATGAGATCGCAAGTTGTGGTAGAGAAACCAGAAGTATTTGAGGCGTGGATGCAAGAACAGCAGGTTGCAAGTAATGACACCCTTAATCAAGCAGTTGCTGTCAACCCTGCGGAACTATCCCCAGCTGAATTTCTTGCCCCATACACCCATGACATAGGAATTCAGTCAGAAACGCTACATCAACTTCACAACAAATAGTCAACAGTCCAGAGTCAAGAGTCAAAAGTAATGACCTATTGACCATTGACTAATGACTATTGACCATTGACTAATGACTAAGACTTATGACACAAGCACAAGTACAAGAAACAGCAAATATCCCTGCTCAGGCTGAAGAACCAGGGATAAGAAAATGGTGGGAATACTTTACCTTTAACACTGACCACAAAGTTATTGGCATTCAATACTTAGTCAGCACCTTCATCTTTTACTGTATTGGTGGGGCGATGGCTGACTTGGTGCGTACGGAACTGCGAACACCAGAAGTAGATTTTGTTACCCCAGAAGTCTACAACAGCTTGTTTACACTGCACGCCACAATCATGATTTTCTTGTGGATCGTGCCAGCGGGTGCGGGTTTTACTAACTATGTCCTTCCCCTGATGATTGGGGCAAAGGATATGGCATTTCCCCGCCTGAATGCTCTTGCTTTTTGGATTGTTCCCCCAGCAGGTTTGATGCTGATTGCTAGTTTAGCTGTGGGTGATGCACCAGACGCAGGTTGGACTTCTTACCCTCCCCTCAGCTTGGTGACAGGTCAGGTGGGTGAGGGAATTTGGATTATGAGTGTCCTGTTGTTGGGCACATCATCCATCCTTGGGGCAATCAATTTTTTGGTAACACTCCTTAAAATGCGTACCCCAGGCCTGGGGTTCAATCAATTGCCCTTGTTCTGCTGGGCAGCTTTTGCTACTTCCGCACTGGTGCTGGTATCTACGCCAGTACTCGCCGCAGGGCTAATTCTGCTTGCCTTTGATTTGTTCGCGGGTACAACGTTTTTTAACCCCACTGGTGGTGGCGATCCCGTAGTTTACCAGCATATGTTCTGGTTCTACTCCCACCCAGCGGTTTACATCATGATTTTGCCCTTCTTTGGGGTAATTTCTGAAGTGATCCCCGTTCACTCCCGCAAACCGATTTTTGGCTATAAAGCGATCGCCTACTCTAGTCTTGCCATCAGCTTTTTAGGCTTAATTGTCTGGGCGCACCACATGTTCACCAGTGGTATCCCCGGTTGGCTGCGGATGTTCTTCATGATCACGACGATGATCATCGCCGTACCCACGGGTATTAAAATTTTCAGTTGGATGGGAACCCTCTGGGGTGGCAAACTTCACCTTGAACGCCCTGCCTTGCTGTTTGCGATCGGCTTTGTTGGCACTTTTGTAATTGGCGGTATCAGTGGCGTCATGTTGGCGGCAGTGCCCTTTGATATCCACGTCCACGACACTTACTTTGTTGTGGCGCACCTGCATTACGTTCTGTTTGGTGGTAGTGTTTTGGGCATTTATGCTGGCTTCTACCACTGGTTCCCGAAAATGACAGGACGGATGCTCAACAATTTTTGGGGGCAAGTTCACTTTGTCTTGACCATCGTCGGTTTAAATATGACCTTCTTACCCATGCATAAGTTGGGAATGCTAGGTATGAACCGTCGTGTCGCTCAGTATGACCCAAAATTTACTTTGCTCAACGAAATATGCACATATGGTGCTTACATACTGGCGGTTTCAACACTGCCCTTCATCGTCAATGTAATTTGGAGTTGGATGTACGGGCCCAAGGCTGGTAACAATCCTTGGAAGGCGCTGACTCTAGAGTGGATGACTACCTCACCACCAGCAATTGAGAATTTTGACAAACCTCCAGTATTAGCCACCGGGCCCTACGATTACGGCTTGGAAAAAGCTAAAGAGGGCGTGCCTTTATCTGACGCCGATCCAGCTGTGTCTGCTGGTCCTAATTCCGTCTTGCGTGCTGAACCTGACGAACCCTATCCATCTATTGCTGCCGAGAAAGGCGAACGCTAAATAAAGGATGAATGATGAATGATGAATTCAGCATTCATCATTCATCATTCATCATTCACAATTCATCATTCAAAAAAGATTCATGAGTCAACAAACAATTGACCCAGCAAAAACAGCCCTAAATTACCACCACACAGCGGAAGCTGCTGCTCACCACGAAGAACATCCAGATTATCGTCTCTTTGGGCTAATTGTGTTCCTAATTGCCGAAGGAATGATTTTTATGGGCCTGTTCGGAGCATATCTAGCTTTCCGTTCTACATTACCTGCTTGGCCCCCAGAAGGCACTCCAGAATTAGAACTGCTGCTTCCTGGAATCAACACTATAAACCTGATTTCTAGCAGTTTTGTCATCCACAATGCTGATACCGCCATCAAAAAGAACAATGTGCGGGGTATGCAAATGTGGTTTGCAATTACTGCCGTGATGGGGATTATTTTCTTGGCGGGGCAGATGTATGAATACTACCACCTAGAATTTGGCCTGACTACCAACTTATTTGCCAGTGCATTTTTCGTTTTGACAGGCTTCCACGGACTGCACGTTACCATTGGTGTGCTAGCTATTCTGGCTGTGTTGTGGCGATCGCTCAAACCCGGCCACTACAGCAAAGAAAAGCACTTTGGTATAGAAGCCGCCGAAATCTATTGGCACTTTGTTGACGTCATTTGGATCATTCTGTTCGGATTGCTGTATATTCTTTGAGTATTACTTTTTACTCTACCCTCTTCTTCAACCCCCTCAGGGGGTTTTTTATTAGAATTACGTAGCTGGTATATGCTAAATTCGCTTGATAAAGTCTCTTTTTGCATAGCCCCAGGTTTCTAGCCTGTGAGAAAAAAGAGGTATTGAATACGGATTTGGTATTAAAAAAAGTAAAAAACCCGTCCAAGCGGGTTTTAGCTTTAGCCCAGGAGAATAACGAGGATAATTCATGCAAGAGGCCTCAGTTGGATTGATTAATTTTTAAAAGCAAAATTATCAAAACCAACACAATTCCTCTAACTGTTAACAACAGTGGTAGCAACTGGTATTTTCCAGCAGCATTTTCTCTTAGTATGCTTGGAAGTCTCTGTAGTGGTCTTGTTTGACTTCCTTTTGGTGATTTATATACGTGTATTGTTTTCCTCCGGGTATATCAGTAACTTTTGTTACTCCTTGCTGCTTTTCATCTGAAGGCTTAGTAGTCCCAAAACTAAGTTTCCAAACATCAAAGTCACCAAAACCAGCAAAAAAATCAGAGGAGAAAGATCCTCCCGAGATTTTCTCGCTCTCATCGTTACTCAGTTCCTCAAAAATCAAACCTGTTGCTTTAATTTCAGCAACCTCTAAGTGAAATGGATGTCTCATAGTAGACTCCTCAAAATTCAAAATCTTTTCAAGTCTTAGAAATTTTCCTGAGACAGACTAGAGTTTATATTTCTAACCTAATAAAACTTTAATCGCAGCAAATAAATATTTCCAGAAAAATTGAGTAATTTTAGGTACATAAAAATGAATGTTATATTTCATTTTTCAGAAAAGTCTATTTCACGTAATAGTAAATAATCAAATAGTTAGAAAGCAGGAGACAGAAGAGAAAAGCTGCTTCCTGAAAAGGTTTCACTGATTGGCATTTGACGTTTAATTATGTCCGCCTACTTAGCTTTATAAATAGTTTTTTAATTACATGTATTTAAAAAATACAGAGATATTTATCAATCAAATTTTTAATTATTTTTATATTTTAGATAACCTTTTCTTAACCATAGAGGATATATGAGAAGTATCAAATATTTTGCTTGATACCCCCTAGAATGTCGATTTAGTATTCAGAAATTGTCTCTATGGGGAGACGAAAGGGGGATGAGGAGGACACGGGGACGCGGGAACACGGTGACAGGTCGAGAGTTTCCGATCATTTCTCCGCGTCTCCCAACGCCAGTCCGCCCAAGTCGGGGAACCCGCCCACGCGGCTTGATCTCCAACCAGTTGGTAGTCAACAGAATAATGATTTACTTGGTTTGACCAATCATTCCGAGCAGGGTACAAGCCCCCAGATTTATCTGTGGAGCCAATCCACCCATCCAAAATCCAAAATCGGATGACTGCGCCAAATCATAATTTTTTTGTCGTATCCGCCACTGGCAAGCATTTGTCCATCAGGGCTAAAAGCGATCGCACTTACCCAATCAGTATGTCCGTCAAGTGTATTGAGTAATTTTCCTGTAGTCAAATCCCATAATTTTACTATGCCTTGTTTGCCACCACTAGCTAAAATACGACCATTTGGATTGATAGCGATCGCATTGATCCAATCTCTGTGACTCATCCAGTTTTTGTCTGCTGTGAGAGTACTAACTAAATCTCCAGTTTTGGCATTCCAAAGTTTAATTGTGCCATCATGACTAGCAGTAACTAGAGTTTGATCATCTGGTGTGAAAGCTATACCGCTAATTACTTTAGTATGGGCTGTAAACTCACGGATAAGTTGACCAGAATTCAAATTCCACAGTTTCACCATACCTTTAGTGTCACCACTGGCGAGGATTTGACCACCAGGACTAATCGCTATTTTAGAGATGTTGTTGTAGTGTACTAAAGTAGCCAACGGCCGCTGTTGAATCAAATCCCATAGGCGAATGCCATCTAAACCACCACTGGCGAGGATTTTTCCATCAGGAGTTACAGCTAGAGATAGCACGTTACTGCTATGCCCGATAAAGGAACGGCTAAATTTATTGGTTTTTAGGTTCCAAAGATTAATGGTGTAATCATTACTACAGCTAGCTAGAGTTAGACCATTTGGGGAAATCAGCACTGATTCAACGGTTGTTTTTTGGGCTTTGCGAATGATTCCAATTCGTTTGCCTGTTTTTGCACTCCACAAACGGATGACACCATCGTTTTCTGAACCGCCGCTAACAAGAGTTTGGTTATCAGGAGCGAATGCTAGAGATTTAACGCTTCCCGAATGTTCTTTGAGTATATAAACTAACTGGGGATGAACAAGAGTACTAGTAGCTTGGGAGTTAGGTTTAACATCAACTTTAGCAGTAGCAGGAGTTACAGATGGTATTTGAGATAGCACGGCTATACTCACAGCACCTGCTATTAAGTATTTATTGTAACTAATATTCATGGGCGATCGCTTAATACTTACTTTCAGTTGTAGGGCAAGAAAACATCGCCCCACAAGCGTAAAAATAGGAATTTAGCGATGCTCCGCAAATTCCCTAGTCTCAAATCTAAAACGCAAAGCGTCCTGAGCAAAAAGAAGGATCTAAATCCAAAATCTACTGAGGTGGCTTTTTCTTGGAAATGCTCAACATTGGTAAAGTTGGGCTGGAAGAGTGGGAAGGTAAGTAATGTTGTACCACAGGCTCATCAGGTATGGGGCGACGCTGTTGACTGCGCCAAAATTTAAATAAAAGCGTCATCCCTGCTGTTCCCAAGCCAAAAGCAAACAAAGACCATTTGTCGTCAAATCCACCGATCAGCGCATCTACCACTCCTATCGTAATTAATACACTGATTAAGGGTTCTTTTCGGTAGGCAGACTTTAAAAATCGAGGCAATACAGCATTTACAGCATTCATCACAGCTTGGTTTATTTTAGTTCACCTTTGTGTAAAATTACTGAGAATCCCTCACCCGCAACTGCTGCCCTGAATCAGGGCATATAAACATTATAATTTTATTTAGTTAGGTAAGAACACTACTGTAAAGTACTTCTAAGTGGCTTCCGGAGAGTGAGTAAAAAAGTAAACATCAGCAAGGTTAGCCATCGGATCGCAGTAAGTCATTTTAGGAATTAATCATGAAAACAAATTAGCAAAGTTGTAATACCCGAAACCAGCTGGAATATCCAGCTGGCTAGAATTTCTTTCATCGCTAACTTGCAATAAGCACAGCAGTGCTTTTTGAGAAGCTTACTTCAGACCGAGCCATGATAACACACCTTTGTCGGTGACATACTCTATCACCACCATCAGGATAAAGCCAATCATTGCAGCTCTACCATTCAAGCGCTCGGCATATTCGTTAAATCCAAATTTTGGCTCTTCTAGCTTGGGTGTAACGCTCGGCTGTGGTTGTGTAATCATTTGGGAAAACCTCTTGTTGAGAAATGAAAATTAGTAGATGCTTTGATAGCCATGCAAATTGAGCTATATAGCTCAATTACAGTTTTACGTTTTTTTACTATTCTTAATATATTTTAGAAAGACTCTGGAAATCGTCAAGAATAAAAGTTTGAAGTACAGTAGATGGTGTCAAAACAAGAAAATACCATCTTTTTGGAAGAATGCAACATAATATTTGTACCAAAAGGCATACATAATTCTGCTGTCGCTTCTGCCAATCGGAAGTTGGATGAGGCAAAAGACAGAAGGCAGCTAGGCAGCAAGGAAGTTATGCTGTGATTATTAGTTGCAACTATCTCAAAACTGATATCAGGTAAATTTCGTAGTCTCTGATTCAACAGATCGGGGATAAGACTGACAAACTAAAGCTAAACAAAAATTAATTAGGGGCAGTAAATGGATATAGGTGTTCCCAAAGAAACTAAGGATCAAGAGTTTCGAGTTGGGTTGAGTCCTTCTAGTGTTAGGGTACTAAAAGAAAGCGGTCATGCTATCTTTGTGGAAACTCAAGCAGGCGCTGCTGCTGGATTTACGGATGATGATTACAAAATGGCAGGTGCGGAAATCGTCCCATCTCCAGAAGCTGCCTGGAATCGAGAGTTAGTGATCAAAGTCAAGGAGCCGCAAATTTGGGAGTATAAATTTTTGCAAAAAGGACAAATATTATTTACATATTTACACTTAGCGGCTGACCGGAAGTTGACCGAAAATTTAATTGATTGTGGCGTATGTGCGATCGCCTACGAAACAGTCGAACAACCTGGTGCGAACAGATTACCCTTGCTAACACCGATGAGCATTGTTGCTGGTCGGTTGGCAGTGCAGTTCGGAGCAAGATTCTTAGAACGCCAGCAAGGTGGTAGAGGAGTGCTCTTAAGCGGGGTTCCTGGAGTTAGACCCGGCAGAGTAGTGGTTTTAGGTGGCGGCGTAGTTGGTACAGAAGCCGCTAAAATTGCTGTCGGTATGGGAGCTAGCGTTCAGATTTTGGATGTGAACGTAGAACGCTTGGGCTACTTAGAAACCTTATTTGGTTCAAGAGTGGAACTGCTTTACAGTAACTCTGCTCATATTGAAGCAACCGTCCGCGAAGCAGATCTACTGATTGGTGCGGTTTTGGTGACGGGGCGGAGAGCACCTGTTCTTGTATCTCGGGAGTTTGTTAAACAGATGCGACCTGGTTCGGTAATAGTTGATGTAGCTGTTGACCAAGGTGGTTGTGTGGAAACCATGCACGCTACAACTCATACCAACCCAGTTTATCTAGAAGAAGGTGTATTACATTACGGCGTTCCTAATATGCCAGGGGCAGTTCCTTGGACGGCAACTCAGGCACTCAACAACAGTACTCTACCATATGTAGTGCAATTAGCAAATCAGGGAATAGGGGCACTCAAAACTAACCCTGCATTAGCTAAGGGTGTGAATGTGCAAAATCATCGCTTGGTACATCCCGCCGTACAAGAGATGTTTCCTGATTTGGTTTAGGAATTGTTGGTAGTTGGTGAGCCAGCGCGCAGAAAGGGGGTTTCCCCCATGAGCGACTGGCGAACCCGGAGGGTAGTTGTTTGTTGTTTGGAACAACCAACTACCAACAAACAACCACCAACAAACAACACATTCACACAATACAATTGCGTTGCATCAGTTTTGCCACCGAATTAATCAATTGGGTTGGCTCGACTGGTTTAGAAACATACATCTGGAAGCCTGACTCTAACGCCTGCTGGCAATCTTGGGGTCTAGCATATGCTGTTAATGCAATTGCAGGTAGATGTCCTCCCTTCTCTGCTTCTAAATTTCGCAGTTGACGGATCAGTGTGTAGCCATCTTCTTCTGGCATACTGATATCACTGATCAGGACATCTGGCTGTGATTGTTCTAGGGCTAAAAGTGCTAAGCGCACTGAAGCCACAGCTGTTACTTTTGCTCCGCATTCTTGCAGAACGGTGCAAACATAGTCTCGTGTATCAGCATCGTCATCTACTACTAACACTTGCAGATCGCTCAAGGGTGATTCTGGAAAACAGGAGGGGGGAACAATATTCTTGATCTCTTCCCCTTGTTTTACTCGCCACTTTTCAGGAACAATGGCCACTTTCCTCGAATTTATCTCAACTTGCGGAACAATAGCACATGCCTGATTTGCTAACCCCCGACTGGGGGTGTTCTCAACAAGTTCCTCCCCCATTTCTAAAAGTGGCAGCCTCACAGTAAATGTTGCTCCTTGCCCCACCCCCGGACTATCAGCATGAACGCTACCACCATGCATTTCCACCAAATAATGCACGATCGCCAGTCCCAATCCTAGTCCACCGTAGTTTCTAGTGATGCTGCCATCTGCTTGGCGAAAGCGATCGAAAACATGAGGGAGAAAATCTGGGCTAATGCCAACACCTGTATCACTGATGGTGATTTGGGCATAGGAAATTGGGAATTGGGCATTGGGAATTGGGCATTGGGCATTGGAAATTTCCATGATCCTTTGCCCCATGCCCCTTGCCCCATGCGCTGACAATCGCACCTCTACCTTACCGCCGGCAGATGTGAACTTAATAGCATTGCTAAGCAAATTCCACACAACTTGCTGTAAGCGGTTGGAATCTCCTGAGACGATCAAAGAAGACGCGGGGAGGGGAGGAGACGAGGAGGCTTCTGTTGATGCGGAGAAGGGGGGACGCGGAGACGCGGAGAAATTATCAAAAATATTCCCCGCGTCTCCGTCTCTCCGTGTCTCCGTGTCTTCTGCTTCAGTGGGTTCAATTACATATTCAAGTTGAATTTTTTTTGCTTCTGCTTCCAGACGGGCGCTATTTACAACTGTTGAAATTACGGTTGCCAGATTCACCGGACACATATTGAGATTGAGTTTACCTCGCATAATCCGGGAGACATCTAAAATATCTTCTATTAGTTGCGCCTGCAAAGTTGCATTGCGTTCAATAGTTTCTATGGCACGGGTAATCGCTTCCTCATTTAATTTCCCCTGGCGCAACAGTCTTGCCCAACCGAGTATTGCTGTTAACGGTGTGCGTAGTTCGTGAGAGAGAGTGGCTAAAAATTCATCTTTGAGGCGATTTGCTGTCTCAGCTTCTTTTCGTGCTGTTTGTTCACGGATCAATTTAATATGTTCTTCTTCAGCTTTTTTACGCTCTGTAATGTCTTCTGATGTGCCAGCAAAACCGATGACTTTGCTTTCTTCCGAACGCATCGGAGATGTCGACACGTAAATCCAGCGCTCTATTCCTTCTGGGGTGATGATGCGAAACTCGCCTTTGTATTCCTGGCCTTGAGCTGCTGCGGCATACCAGTTTGCAATTACATGTTGTTGGTCTTCATCATGAATTCTTTGCGTCCAACCTTCGTCTAAACTCTCCTCTGGCGTCAAACCAAAAATAGCCTGGTAACAAGGGTTGGTATAAGTACATCTACCATGCATATCTGTAAGAAATATACCTACTGGCGAACAAGCGCTTAAAGACCGAAACATCTCTTCGCGTTTTTTGAGTTCAGCATTCATTGCTGCTAGTTGTGCGGCTTGTCGCTTCACTTCGGCACTTTTCTGGAACAAATCAATAAAGGCTGCTACCTTAGATTTCAATATTTCTGCTTCTATAGGCTTAAATAGGTAGTCTACTGCGCCGAGAGAATATCCTCTAAACACCATGTTGTCATTGGTGCTGAATGCCGTGATGAAAATTATGGGCGTATGCCGCGATCGCTCTCGTTGTCGAATTAGGGCTGCTGTCTCGAACCCGTCCATATCTGGCATCTGCACATCCAACAAGATTACAGCAAAATCTTGATTAAGTAAGTGTCGCAGGGCTTCTGCTCCTGATGTTGCCCTGACCAAGTTTTGACCGAGGCTACCCAAAATCGCCTCCAGGGCCAGCAAATTTTCTGGATGGTCATCTACCAACAGAACATTAACTTTAGGTTCAAATGACATTGCAAGGATACACTTTTAGGAATAGACCAAGCCGTTTTTACGTCTTGCTATTGACTGTGACGCTTTAGCTAGCTGTATTCCCACTATCTTAAGTTATAAATTTAGGTATTGTTGACAATTCAATATCAAATGATCTATTGCTTCATTAAAATAGAAAAGTATAGCAATCCTACTTGCAAGACACAGATCCCCACAGATCCCGGACTTCTTAGATAAGTCCAGGATATTGTTTCTCTTGTTTCGATTTCAGACCGCAATAGAGACAATAAAGATATTAATAATCAAAAATTGCAAATTTTTACTAAGAAGGCGCTAATATCTGCCAATGGCAGAACTATTTTTGCAACTCCAGCAGCGATCGCCGCTTTCGGCATCACTGGACAAAATGCTGTTGATGGTTCTTCGACTATAGTTACACCGCCGCGTGCTTTGATTTTTGCCAATCCTTGAACACCATCTTGATTTGCTCCTGTTAGCAACACACCAATCAATTTCTCAGCGTATGCATCTGCCGCTGTTTCAAAAAGCACGTCTATTGATGGTCGTGCGTAGGTGACAGGAGCATCAGTAGATAAAGCGAAATAAGGGCAAGAAACAGCTTTATTCATGCTTTCCACTAACAAGTGATAATCTGCTGGAGCTAAATATACACATCCAGGAGAAATTTCTTCTTTGTCTTCTACCTCTTTGACAACTAAATTACTGTAACGCTGCAATAAGACCCCTAATGTATCATCAGAAGCTTTATGACGGTGTTGGACAATAGCCAAAGGAACAGGGAAGTTTTTTGGCAAGTCCCTTAGCATAATTTGCAGAGCATCTAATCCTCCTAAAGATGTACCAATAACAATCAGGTTGAATTTCATAAAAGTTAGTAGATGGTGATTAGTAGTTGGTAGGGGTGGGTTTAGAAACTAGCCCTGTCAAGGTGGGTAAAAAACAAACCCAAATCTTAGTAGAGAAGGCTATTTTCCTCTTTGTGTCTTTGTGTCTTTGTGTTTCAATCATTCTTTTTTCACCACCCTACTCTGCCTTGAGCCGCTGCGCGTCTACGGGTACTCTGCGAGAAGCCGCCCACAAGGGGCGTCTACGCCAGTCCCCCCTAAAGGCACCAAGCCCTTCGGGTTCGCCACTTTCCCCTATAGGCAGAAGCCAAGACGGGAAGTGGTCTCACCAAGACACAAAGACACCAAGAAAAATCCATTTCCAAGACTCACACCTTGACAGGGGTAATTTAGAAACCCGTCTGTATAGTAATTGATAGTTAATATGTTGTTAATATGTTGGTTGTCACATTAATCACTATCAATTAGCTCATTTTCCGATAAATTTTTTCACTACTTATTAACTGTTCATAATCTTTTTCGTGTGGTGTGAATTTGATAGACTCTTGGCGTCCTAATCCTAGAATTCCTAGTCTGATTAAACTTTCATAAAAAAGTTTGTGAACACGATTTTGCAAATCTTTGTTAAAGTATATTAAAACATTGCGACAAAAAATCACATGGAACTCATTGAAAGAATTATCTGTGGCTAAATTATGTAACGAAAAAACTATATTTTCCTTCAGATCTGATGAAAAAATCGCGTTTCCATATGCGGCAGTGTAATATTCAGAAAAAGATTTTTTCCCACCTGCTTGTATATAATTATGAGTATATTCTCGCATCAATTCGATTGGGAAAATACCGGATTTGGCTTTGCGTAACACCATTTCGTTAACATCAGTAGCATATAAGCGCGACCTGTGATACAGCCCTTCTTCTTTAAGTAAAATTGCCATAGAATATACTTCTTCACCGGTAGAACATCCAGCGTGCCAAATGCGAATAAAAGGATAAGTTTTTAATATCGGTATAACTTTATTTCTCAATGCGAGAAAAAAGTTGGGGTCTCGGAACATAGTAGTTACATTCACCGAGAGATTGAATAAAAATTTTTCTAAACATTCTGGGTCATGGAAGACTTTTTCTTGCAATCCAGATATGGTAGTTAAGCCTTCAGCATTAACTGTTTTCCAGATGCGACGTTTGAGTGAGCTTAAGGCATAATTTCTAAAATCAAATCCGTAATAGCGATAAACTCCTTCTAGTAGCAATTGGATTTCGATATCTTCTAGTTCTTCTCTCCCCATGATTAAGTAGGTTGCCACAACTGAAAGTATTTTTAGTTTTGACTGTTAATGGTTAGTAGTTAGTAGATAGTGGTTAGTGGGAAAAAACCAACAACTAACAATCAATTCTACCTACTAACTACTAACTACTACCTACTACCTACTAACTACTAACTACTAACGATATTATTTATAGAGCTGAAGCGTTAAATCCCGCATCCATCTACAAATCAGAAATAGCAACTAACACCTCTACCTGAAGAACGAAAACTATCGATATAACCAAACGCGCTACAGAGAAAGCAGCTATTCAATAAATACGCCTGAGGTGATCGCTCTGTTTTTTCCTTCTTCTCACAAGCGCGATCGCCTCAGCCTCACGTTAGGAAATGTATACTTTCGGGGATCGCTTGTCAGAAAAATATAACAATAGTTCCATAACGACTTTGTTTGCTTGAGTTCTGCACTACGGGAGCAAAAAAGAAATGGAACTCAAACTCCTGAAGGGGTCAAACCCAGTTGATGAAAACCATTGTCGATTCGTGAGGAGAAGTTATGACTAACACTCAACGACGCACACGGGTTGTCATCATGGGTGCGGCGGGTCGGGATTTTCACAATTTTAATATGGTGTATCGGGACAATCCGGCATATGAGGTGATTGCTTTTACAGCAGCGCAAATTTCCGGAATTGCAGGTCGTCGCTATCCGCCGTCCCTCGCAGGTTCTCTTTATCCTGAGGGTATCCCCATTATTGACGAAGCGAAACTGGAATGGCTTTGTCGCCAGGAAGATATCGATCGGGTGATTTTTGCCTATAGTGATGTTACCCACGCAGAGGTAATGCACTTAGCCTCACGGGCGATGGCAGCGGGTGCAGATTTTGTGCTTTTAGGGCCAGATCGCACGATGTTGCAGGCACGTGTGCCAGCGATCGCCATTTCCGCGGTGCGAACTGGCTGCGGTAAGTCCCAGACGGCACGCTGGCTTTCCAAGTTGCTGCGGCAGCAAGGTTTGCGGGTGGCAGTCATCCGCCATCCCATGCCCTACGGCGATCTGGAACGTCAGAGGGTGCAGCGCTTTGCTACCAGAGCCGATTTAGATACAGCCGAATGTACCCTAGAGGAGCGTGAGGAGTATGAGCCGCACCTAGATATTGGTAATGTTGTCTATGCTGGGGTTGACTACGCTCCCATCATCAATTTGGCAGAAGCAGAGTCAGATTTGATACTTTGGGATGGTGGCAATAACGACTTCCCCTTTATTCGCCCGGACTTGCACATCGTATTAGTTGACCCACTGCGCCCCGGACATGAAACCACCCACCATCCAGGCGAAGTGGTGCTGCGAAGGGCGGACATTGTGGTGGTTGCCAAGGTTGATGCCGCTGCTACCGCAGATGTGCAACGGGTAGAGGATGCTGTGCGCCAAGTTAATCCCACTGCTACCGTTGTTCGTGCCGCCTCACCTATTGTTTTAGATCAGCCAGAAGTTGTGCGGGGTCGGCGGGTGTTGGTTGTGGAAGATGGGCCAACAATTACTCATGGCGGTATGCCCTACGGTGCTGGTTATGTTGCCGCCACCCATGCCCATGCAGCAGAAATTGTTGACCCACGAGCCTTTGCCGTGCCGGAAATTGCGGCTGTCTACGCCCAGTATCCCCACATCCGGGCGGTGTTGCCAGCAATGGGTTATTCCCAAGAACAACTAGAGGCGCTGGGACAAACTATTAACAACACTCAGGCTGACGTAGTGGTGGCAGCGACACCCATTGACTTGGCAGCACTCATCAAAGTGAATAAGCCAGTGGTGCGTGCCCGTTACGAATTTGCGGAAACTGGTGAGCCTGGTTTGGGGAGGTTGGTAGAAAAGTTTCTTGTCCGTGCTGGAATTAAGGTTATCCTTATTCCGGCTGAATAAATTCAGCCATCCGCTTATATCCCCCGTTTAAAAAACGGGGGGCTTTACGCATCACACTCGTAACACCCCAACAGCTACGGAGCTATAGCTTTGCACCCGGTTCAATGGCTCCTAAGGTAGAGGCAGCGTGTCGATTTGTTGATGCTACGGGTGGCTATGCAGGCATTGGTCGGCTAGAGGATGCAGCAGCAATTCTAGCAGGTCAGGCAGGTACTGTTGTCAGCAAATGATTGGAATTTATCGATATAACCAAACGCGCAACAGAGAAAGCAACTGTTCAGTATCAACGGGTTTAGTAATGTAATCAGAAGCACCAGCCTCAATACATTTTTCGCGATCGCCCTGCATCGCTTTGGCAGTCAAAGCAATAATCGGCAGAGATTTGAAATCAGGGTTAGCACGGATGCAACGGGTAGTTTCGTAGCCGTCCATTTCTGGCATCATCACATCCATGAGGATGACATTGATATCTGGATTGTTTTGTAAAACCGCAATGCCATCGCGACCATTTTCGGCATATAAAACCTGCATTTGATAACGCTCAAGCATACTAGTCAGGGCAAAGATGTTACGAACATCGTCATCGACAATCAAAACTTTTTTGCCCGCAAGTAAGGGATCGCGATTTTGTAATTGTTCGAGGATTTGACGTTTGGGTGCGGGTAAATTGGCTTGAACGCGATGCAAAAACAAGGCAGTTTCATCCAAAAGACGTTCGGGCGAACTTACATCCTTGACAATAATAGTTTCCGCGATGCGTCGCAGTTGCGTATCTTCTGTCCTGGTTAACTCTCTGGCTGTGTAGACGACGATGGGTAATGCTTCGCCATTGGGAGAGTGTTTAATTTGTTCAATCAACTCAAAGCCATTCATATCTGGTAGTCCCAAATCTAGGACTACGCAATCAAATTGTCCATTTTGTATGGCTTGTAATGCCTCTGCACCTGTACTCACAGCAGTAGTTGCAACATCGCTATTGCCAATCAACTCAACAATACTTCGGCGTTGATTTTCATCATCTTCCACAATCAGGAGATTTTTCACCCGCCTCTCAACAAAGCCTTTAATTTTAGTGAGTGCTTGGTGTAATGTTTCACTGCTGATGGGTTTTTGCAAATAGGCGATCGCCCCTTGTTGCAAACTGCGCTGTCGTCCTTCTTCTACTGTCATCATATGCACGGGAATGTGGCGGGTATTGGCATCATGCTTGAGGCGATCCAGCACCGCCCAACCATCCATCCCTGGCAGGCGAACATCGAGGATGATGGCAGAAGGCTGGTATTCTTGGGCCAGTGCCAAACCCGTACTGCCATTGTGAGCAAAAATGCCCTTGAATTCATATTGCCGTGCTATGTCTAATAGGATACGCGCAAACTTGGTGTCATCTTCCACAATTAAAAGTGTGCGATCGCCTGGTTGGATATTGTCTCTGTCGTCAATAACTGGAGTGGGAATGGGGGGAGTGGGACTTCTGTGATGGGGTGGTGGGGTGGTGGGGTGGTGGGGTGAAGTCTTCTCCCCATCTCCCAATCTCCCCACCTCCCCACCGCGAAGCACCTCCCGATCGGGGGAAAGCGGTTGTGGCAAGTACAACGTAAATGTACTACCTTCATCTGGGTGACTGACTAATTTGATTTCCCCACCCAATAACCGGGCGATTTCGCGGCTGATCGATAAACCCAAACCTGTACCGCCATATTTGCGACTGGTAGTACCGTCCGCCTGTTGAAACGCCTCGAAAATGATTTTCTGTTTTTCGGGGGCAATACCAATACCTGTATCTGTGACTGCAAAAGCTAGCACTGTACTGGCACGATTGAGAGTTTCATTGTCAGGACTCCATCCTTGTTTGGCGGTAAACACCCGTAAGCCAACCTCGCCGCGTTCAGTGAATTTAAATGCGTTTGCCAGCAGGTTTTTCAATATTTGTTGCAGGCGTTTGGCGTCTGTGTAAACTGTACTAGGTAGTTGTGGAGCTATTTCGATGGTGAAATTCAGTCCTTTGTCAGCTGCCACTTGCCCAAAGGTACGTTCAATTTGTTCGCGCAAGTCAGACAACCGCATCTGATCCATATCAATAGACATGGTTCCAGATTCGATTTTTGCCAAGTCCAAAATGTCATTAATTAATGACAACAAATCATTTCCGGCTGAGTAGATTGTGCGGCTATATTCGATTTGTTTGTTGCTGAGATTTCCTTCACTGTTGTCTGCTAAAAGCTTCGCTAATATCAACAAGCTGTTGAGTGGTGTCCGCAATTCATGGGACATATTCGCCAGAAATTCTGATTTGTATTTAGAAGACAATGCCAGTTGTTCGGCTTTTTCTTCTAATGACAATCTTGCTTGTTCTATTTCCTGATTTTTGCGTTCTACTTCTTTGTTTTGCAAAGCTAATAGTTCTGCCTTTTCTTCCAGTTCAGCATTGGTTTTTTGTAATTCTTCTTGCTGTTTTTTCAGTAAATCTTCGGATGCTTTGAGGGTTTGGGCTTGTTGTTCTAGACGCTTGTTGGTTTCTCGCAATTCGTTTTGCTGACTTTGCAGTTCCTCCGCCAAAGATTGCGACTGTTTAAGTAACTCTTCCGTACGCATGCTGGCGGCGATAGTGTTCAACACGATCGCGATACTTTCTGTGAGTTGGTCGAAAAATGTCAGATGAATTTCGCTAAAGCGCCGGAATGAAGCTAACTCAATGACCGCAGTTACCTGTCCCTCAAACAGTACGGGCAGCACCACGTCATTTACTGGAGTAGCTTCGCCCAAGCCAGAACTAATCTTGATATAATCGTGCGGTACTTCTGTCAAGAGAATGCGTTCTTTTTCTAAAGCGCATTGTCCGACTAAGCCTTCACCTAAGTGGAAGCGGTTGGCAAGATGTTTGCGTTCGCGGTATGCGTAGCTGCTAAGTAGTTTTAAATACGGTTGACTTTCCGCATTTTCCATGATGTAGAATACGCCATGAGCAGCTCCCACTAACGGTGCTAACTCAGAGAGAATCAGTTTTGATACCGTTTCTAGGTCGCGCTGACCTTGCAGCATCCGGGTAAATTTAGCTAGGTTAGTCTTCAACCAGTCTTGTTCGGTGTTTTTCTGCGTCGTCTCCCGCAGATTGGCGATCATCTGGTTGATGTTGTCCTTGAGGATGGCAACCTCACCTAGTGCCTCAACAGAAATTGACCGTGTTAAATCACCCTTGGTAACAGCAGTTGCTACTTCTGCGATCGCCCGTAGCTGGGTAGTCAGTGTGGCTGCGAGTTCGTTCACGTTGTCGGTCAAATCTTTCCACGTACCAGCCGCCCCCGGCACTTTCGCTTGTCCGCCTAATTTACCTTCAATACCGACTTCCCGCGCTACGGTTGTGACTTGGTTAGCAAAAGTCGCCAGCGTATCAATCATTTCATTAATTGTTTCTGCCAAAGCCTCAATTTCACCCTTGGCATCTAGCATTAGTTTCCGCTTCAAGTCACCGTTGGCAACCGCTGTCACCACTTTGGCAATGCCTCGCACCTGTGCCGTCAAATTACTCGCCATCGAGTTCACATTGTCGGTCAAATCTTTCCAAGTGCCTGCCACACCTTGCACCTGCGCTTGGCCGCCGAGTTTACCTTCGGTTCCCACCTCGCGGGCAACTCGCGTTACTTCCGATGCGAAGGAACTTAGCTGATCCACCATCACGTTCATGGTGTTCTTCAACTCGAAGATTTCACCCCTCACATCAACAGTAATTTTCTTAGAAAGATCGCCATTCGCTACCGCCTTCGTCACTTCGGCAATGTTCCGCACCTGTGCCGTGAGGTTGCCTGCCATCAAGTTAACGTTATCAGTCAAATCTTTCCACGTACCACCCACACCTCTAACATAGGCTTGTACGCCAAGTTTACCTTCGGTTCCCACCTCGCGGGCAACCCGCGTTACTTCCGACGCAAAGGAGTTGAGTTGATCCACCATCGTGTTGATGGTGTTTTTCAACTCTAGAATTTCTCCCTTGACATCGACAGTGATTTTCTTAGAAAGGTCGCCATTTGCTACCGCCGTGGCTACTTCAGCAATATTACGGACTTGTGATGTCAAATTACCAGCCATCATGTTGACGCTATCGGTCAAGTCCTTCCACGTACCAGCCACGCCTCGCACTTCCGCTTGTACGCCCAGCTTGCCTTCAGTTCCCACCTCTCGGGCTACCCGCGTTACTTCCGATGCAAAGGAGTTGAGTTGATCCACCATTGTGTTAATAGTGTCTTTCAACTCCAGAATTTCTCCCTTCACATCTACGGTGATTTTCTTGGAAAGGTCGCCATTTGCCACCGCCGTCGTTACTGCCGCAATGTTCCGCACCTGTGCTGTCAGCGAACCCGCCATGAAATTCACGCTATCAGTCAAATCTTTCCACGTGCCAGCAACACCTTTGACATCCGCTTGTACGCCCAGTTTTCCTTCCGAACCCACTTCACGGGCAACCCGCGTTACTTCCGATGCAAAGGAGTTGAGTTGATCCACCATGATATTAATAGTGTTCTTCAACTCTAGAATTTCGCCTTTCACCTGCACGGTAATTTTCTTGGAGAGGTCGCCGTTGGCGATCGCTGTGGCAACTTCGGCGATACTCCGCACTTGGTCGGTGAGGTTGCCTGCCATCATATTTACTGCCCCGGTCAGGTCTTTCCAAGTGCCAGCCACGCCTTTGACTTCTGCTTGTACGCCCAGCTTTCCTTCGGTTCCCACCTCGCGGGCTACCCGCGTTACTTCTGATGCGAAGGAACTCAGCTGATCAACCATCGTATTAATAGTGTTTTTCAATTCCAGAATTTCGCCTCTGACATCCACGGTGATTTTCTTGGAAAGGTCGCCGTTTGCCACCGCAGTCGTCACTTCCGCAATATTCCGCACCTGTGCCGTCAAGGAACCCGCCATGAAATTGACGCTGTCGGTCAAATCTTTCCAAGTGCCTGCTACGCCTTTGACTTCTGCTTGCACGCCCAGCTTACCTTCTGCACCCACTTCCCTAGCAACCCGCGTTACTTCACCAGCAAAAGAGTTAAGCTGATCCACCATCGTGTTAATGGTGTTTTTCAACTCCCGAATTTCGCCCTTGACATCAACGGTAATTTTCTTGGAAAGATCGCCATTTGCCACCGCCGTCGTTACTTCCGCAATATTTCGCACCTGTGCCGTCAGCGAACCCGCCATGAAATTCACGCTGTCGGTCAAATCTTTCCAAGTGCCAGCAACACCTCTGACATCTGCTTGTACACCCAGCTTTCCTTCCGAACCCACTTCCCTAGCAACCCGCGTTACTTCCGACGCAAAGGAACCGAGTTGATCCACCATGATATTAATAGTGTTCTTTAGTTCCAGAATTTCGCCCTTGACATCGACAGTGATTTTCTTGGAAAGATCGCCGTTGGCGATCGCTGTGGCAACTTCCGCAATATTACGGACTTGCCCGGTTAAATTACCAGCCATCATGTTGACGCTATCGGTCAAGTCCTTCCAAGTACCAGCCACGCCTCGCACTTCTGCTTGCACGCCGAGTTTACCTTCGGTTCCCACCTCACGGGCTACCCGCGTTACTTCCGACGCAAAGGAGTTGAGTTGATCCACCATTGTATTAATGGTATTCTTCAACTCCAAAATTTCGCCCTTGACATCAACAGTAATTTTCTTGGAAAGATCGCCAGTCGCTACCGCCGTGGTGACTTCGGCAATGTTCCGCACCTGTGCCGTTAACGAACCCGCCATGAAATTCACGCTGTCGGTCAAATCTTTCCAAGTACCAGCCACACCTGGAACTTGCGCTTGTCCGCCGAGTTTACCTTCTGCACCTACTTCCCTCGCAACCCGCGTTACTTCCGATGCGAAGGAGTTGAGTTGATCCACCATGATGTTTACGGTGTTCTTCAACTCTAAAATTTCGCCCTTGACATCGACAGTAATTTTCTTGGAGAGGTCGCCGTTTGCTACTGCTGTGGTGACTTCGGCAATGTTGCGGACTTGGGCAGTTAAGTTTCCTGCCATCATATTCACCGACTCGGTTAAATCCCGCCAAGTACCAGCCACACCCGGCACTTGCGCTTGTCCGCCGAGTTTACCTTCTGCACCCACTTCCCTAGCAACCCGCGTTACTTCCGATGCGAAGGAGTTGAGTTGATCCACCATGATGTTTACGGTGTTCTTCAACTCCAAAATTTCGCCCTTGACATCAACAGTAATTTTTTTGGAGAGGTCGCCGTTTGCTACTGCTGTGGTGACTTCAGCGATATTGCGGACTTGGGCAGTTAAGTTGCCTGCCATCAAGTTAACGCTATCAGTTAAATCCTTCCAAGTACCAGCCACACCCGGCACTTGTGCTTGTACGCCCAATTTACCTTCAGTTCCCACCTCACGGGCTACCCGCGTTACTTCACTGGCAAACCCATTCAACTGACCCACCATTGTGTTTACCATTTGGGCAGTTTGGAGAAACTCTCCCTTGAGAGGTCTGCCGTCCATTTCTGGTGCCATAGTTTGCGATAGGTCGCCATTCGCTACAGCCCTGATGACCCGTGCTGTTTCAACTGTTGGCTGAACTAAATCTGTAATTAATGTATTGACAGAATCAACGCAGGCAGACCACCCACCGCGCACATTTCCCAAAGAAGCCCGTTCGGTGATTTTGCCTTCTTTACCAACAACATTACCAATCCTTTGTAGCTCTGCCGCCAGCCGTTCATTTTGCTCAATGATATCGTTGAGTGTATCAGCAATTTTTCCTGCCATACCAGTTTGGTCGATGGGCATGCGTGCAGAAAATTCACCTTTTTTTACAGCTGACAACGTTCTGAGCAGTTGTTTTAAATCTAAATTATCGCTTTCTCTGGTTAACTGTTCGGTAGGCATACGGATGAATTTAGAAAAATTTATACTTTTTTCTTGCTATAGCTTGCTACCAGTTTCAATGGCGTTTTTTCACAAAAGGTATACCAACCAATTAGTCACGCCAGAAGAAACTTTGCTATTCGCCAGCTTGCTATGCAGGATTGATGTATAGACTATAACGAATTTATAAAAATCGCGATCGCGTTATAGAGGGAAATCTATCTAGGGTATGATTAAGATTTATTAAGATGGGCAAACTCAGAATTTGAGAAGGTAATTTTAACTGAGTGATCGCTATTTCCTTCTTAGTGTCTTAGTGTCTTAGTGTTTAAAAAAAGATTTTTTCACCACCAAGACACCAAGACACCAAGAAAAACTCATCTTCAAGACTTACACCTTGACAGGACTATCCCACCTACCGCTACCTTCTTGCCTTCCGTACCAATTCAAAGGCCTTTCCTCTTACACCTGTAGGTAACAAAGACAAACCTAGCCCAGTCCAAGCTGTGGTGTGAGAAAAAGACTTGCCTGCCAAAATTAACTCTCTACCTTTTTGGGTTTCTCCGTTTTCAATCAGCCGCAAACCTAACAATAACTGCGTTTCTGCCAGACGCTGCAACCTGATTTTCTCTAGCTTTTCTGAGTCAAATTTATAACTGTTTAAATACCGCAATTTATCACTTAAGTAAGGAATGGCTCGATTAATTCCTTGTTGTTCCGCGTGCACGCGGTATTCCATCAATAACTCTGATAAATAATAACCCTTTTTACCTGCCAACCCTAGCCGCACAAATAGATCGTTATCTTCACAGTTTTGCCAGTTAGGCTGCATAAACCCTACTTCTTCCAAAGTTCGGCGGCGAAATAAGGTTGCACCAACTTGGAAACTTTGCTGAACAAATACAACTTCCAATAAATTTTCTACAACACCTTCTGGTAAATTATTTCTACCCCAGCGGCGAGAATTTTCTTGAGTTTTAGCTTCATCTCGAACATTGTTGATATCAATTATCCAATGGTTAGTGCCAACAAAATCAATGCTTGAGTCTTTATCTAAAATACCAGCGGTACGTGTTAGGAAATCTGGAGTTAGTCTATCATCATCATCAAATTTAATAAAATATTCACCACTCGCAGCCTCAAAACCAGACCGCATATTATTGCTTTTACCTATATTTTTTGAGTGGCGAATATATCTAATACGACTATCTTGGTATTGTGATATTAGTTTAGGTGTACCATCACGCGATCCATCATCACAAATAATTATTTCAAAGTCTTTATAAGACTGCTGTAGTACACTTTCAATGGCAAATGGTAAGAGTTTGACTCGATTAAAAGTAGGAATACAGATACTGATTTTAGTCATATAAACTTGAAATTTTTAAATAAATTTTAGGAGACATTATTTCATAGCTAAACTGGTTAAGCAATAGTTCTTTTAATTTTCTTTACAGCTTGTTTTATGAATCGATTAGTTTTTGCTGTAATACTTGGCGGTTTTAGTTGTTGTGGTTTTTTCTCTGGTTGATTCAAAAATCGATAATATAAAAATTCATCTCGATAACGAATATCAACGTCTTCACCACGACACAAACGAGCAAAATCACTGCCAGAATAACTCATGTAGTGAATGCGATGAATTGGTTTTAATCCATCTTGGTTGTAAAGAATATTGTCAATATTTACAAAAGAGTCTGCATTGGCGCAGTTTCCTGTTTTGTCTTGACTATTGGGGCTAAGGGTATAGTTAAACATTGAGTGCTTGCTATCTAGCGTCATGTAATTAAATAACGCTGAACTCGACCACCAAAATTTTTTCTGAATCCATTCGATTTCCTTTTTCTCTATGAGGCGAATTGTCAAACTCTTTAAATCATCAACCCCAAAAAAACCTTGATGGGAACCAAAAAAACTATTGCAATGAATTCTGGAACGTAATTGGGGCTCTGTAAAGTTGGTTGCACTTTCTACAATTTCGAGATTAATGTCCGTAGCTGCTTTTGGCTTAGCATGTTCCCAATCATCAAAAACAAAATTATATGTGTCAAGCTTTGCTAACACATCATCAAGCGGCTTCATTGCTAGGCTGTCAGCATCATAAAATACAAATCTTTTAAAATCGCCATCAAAGGCAGCAAATTTTCTATGGACAAAACCTTTATACCATCCAGGACGAGTTAACTGAGATTCTCTAGATCGAGGATGTGCATCCCAAACTTGATTAACAAAATTGTCCCAGCGCCGAATCGACTCCCAATTGTTGAACAAGTTGACGTTCGGTCTAGACTTAATTTCTTCTACAATCAGCTCTACTTGTTCATCATAGGGAATGATACAAACTGGAATATCTGGACTCACATTTCTCTCAATGCTATTTAGTAATGCTACTAGCTCATCGTAAACAGGATCGTTGGCAAGGGTGTAAATACCGAAAGGTTTCATACTTAAAAATGATTTTGCCCTTCAAATGATAAGCAGTTCAAATATATAGATAGCTTGATGATGACATAAACTATACCAACAGGTCACTCTATATATATCACTGCGTCTGTCAGTATTATTCCCAGATCATTTCTTTTATGAACATCTTAATGCTATCTTCCACTTTTCCCTATCCGTCAACCCGGGGGGGAACCCAAGTGCGAACGTTTAATTTACTCAAGTATCTCAATCAACGTCATGCTATTACTCTTGTAACTCAACGGGAAGCGGATGTTACAGATGCAGAAATCGCAGAATTACGGAATTGGGTGGATAGTCTAGTTGTTTTTGATCGTCCTCCAGACTTTGGAACCAGTGGCGGAATGTTAAAAAAAATCCGGCGTTTCCATACATTTTTACAAGATGGAATTCCGCCGAGCGTCTTAAACCGTTATTCTATTGAGATGCAAGAATGGGTAGATAATTTTGTACAGGCTGGAAAATGTGATGTTATTACCTGTGAACATAGTGTCAATGAAATGTATGTGAAACCTCATTTCCAAAAACAGGTAAGGACTTTAGTCAATGTGCATAGTTCTGTCTACGGAACTTGTCGCAACCAGCTACAAACTGGTATTTCTGAAAATCCTTTACGCGAAAAAATTAATTTACCGCTATTGCGACGTTACGAAAAAGGCTATTGTTCAAAATTTTCGGCAATTGTGGTTACTACAGAAGAGGATAAAATTCAACTCCAAGAATTCAATTCTAATAGCGAAATTACAGTCATTCCCAATGGTGTAGATTTAGGTTCATTTCCCTACCGTATCACCGATCCGGGAGGACATCACTTAGTTTTCATTGGTGCTATGGATAATTTGGCAAATATTGATGCTGTCTGTTTTTTCTGCAATGAAGTCTTGCCAAAAGTTCAACAACGTTACCCAGATACAACTTTTGATATTGTTGGTTCTCGTCCTGCGCCAGAGGTTTTAGCACTTCAAGAAAAACCAGGAGTTACTGTGACTGGACGTGTGCCTTCAATGGTTGAGTATTTGCATAAAGCAACTGTTTGTGTTGTACCAATGCGGACAGGATTTGGTATTAAAAATAAAACTTTAGAAGCAATGGCAGCAGGTGTGCCAGTGGTAGCAAGCGATCGCGGTTTAGAAGGACTCGCTGTAGATGGTGCGAATGTACCGCTAACGGCATTTCGAGCAAATCATCCAGCTGAATATATTAGCGCTATTAGCCACTTGTTTAGTAACCCACAACTGCGAGATGAATTATCTTGTAACGGCAGACAATTAGTAGAAACTGAATTCACTTGGGAAAGTGCAGGTAAACGCTATGAACAAGTATGTCTTGCAAAATAGTAGAGACGCTATGTTTGAAGCGTCTCTACAAGATTTTTAATAGGTTATTGCTGCATTGAAGGTACAGCAAAAATCCTACTGGATATGGGAATGCGTGGATTAGGATTAGTTGCAGCTGGTTCGGTACTGGTGGTGGAAGCGCTATCAGCTGATTCAGAAATAACAGCTGGTTGGCTATTACTAGAACTGCCAACATCACCTAAGTTAGATGTCACAGCTGTATTTGTAGCAGAACTAGATTGAGATACTATCGGTATGGTAATATTATTAATATTTT
This sequence comes from Fischerella sp. PCC 9605, assembly GCF_000517105.1. Classification (GTDB taxonomy): domain Bacteria; phylum Cyanobacteriota; class Cyanobacteriia; order Cyanobacteriales; family Nostocaceae; genus PCC9605. The sequence goes on along the minus strand of NZ_KI912148.1, from coordinate 1,256,653 downwards.
CTGGATTAGATTTTCTCTGAGTTTGAGCTTGAGAAGGAATAGCGATCGCAGCAGAATTAGCTGCTAATATCAGCACTAGCAGGTGATAAAGATATTGATGCATCTGAATAATTAAAGTTTTACAAAAGATGTTTTTTAAACCAAATGACTATTTTATGGAACTTCAATCTTGCATTCCATAAAAAAATATTTGTTGCACAGAATAAGTTAGTAGTTGTTTGTTGTTTGGACAGTCTTTTAGTCTTCAGCCGATAGAGACTAATTTGATAGATGCACCTTAATTTATAATTTGCTTTTGAAGGTAAAATTAGACAGCGCAACAACTATTCAAAATTTATCTGCTTATGAATAGTCTATGCAAGAGAAATTTCTCGGAAATGTCTAATTTATTTTTTGCTTATCAAAATGCTTATTTTTTCGTAGATTTAGCTAAACTTACAAAAAATTTATGAACTATATATAAACATTGATTCAAGAGAGATTTTGCACTTTCATTCCATACATAAAATCATTATAAATTGTACTAAAAAATAAAGTTTCACTTAAAAAGAGAAGCTAGTTCGCAATATACCCATCGTAATTGGGTCACTGTCTGAAGTATGACCGGGTTCCCAGATATGAATTATCCCTGGCGTAACGCTGATATTGTCTGTTAACTGAAAGCGGTAAAAAGCTTCAAGTTGAGTTGTGGTTCCCGGTTGTCCGCCTGGACGGCCTAAACCTGTATTTATGGAATCAGGGACATTGTTTCCCACTGGTAAGTCACTACTTGTGATTTTTGGAGGTTGTCCGAAATAAATTCCGCCCAAATTACCCTTAGCAAATAAATCAGGAAAATTGAGATATATCATGTAATTCGTCGTCTCTACATTTCCCGATTTGCTGGGAATGTAAGAATTCATATAGCCAAACCATCCACCTAAAGTCACTTGGGGTGAAATTTGCCAGTTCACAGAAGTACCAACAGCATTAGTTTGTAGCGGTTCCGATTTGTTGGTGTTGGGATTGACTGCTGTTAAGCACTCGTCGCCTGTGAAAGTCAGCAAGCACCCATCTGACGAGTAATTATTAACGTAATATAAACTGAGATCAAGAGCATCGAATGGTGTCAGCAAAAATTGCACGCCAGTAGTTGTATGGCCATCAAATAAACCGCTGCGTTTTCCTGAATTTCCCGGTATATTACTAGCATAAATAGCCTGTAAACTGGCACGTTTGGCAAATTGCCAATCAACAGCAACACCACCACGGCCAAATCCAATATCTAAAATTGGATTTCTTTGGGCAAAAAATGACAGTGGCCCTGTAGCTGCACTTTCTACTCGGTTGGGGCCTCGGAAAGCACTAGCCATATTCACGCCTTCGACTCCTGCCATAATTGCTAAGTTATCAGTCACAAGCCAGTGACAGTTTAGGTCAGTTACTATTAGCTTGCTATCTGTGGGATATTCGTAACCGAGGATAACGTCATTGCTAAATCTAGGTTTAGTTGTGCCGCCAGCCGCTGCTAAACCTGTAAATAGGTAACTGCTAGGGCTAAATTGGCTGGTTAAATATAGCTGCTGATAGTAGATGAGATTAATGTTTGTACCATCATCATCTGTGTCTTTTTTACCATCTCTGGGGTTAACATCAGCACGATTCTGGGTACGTCCTTGAATACCAACTATCGTTAAACCGCTGAGTTTTGTTGTTCCGGAAAATTGGTTTGCTTCAATTTCAGCAGCACGGGCTTCTAAATTATCGACTCGTCCCCGTAAAGTTGCTAATTCGGCAGCAAATTCTTCCTGTAATTTTTGCAAAGTAGTTAAATCTGCGCGGGCAACTAAATCATCTGTGGCTGTGGCGATGAATTCATTCACCCGATCTAGGCAAGCATTCAACCCTGCTGCAAATTCATAGCGAGTTATAGGGCGATCGCCACGATAAGTTCCATTGGGATAACCAGCAATGCAGCCATATCGTTCTACTAAAGATTGCAATGCACCGAATGCCCAATCTGTAGGTTGTACATCCCGCAGTTGAGATACTGATGTCACTTGTGCCATCGACTCGTCTGGAACAAGGGCGGAAGAACTAAAGGAGAAAGTCTCCACTTGTTCTCCCACCTCTTCTGTAGGAATAGCGATCGCCCTAGTCGGTAGTCCACTGACTGCCGCTATCAATAAGCACGCAACAACTCTAGTCTGACCCTTGTTCAACTTTTTACACTTTTATCACACGCTCTCAAGGTTAGAGCTTATTAAAAATACCCTTTAATAGCATTAGTGAAATTACTTAATTGTACAAAATTACACTTTAAGTGCCTGGGCAATATCTGACAAACATGAGTATAAAATAAAAAACTTACAAAAAATATCATTAGATTTACTGAAAACTAGCATGGTCAACCGCCCACCAGATCCATCGCCAAAACCATCTCAACAAAATCAAAACAATCAGTCTTCTGCGGACGCCAGTAAGAAATCTGTTGTGAGAAAAGTTCAGAAACAGGATAGTTCCAAAACAGGTGTGCGTCCGGTTATGTGCCGAAAAGTGAAGGTGAAGAAAACTTCTAAACATCAGCGGTTAGCGTCAATAGTAGCGATCGCGATTTTGTTGGGTAGCTTTGGGTTAGTATCAGCTTTTGCCTGGGTAAGCATTGAATTAATGTTCAATCCCGATAAAGTCACTTGGCTAAATAAATTTTTACCTGGCTGGGTGATATCTCTCAACAACGACGAAAGCCCCCAAACCCTAGCAGAAATTCAATCAAACTTCAAAAAACAGGGACATATAGCTGGAGAAATTCAGCCTTTAGAAGGTGATAGAAGAGAAACTTTTTTGCTACCAGTTTTTAAACAGCATCCCAATTGTCAATCGGACTGCAAAGACGTAGTTGAACTTAGGGTTTATCAACACTCACAAAACTTAGAACTGCAATCAAAACCTGAAAAATATTACACTCTGGCAACTCAATTGTCTGTAGATGGACTAGAGGAATCATTTGTACTTTCTCCCTTTGGTGATGCTACATCCGATCGCCAAGATTCCAGCATTACCTTACCTGTGAGTGAAGTAGGAAGCTTTGCAGGCGAGACACCATCTCCAGGCATTTGGTTTTATTTGCAGGGTAAACGCCAGCAAGGAACCCATGCGATCGCTTACGGTCACATTGTTCACTACAATCCAGAACGTAACCACCTACGACACCAATTGTCTTGGACAAGTCCCTCTGGACAACTACCAAAATGGCAACAGGTAACTGGTGGAGGTGCTAAAGAGTTAGTTGTCGATAAAACAATCGGTTTGGAACCCCAATTACACATCTATCAAGTTAAACCAGTCAACTTTGTCATTCAACTCGAAGAAATATCTCTGCAATCACCTGCCCTCAAAGATTCCACTTATCAAAATGCCCTCCAAATTGCCCGTAGCGGATTGTGGACACCCGCTTGGGAATGGTTGCAATTTATCCAAAAACAACGCAAGCAGAAAATGCCAGCAGCAGCGCAAGCGCAAATCGATGTGATTCGCTGGCACTCCCAACTCACCAAAAACCAAGCAGATACAACTTGGGCAAGTCCCAGCCAACAAGTACTGGCAGATTTAATTGATGGTCGCTGGGGGAAAGCTTTACAAGTATTTAAGGCATCACCGCAGAATGTCCAAGAAATTGCTACCTTACTGAAAGCAGATACAGGGCGGTTGTGGAATCGCGTTGAAGTAGCATTGCAAGTCAACCCCAACCGACCGGAAGTGCAGGCTTGGGGAGCCTTGATTTTGGCAGTTCAAAAAGGAAAAGAACGTGCCAATTCATGGTTGCAAGGGCAAACTAAAATTACAAAAGAGTCCCTTACTTATATTCAAAGTCTGCTAGCACAACTCAATCATGAAGCGGTGCAATCGCAAATTACCCCTACTCACCCTAGCCAAATTATTGGTTCAGTGGAGGCGATCGCACCACCACTTCCTAATCAATAAATTTAAATTAGGCATTAGATGAACCTCTTTGAAGTTAAAAGTCAAAAGTAAAAAGGTAAAAGAAAGAAGAATATTTCTTTTAATCTCGATCTCAAAAGGATACAAGAGAGTGAATTTATTCATGGAGAAAGTAAATATTAATTTGTAGGATGCGTTAAAGCAGCGCGTAACGCACCGCTGCGCCAGTGGTGCGTTACGGCTAATTCCTACCCTCTCAAAGGCTCAAATCTTTATATAGCCGTAACGCACCCTACTTAATATTTACTGATTACAGTGTAAATCCTGAACAATTTTTAACAGCGATCGCCAAGCTTTTGACGTTATATCCACTCGCTTTTCCGGTGGAGAATGCCAACAACTACAATCTCAAGTGTTGATCAGCCAAAATACAAAGTTACAAGTAACATCAGCCCCCTGGTGATACTCCTAACAGTGCTGCGATTGGCGATCGTTGTTTTCTTGCTAGCAGCTATTCTTCCTTGCCAGTGGCTGCTAAGCGTTGCATTTTCAGGTATTGCAACTGTTGTAGTAGACAGTCCACTTCTGCTTGCAAGTGCATGAATTTAACTTGCTGATCTGCTTGATAAAAACACTTATCTAACTTTGTTACCCAGGCACTATGGGATTCACGTTCGGAAATACCAGATGTAGACATTGCTTAATCGATCCGTAACTTGAACTCACACCATTAGAGATATTATAATAAGGAAGTTTAAATAATTATTAAATAATTATATAATTCCTATCTGTCTTTGTAATAGATTGCAGTCTGTGTATTGTATGACTGCGCAGAGAATAGCTTTGTTCCAAACAAAACGCTTGTGTAATACTGCGGGTATATGGGGTGGATGGGTGGCGTGTAGTGGATGCATCAATTATGCCAAGCATCACTACGGTAAACACCAACGCACCCACAATTATGATTGGTGAAAAGGCAGCTGATTTAATTAAAGCCGCAGGTCGTGTTCCACAGTAACTAAAGCCTATTGATTGCGTAAGTTAGGTTAATTTCGCCGATAACTATTCAATTGGGACTTTAACTCACACAATCTTAGGAGAGTGCAACATGCGGCGAATTGGAATTATAGGGGCAGGTCAAGCAGGTCTTCACTTAGGAATTGGTCTTGTTGATGCGGGTTATGCAGTGACTTTGTTTAGCGATCGCACACCAGAAGCAATCCTCAATGCCAAACCAATGGGAACGCCAATATTATTTCCAGATGCACTGCAACTTGAATGTAACTTAGGACTGAATTTTTGGGATGAGCAGTTTCCTAGTACTGATAAAATCCGCACTGAAGTGTGTAACCCTGAAGGGAAAACAGCTTTAGTTTTGTCCTCTAATTTAGAACAGCCTTGGCAAGGTGTAGACCAACGCCTTAAGTTCTCTACTTGGATACACGAATTTGTGAAAAGAGGCGGTGAACTTGTTGTTCAAGCGATGACACCAAAAGACTTAGAAGAATGTACCCAAAGCTACGACTTGGTAGTGGTGTCTGTTGGTAGAGGTTCCCTCTCAACTATATTTGAACGAGACGCACAAAAATCCAAACATGACGAGCCGAAGCGCCACATAGCATCAGCAATTGTCACAGGGTTAAAAGCAGATACAGTTGATTTGTGTACCGCTAAGATGACTGTCATCCCTGGTGTTGGCGAAATATTCCAGTATCCTTTCTACACCAAGGGCAAATTTTCCACTTTAGTTGCCTTGGAAGCATACCTTGGTGGAGTAATGGATCAATTTTCTCAGGTACAAAGCGGTCAACAACTGCTAGAGGTGGGTAAAAAAGTCATCCAGCATTTGAAACCCGAATATTATGAAGTTGTCAAAGATATGGAATTGGTAGATGAGCAAGCATGGGTGAATGGTAAAATTACGCAGACAGTGCGTCAGCCAATTGGTCGCTTGCCATCGGGTGCAATTGTCATGGGTATTGGCGATGTAGTTATCCTACACGACCCTATAGCCGGACAAGGAGCAAATTGCGCCACAAAAATGGCTCATCTGGTTAAGCAACGAATCATTGAGCATGGCAATCAACACTTCGATGAGTCATGGATGCAAAGGGTATTTGATGAATTTTGGAATTATGCTCAGTATAGCCATGCTTTAACTGATTGCTTGTTAACGCCCCCGGCTCATCTGCCAGATATTATGGTTGCAATGGCTGAAAATCCAGGCATTCTCAGAGATTACTTAAATGGTTTCAACCATCCACCCAGTTTATCCACATGGTTTTTTGACGCTGAAAGCACCAAGGAATATTTAGCACAAAAGAAAGCTCGTGTTGGGGTAAGTAGTCAACCAGATCAACTTTGCTTGGTTGAACGTTAAAATTCTCCGGAAATATTGCTCTTTCACCTGTTTTATTGCTGGTAAACTAAAGCACATTGAAATTATATAGTCAGATTTTTTCAATCTCTTGTGGGGTGGAGAGAAGTCCGAGCGGAGGTTTCCTCCGTAGACGCCCTCCGGGCGGCTTCCCAAAGGGTTCGGAACTTCGGAGCATCTTGCCTGCCCAAACCATGCAAATTAGATGTGGAACAGCTTAAAAATTAAAACACTTAATACAATTAACATTTATCATGATTACTCTATACACCGCACCGTCTCTATGGGAGCTGCCGAGTATTAGCCCAGCCTGTATGAAGCTCGAAACCTGGCTGCGCATGGCAAAGCTTCCTTATAAAGCTGAGATCCCTACAGCCCAAGAATTTGCGGCAGCACCAAAGGGCAAGGTTCCCTTCATTGACTATCAAGGAAAACTTGTTGGTGATTCCACTTTAATCATCGAGATGCTTAAGGAAAAAGAAGGGATCGATCTTGATGCAAACTTGACCTCTACAGAGCGAGCCATATCCCTTGCTTTTCGCCGGATGCTCAAAGAAAACACTTACTGGGGAGGAGTTCACATTCGCTACAACATGCAGGAAAACTGGCGACACTATCGAGAAGTGATAGCAAAAATCCTCTTTCCTGATGCTCCAACAGCAGAATGGGAAGCGTTTATCGAAGGGATGCACGAAAATATTCGCTCTCAGATGTATGGTCATGGGATGGGTCGTCATAGCAGTGAGGAAATCGTCCAGATTATCTGCGCTGATTTCCAAGCACTCTCAGATTTCCTGGCAGATAAACCATTTTTCATGGGAGACGAACCCACAACTTTAGATGCAACTGCCTATGCATATATTGGCAATTTCATCAAGCCACCTTATGGAAGCCCAATTGTTGACTATATTTTGCAGCTGTCGAATCTTTGCCAGCATTATGAGCGAATGAATCAGAAATTTTTTAGCGATCGCTTTAATGTCTCCTAATTTTCACTAGTCCATAAACATGAGTAAAAAGCTTTCTCGCATCCTACATCCTATGAATAAATTACTGCAACCTCACAACAATTAAAACGCTTAAGAAACATTACAGCTACTGTCAGGTTTCCCAATGCTAATAACATATTGAAAGGAGGGCCGCTTTATTACCAAGCAGTCGGGGAGAGATTCCGAACTAGGTGAGTATTGTCTACAGCAATATATCGAAGTCAAGACGTTATAGTTCAACCGTGATTTCACGTAGCTAGATGAGATTGTTGCAGTAAACACCATAAGGAGTTTAAATCATGTCTTTTTATCCTGTTGCTGATGTTTCTGAATTTTTCTCTAACCTTGCTAACGAGATTAAGGAAGATATAATTTCAAGACTCCCCGAGAGAAAAGCTTCAGCCCTCAATCGTCTGCGCGAATTACTCCCTACTATTTTTGACCTTGATTACATCAAGTACGCGATCGTGCCTGCTTTCCTAACCAGTCCCTATAAAGGAGAGAGGCTATCCCTGCCCATGATTGATGTAATCTTCACCAAGGAGAACGCCCTACCGTATTACTTTTGGGGACTGTTATATGACAACTGGGAGCCGAATAAGGAAGAGGATGGGCTTTCGGTATTTATCCAAGGTTACGAAAACCGTGGCGACCATAATCGGAGAAAAAGGATTTACGCTTCGGCTCTTACCCCCGATCTATATCGTCCGATGTATGGGGACAAGGTGGTTCAGTTTTTCGATCAGCTATTTGACGCCAAGAATGCTGGTAAACCCCTGATGCGTCAGTACCTAGATCAATATTTCGACCTGTTCTGGAATCTACACGTCGGTGTCAAAGGCGATGCCATTCCGTCGGAGGTTCGGGAGATAGGACAGAGTTTCAACACTGTCCTTGCTTATCGAGACCCAACACTGGAGATAGTTTACGAGAATTACATGAGAGTGCGATCGCTCCGCAAGTTGTTGAAAGAGTGGATCGATCAAAGAGTCGAAGATGTGGTCAAGGGTTCGGTTGCAGATCCACAGAAGACATTCGTCTACTACTGGATCAAGAATGGTGAAGAGGGAGAAGATTTCCGGCGCAAAGATGTTGTTTTCGAGTGCTTCCATAATTTCGTTGCCTTGAGTCAGTGGGGCAATACTATCTACAACTTCATGTCTAAACTGAGCAAGAACACAGGAGATCCTAACGTCCGGGCATGGTTTGAAAAGACGATGGCAAGTGATTATGACCAAGCAAACGATTCGCCCTTTACCCCTCTCGATCGGTTCGTGATGGATTTATTCCGCACAATTTCGCCAAACACTGGCAGCATCTCTGCTGTCGAAGAAGTGAGAAAACCCCAGTACGATAGATATGGCTACGTTATCACCCCGCATAAGGCGACAAGTGAAGACCCGCGACACTGGGAGAACCCAACCGAATTCAATCCCGATCGCTACAAAGATGCGCCGACTAGCGACCAAATTGACGAAGCCAAATCTAAACAAATCGGATTTGCCCGATGCCCCTTCCATAAAGAGACATTTGAGGTGAAGGACGGCAGAAAAGCTGAGATCACCAATAGTGCATTTGGCACTGTTTACGGCATTACCGATGACAAGGCGTTTATCGTCAGTGACTATGCTGGCTATGCGCCTTTCGGTTTCGGATATCGTCGCTGTCCTGGCGAGTTGCTCACGGTTGAGGTGTTCAAGGATTTCTTCAGAAAGGTATGGAACGACAAAATCGAGTTCGAGAAACTCAACCTACCAGACCCAGAAAAGCTTCCGATCGGGCCCACAACAGTCATTGATGACAACATTGGTTTTACCAAGCCGATGTCGTAAAGGGCGCTTGTCGCGGGGTTCAGGGCATTGACTCAAACTGAGATCCATTGATTAAACTCAGCAAGGTTGGTGACAACCTTGCTGAGTTTAATCAAAACCTAAATTTACCCTTGCCACATTGATTGGCGGGTTTCATGAAAATTACTCATAGTCGAGGAAGTGTCAAAAAATGTGGCGCAAAGCTTCCCAGAGATACAGCTAAAACGCTAGACTGACATTCTAAGAATTTGTTGTTTGTTGGTGGTTATTTGTTGTTTGGATTTTACTGCTATTGTTGTTTGTTGGTGGTTATTTGTTATTTGGATTTTACTGTTTAGTTTTCAACACCCAACAACCAACACCCAACAACATTAAAATAAGCCCAGAAAAGTGACATTAAGCCTGTCTGCAATTACATCTCATCGCCAACCCTGGCCCGGACTCATAGAGCAATATCGCGAATACTTGCCTGTCAGCGAAACAACGCCGATTGTCACCTTATTGGAAGGTAATACTCCTCTCATCCCAGCTGATGCGATCGCACAACGCATTGGCAGACAAGTACGTGTCTTTGTCAAATACGACGGTCTTAACCCTACTGGTAGCTTCAAAGACCGAGGAATGACAATGGCAATTTCCAAAGCCAAGGAGGCTGGGGCTAAGGCGGTAATTTGTGCCAGCACGGGCAACACCTCAGCAGCAGCAGCGGCTTATGCTAGACGTGGGGGAATGCGTGCTTTTGTATTAATTCCTGATGGCTATGTGGCGCTAGGTAAATTGGCGCAAGCACTGCTGTATGGTGCAGAGGTGCTGGCAATTAAAGGTAATTTTGACCGCGCCCTAGAAATTGTGCGCGAAATGGCAGAAGCTTATCCTGTGACTTTGGTGAATTCAGTTAATCCCTACCGTTTAGAAGGTCAGAAAACCGCTGCGTTTGAAATTGTCGATGTTCTGGGCAATGCTCCCGACTGGTTGTGTATACCGGTGGGTAATGCGGGTAATATCACAGCATATTGGATGGGGTTTTGTCAATATCATCAAGCCGGAAAATGCGATCGCTTACCGCGAATGATGGGTTTTCAAGCTGCTGGTGCAGCACCCTTAGTTACAGGTAAACCAGTACCGCATCCAGAAACTATCGCCACAGCGATCAGAATTGGTAATCCCGCCAGTTGGGAAAAAGCTGTTGCTGTCAAATCAGCGAGTACGGGGAATTTCCAAGCCGTCACCGATGCAGAAATTTTGGAAGCCTATCGATTGTTAGCACGAGAAGAAGGTATTTTTTGCGAACCTGCCAGTGCTGCTTCGGTAGCAGGTCTGTTGCAAGTGAAAGACCAAGTTCCTACAGGTGCGACAGTAGTTTGCGTCCTCACTGGCAACGGTTTGAAAGATCCAGATACTGCCATTAAACACAGTGAAAGTCAATTTAAACAAGGTATAGAACCAGAAATTAAAGCTGTAGCTGGGGCGATGGGGTTTTAAAAGAGTGGAGGAGTGGAGGAGTGGGGGAGTGGGAGAGTGGGGGAGTGGAGGAGTGGAGGAGTGGGAGAATGAAAGATATACTAAATTGTTGTTCTGTCTCTTTTTTCCACTCTTATTTCCCCCCTCTCCCCCTCCTCTTCTTTGCCTCGTTGCTGTGCTAAGCTATCAATCGCATCACCCAAAGCGGTAGTGAGGCTTTTACGGGTTTGGGCGTGGTTGTCTTGTTCAGTTTTCAGTGCATGTTGTAAGCGATCGCGTTCTTTGATGACAGTAATAAGTTTGGTTTTTAAATCTTCCACAGATTTGATTGGCGCTAATTCTTGTTGAATCGCCACTGTCACTGTGGCGTCATGAAGTTGGGCTTCTTCAATACCTTGCAGGCGCTGGATTTGGGTTTTTAAAGAAGCGATCGCCTGTTTCGATAGCTGAGCATCAGTTCGGCGCTGTTCTGCTTCAGTGTTGTAGAGTTTACGCCATTTTTCCGCACTTTCCCAAGCCGCATCACGTTCTTTTTGCAACTGTGCCAGCTGTTGTTTCAGCGTTTGAATTTCATTTAACCATTGCTGCGTTAGTTCTTGACTCATATGTAATGGGTAATGGGTGATGGTTGTTAGTTAGTTGTTGTTTGGAACAATCACCAACCAACAACCAACAACCAACAACACTATTTTTGTAAATATTGTTACTTATACCAAAAATATTCTTGAAAACTTCCAACATGGGAGTAGAATATTTACGATTTCATTATAGAAATGCGATCGCCTGCATGAGTGAGCCACCTCTTCGCTTTTCCACCATTGAACCAGAAGCTAAAGCACCTACTTTGAGGCGACTGCGCCAGCTTAGCCGCCTGCTAGATCGAGCTATTGTGATTCCTGGAACGCGCCTTGGTATTGGTCTAGATCCAATTATCGGATTTATACCTATTGGAGGTGATTTCTTGGGTGTTATGCTTTCTGCCTACATAGTTCTAGAAGCAGCACGCTTGGGTGTACCAGCAGCCACCTTGGGCAAAATGGTGATTAATATCATCATCGATGGTTTGGTTGGTGCCATACCAATGCTAGGAGACTTTTTTGATATTGCCTGGATGGCGAACGAGCATAATATCAGATTGCTAGAAGAATACTTAAGGTTTCCAGGACAAAAGCAAAGCGCAGACGGATGGTTTGTATTTGCAGTTTTGATTGGATTATTACTTGTCGCCGTTGTCTTAGTAGCATTGCCTGTGATAATAATTAGACTGCTGTGGGGAGCTTTAACTGGCAGTTAGATGAATGATTTACAAAACGAATGAAAGATTGGTGGCAAGTTACTTTTCCTAAAGGGCGGCAAAGTCTGACAATTACTGATGCTCATGGATATCCCGTACAAATTGCTTATGGGGAAATAGGTAGTGGTAGATCTATAGTTTTATTACATGGTATGGGTAGCTGGAGTTATAATTGGCGACATATCATCCAGCCTTTATCTAAATACTTTCGGGTAATTTGTTTTGATGCTAAAGGTTACGGTTTTTCCGAGAAACCTTTGTCTCGTCGAGAACAAAACGGTCATCAAGTCATCGAATTAGAGCGAATTATTCAGTCGCTAAGTGATGAACCTGTTACAATTGTGGCAGAATCATTGGGTGGATTAGTTGCCCTTGCTTCGGCTCAAGAAAATCCGCAGCTAATAGCGCGGTTAGTAGTAGTAAATGTACCAATTTTTGCTGAGCAGCTTCCTCATTGGGGAATGTCATTGCTTGCCCAAACTCCGCTAGAAGTGGTGCAAACAATTGATTCTTTACGTTTAGCAAATCTGCTAGCACCATTTGTAAGAGAAGTTATAGCAATCGAACGGCGCAAGGTACTGTTCGATCCATCAGTTCTGACACAAGAAGATGTTTACTGGATAACATACCCGTATATTGAATTCACTGGTACTCTCACCAAAGTTGCTGAAGAGGTGCAAATAGCGGTACGGGAAATTGAGAATTTTAAAGCAAATAAACCAAATTTGCTCAGCAAGATTCAAAGCAAACTCGATAGCATTGATTGTCCTACACTCGTTTTGTGGGGCGAACAAGATAGTTGGTTTCCTGCTAGTCATGGTAAAAAGTTGCATCAACGTCTTCCTAATTCCAGGTTGCAAATTTTGCCAAACTGTTGTCATGATGCTTCAACTGGTGCTTCAAAAGTCTTGAGTACAGCTATTCTCAAATTTCTGCAAGATACGGATTTTTGTTAGATTTGTGTGCGAAAAATAGCTCTTCAGACTAAAAAAGTCTAGATGGCACTTACACACTCCCTGTTCCCTGCGGGAAGTTATCCGCAGGGCATCTACAAAGCAGGAAATCTCTGCATGGTGCTGGCTCAGTCCTAGCAATACGATACATATAATATTTTTGCTACCAGTATTCAACATGATAAAAAAGTAACTTCTTTTCAGAAGATTGAATAAATAGTTAAAAAAAGATATGTATCAAATATATATATTTAATATACACCAATATAGGTGTATTTCAAGATACACTTATTTTTAATGTGATTAAAATAACAATTATTGGCGACTTCTTTTAAGAACTTTAGTAGCGGAAAAATCAATTTAATTTGGTTAATGTGCCTGATGACTTTCGATTTGACGCCATGCGATTATGATCGGGGCGTTTAGAAATGTAAAAAAATATCAATGAGCATTAATAAACAAAAATCTTTTTATCACAGTACAAATTAGATATGCTTAGTAACAAGATGACAGCATGATTTAGAGAAATCATCAGGATTGTAATTATTATCCTTGCAATTTATACAAATTAGCTACTAGCAATAATACAAGTAATATATAAAAAAGTTTTTTACCGATATAATTTTATGCAAATATCTTACGATCTTAGCTTTGTTGCACTTTCAGTGCTTATAGCAGTGATTGGTTCTTATGCCGTACTGGGTATTTTGCCTTTGTTTACCCAGAAAGAAAATGAAAGTAGATTTACGGCAGTAACTGCGGGCGTATTGATGGGAGTCGGTATCTGGACGATGCACTTTATAGGTATGAAGGCTCTCAAAACAGAAGTGCAGGTCAATTATGACATTTTAATCACAGTTTTATCAATTTTTCCAGCAGTAATTGGAGCGAGTGCTGCATTTTATATGCTCATTCCCAAAACTACAAATAAACCTTCTAGGCAAAGTTTGTTAATAAGCGCCTTGATCATGGCGATAAGCATTTCAATTATGCATTACACGGGAATGGCAGCAATGATGATGTCTGCAAGAATTACCTATGATTATTTACTTTTTACATTATCTATTATTATTGCTTTTGTAGCATCCTATATATCGCTGGGATATTTTGTTAATTTTGGCTCTTCACGCTATATCAAGTTCAGAAGACAAAGGAAAACCTTTACAGCAATATTAATGGGGATAACAATTTCGTTGATGCATTATACTGGGATGGCAGCTACAAATTTTATTCCTGACTCTACAGTTAGTAACAATTCTCCACTACTATTAAATGAATATGCTTTGTATGGTCTAGCATTTTATTGCGGGTTTATGTTGATTATAGTTTCACTGATTGTTACAGTCACGCTAAGTAAGGCACGTTGAGTAATTTTCGTGATTAGTGATATCAATTTGACACAATAATAAATACCTTGAAAAGTCAGGGATGGTGAGGTAACTGAATTAAGTAGCTCACTCTCAAAAATAAGAGTGGGAGTCAGCATACCAATCGCTTGTTACTCCCACTCTGACATTTACCACTGGAGCGAACAGGAACATATACAGACGCTGCCATTTGTTTAGGGGGTTAAGGTGTGGAACAGCGCCAATACGCATCGGATATTCCTGTTGAGGCAAATGTCAAATCTAATTATTAATATTTATTGAATAGAAAAATAATTTGTGTATCATGTTTACATGTGCTTTCTACTCATCTGTAAATGGTTGGGTAGAGAGTGTACCACAAAAATATTTTTGATTGTGATACACCCTGATAACAACACCCTTGAAGTCGTTTATCTTTCTGTAATTTAACTGAATAAATCAGGGTTAGGTTGCCATTTTGGCAAGTTTTTTCATCAGCAAAAAATCAAAAAAAACGTGAAAGCATAGCAGTAAAATACTAATTTTGCTAGCCAAAATGCTCTAATTACATTAGCAAGATTGAGCCATAGTATAACCAAAATAAAATGTCGTAATTAACGAAACACAGTGGAAAAATAAGTTTTATATTTTTAATTTGTAGCTAAAAGTATGATGGGTGATACCCATCATTACTTAGTCAGTTGTAAACTGATATATGTCTATCTAGCAATTTTTTTCATTAGGTTAGTCAAGAGTTAACAGTCCAAAATCCAGATGAATACTTGACTCTTAACTCTGGATGCTGACTATAAGTAAGTATGAAATTTTTATTTTTTGTTGTGAACTTTATTCATAACAAAGAATGAACATTTCACCCCAAATTGCCAAAATTGCAACAACGCGATCGCCTAAGACTCAATAATTGCTAGCGAGTCTTAGAAATTCAGGTATCTGATGCCTCAGAATTCGCAAATATTATCCGGGTGAAACGAGTACAGGTGGGTGAGTATCGGATTCTGCGAGTTCAAGATGCTGCCGTACCGAATGCGATCGCAGCTATCCTTTTATATATCCGACATCAAAACAAGAAATTGCCCCATGCCTACTTCGGCTGGGCAGAGAGAGGGCAATCCAATCCAATATTTGCTGCGCTTTATCCTATTTGGTGAAGGGGATATTGCTGTAGTTACCCGTGAAGTCTTGCGTAAGGCTGATAGGAACCCTGAACGGCATCCCGCTATTCATGTTGGAGGTTAAGGGAAAGGGGCTGGGGCATAAAAATTATGAATTATGAATTATGAATTATGAATTATGAAATTTTCAGCATTCAGCATTCATCACTCATAATTCTCCTAATCCCCAATCCCCAATCCCCTACTATGCTTGTAATTTACACAGTAACAAACCGAACCATTGATTTTCGTCAGTCCACATTTTTTGTGGTACTAAACCCTTGGCTTTCAGTTCTTGCTGGATGGTATTAAGGTTGAATTTCCGGGAAATTTCGGTATGGATGGTTTCATCTGGTTCAAAATGAACATTAAGTTTGAGAGATCCTAATTCTACGCTTTGCTTACACTTGCTTTTTAAGTGCATCTCAATTTGATGTTCAGTTTCATTGTAAAATGCCCAGTGTTCAAATTGGGTGGTGTCAAAATTGCCATCAAATCGCCAATTGAGATGCTCTAACATATTCAGGTTAAACGCTGCTGTCACACCTTGGCGATCGCTATAAGCAGCTTCCAAAATATGTTTTGGCTTTTGCAAGTCTACCCCTAATAAGAAATACTCTCCCACTTGCAAAGCAGTTATAACCTGGGATAAGAACAAATCACACTCTTGCGAATTTAAATTACCCAAAGTGCTACCGATAAAACAAATCATCCGGCTGGGTAATTCGCTGGGTTCAATTTGAGAAAGAGCTAATTCGTAGGTTCCTGCTAGAGCATAAACTTGCAATGAGGGATAATCTGCTAGTAGTGAAAGCGCGCTACTTTCGAGTATGCCTGCACTCACGTCAATCGGTAAATAATGCAGAGGTAAGCCTTGCTGTTGGTAGGCATCCAGCAAAATCCGGGTTTTGGTTGAACTGCCACTACCCAGCTCAACAATTTCACTAGCACCTGTTATTTGGGCAATTTCACTAGCACACTTTTGTAAAATTGCTGTCTCTGTACGCGTGAGATAATACTCTGGCAACCCACAGATTTGCTCAAATAACTCAGAACCACGGTCATCGTAGAAGTAACGTGGCGGCAGAGTTTTAGGCATCTGAGTTAGTCCCTTCACCACATCGCCTCCAGTGCTTGAAGAAATAACCGAAGTTGGTTCTAGCAAACGCTTTATTTGCAAGCGGTGTTCGGAACTAACACTGCTATTGGCAGGTTTAGATACTGTCATTACTCCTCCATTGACTTGGTCTGATGGAACGCTTTCTACTGCGAACCCCAAACCTCAGCTAGTGAAACACAAAGCGATGCCCCATAGCATCACGCTTAAGCTAGATTAATTGTGGGCTATACCTGTCTGTTTGGATTTTTTGATTAATTTGGCAGAGACTTGTTAGTGGTTAGTGGTTAGTGGTAACACAACTAACCACTAACCACTAACTACTAACCATTTCCTATCGAACACAACGAAACCCCGCTAAAATCTGGCGCACACCAGGATGATACCAATTGCGAAAACTACATCGTAGCGCCCAAGGACGAGTTGCCCAACTACCACCTTTTAAAACACGATGTTGATGGTCAAAATAAACCTGCGAGTACCCAATGTAAGGGTAATACTGAAAGCCTTCATAGCTATCAAACCAGGTAGCTGTCCACTCCCAGACATTGCCTAAAGTATCGTACAAACCATAGGCGCTTTGTCCAGCAGGGTAAGTATCTACTGCTGCTGTCTTGCCCATGTTGGTATCGTAGTTGCAATATTTGGGTGTTGGTTCTTCATCTCCCCAAGGATAGATGCGGCAACGATTAACTTTTGCATCCCAACTCGCTGCTTTCTCCCACTCGGCTTCTGTAGGTAAGCGTTTTCCTACAAACCGAGCATAGGCTTCTGCTTCATACCAACTAACACCGCAAACTGGGTGATTATCCCAGGCTGGCTCATCACGCCAGTAGAGGGGTTGGGTCACTTTTTCTGTTTGCAGCCATTCCCAACCTGCTGCTGACCACCACTGCGAATTTTCATAACCCCCTGCTGTCATAAATGTTCGATATTGCCCACAAGTCACAGGGTAACGGTCAATATGGTAAGCATCCAGATATACGCAATGGGCTGGGCGCTCGTTATCTAAGGCATCTGCCGAGTTATTACCCATCTCAAATTCATCAGCAGGGATTTGGATCATCTCTACCTGCTTCGCAGAGTCCAAAGTAACTAAATTTGACTCTTGACTTTTGACTCTTGACTTTTGACTCTTGACTTTTGACTCTGTACAGACGTGCCATGGCACGTCTGTACAACTCTTGACTCTTGACTCTTGACTTTTGACTAATTCCAACACAAAGGTAATAATCTCGCTGTGCTGGCTTTCGTGCTGAATTAAAAAGCGCCAAAGAGGTTCTTGTGTTTCTAAATCAGCTACTTCTAAATAATTCAGCACTTTTTCTCTGACTGTGTCTAGGTAATAACGAATTTCTTTTGGTTTGGGTAATTTGACGCGATCGCATTTAGGCAAACCATTAGCCGCGAATAGCTTGCGGTATTGGGGAAACATACAGGGTAAGCCTGCATTATGCTCTAGTAGCCACAAAGACTCAGTGTAAGCAATATGCCCCAAGTGCCAACCAACAGGACTAAAGTCAGGATGAGCTTGACGGCAAAAGGTAGCTTCATCTATGCCCTCAAACAAGGCGAGAGTTTTAGTACGACATTGAATAAAGGCGCGAGAAATTGCCTGTTTGAAACTAGATTTGCTCAATTCTAATATCACAGTCAGCTCCCACACTGATAATGCTGTTTTCTGGGCAAGGAGTCCAATTACCTGCAAACAGAGGTTCTGAGGCAATAATGACGGCATTGGGGAAAGTTGGATCGTTAGCTGTCCAGTAAAGAGAAGGAGCAGGTGAAGTGCTGCTAAAGCGAGAAGCGATGAGGCGATCGCCATCGCCGATCACTACGTTGGCGGATATGTAGGTTTGGTAACTTTGCGCCATATCTACCAGTTTTAGCAATATTGTGTGTAAAGCCTGCTCCAGAGTTTTGCCTGGGTTTGTTTGCAACTGAGACAACAGCAAAGCAAAAATATGTTCTGAATCAGTGCTTCCACTAACCCACCGATAAATTTCATCACTTAGAAGTTTGCGAATTGGTAGGTATAGTGTCTGCCGAAATTTGTCAATGCGACCATTGTGAGTGAATAACAGACGTTGATATTGAAATGGCTGGCAGTTACTAAAATCCAGCGCCTGTCCCGGTGTAGCACTGCGAACGTAGGAAAGCACACACCCAGACTCCACATAGCGGCTGAGACTAGATAAATTGATATCATTCCAAATCGGAAACGTGTTTTTGTAAATAAAAGGTTTGGTATCTTTTTGAACATGATACCAACCTACACCAAAGCCATCAGCGTTAACAACCCCAGACAGCATTTCGCGGGGTTGATAGCTTTGGACTACCAGCGAGTGTTCTGGTTCGTACAACAGAGGTTCTAGAGAAACTGGTGAACCGAGGTAAGCTAATAAACGACACATTTTTCAGGAATGGACTCCCAATAATTGTAGAGATTAAGCTTTGAAGGTGAGAATTCCCTGAAAATTATATGAATTTCTCTGCTGTCGCGATCGCTTAATTGCTTTTTTAAGCTAAACACAAGTTAACCTTACTAACTTTATTTGTGTATAATTTCCAACTTGAATAGCCTCAAGCCACAGTTAGCCTAAACCCTTCTTCAATAAAGATTTGGATGTAAGTCAGCTCAATAAATTTTCTCGTCACTTTCGTGGTATTTGTTAGACGCAATAAAAATAAACATCAGTTGCAAACATATCTGCGGTGTGAAATATTGTTTAAAACAACCAAATTTCCATCAATCCTGCTAAAATCAATGCCTACAAGGAAATTTATAGGATTCAATTTCAAAAAAAACCGAATCTCAAGATATTTCTACATCAATCTACTTTTAGCCACTATTATAGTGCTGGTTTGGGTGGAAGCTGCAATAGCGCAAGTTCCCAACACAAAACAAGAATTAAGTTCCATCTGGCTGTTGATTGCAGGCGCTTTAGTCTTTTTTATGAATGCTGGCTTTGCCCTTTTAGAAACTGGCTTCTGTAGATACAACAACGCTACCAATGTCTTAGCCAAAAATCTCGTTGTTTTTTGTGTGGCGACATTAGCTTTCTGGCTCTTTGGTTTTGGATTTATGTTAGGAGATGGATACTATAACTGTTCGGGAGAAGTAGAGCAGAAATTTTTGAGTTTCTTCGGTCGAATAGGTTTTGCCTTTCAATTACCGTTTCCGCAACATTCTAATGATTTGGCTTTTCCGAATGGATTTACTTGCTTACAAGCAGATTGGGCAAATCACTCCTTTGCATCTCTATTTTTCTTTCAATTAGTTTTCGCTGGAACTGCTGCCACAATTGTATCTGGGGCAGTTGTTGAACGTGTAAAATTCTGGGCATTTTTTCTTTTCAGCTTTTTCCTTGTAGGAATTTTGTATCCTTTAAGCGGCCATTGGATTTGGTCACACTATGGTTGGCTTAAACAAGCTCTGCTATTTAGAGACTTTGCCGGTTCGACAGTTGTTCATACTGTGGGTGGAACGGCTGCGTTGGTGGGAGCTTGGCTACTGAAGCCGCGATGGGGCCGCTTTAACTACGATCCTCGCCCAGATATCGAACTAAATCAACTTTCTGAACAAGAACCTCCAACAAATATTTCAGAAGAAGCTTTCACTCGTCCTAGTAACCTTGGTTATGCAACTCTTGGTTGCCTAATTTTGTGGTTAGGATGGCTAGGCTTTAATGGTGGTTCAACAACTAATTTAGAATACGTACCCCACATCATTGCCACAACTACAATTGCAGGCGCGACAGGTGGGACTATGGCTATTATCTGTAGTCCAGCTATTGTTGGTAAACCTAGCTTATCCTCAATCATCAATGGGATTTTAGGAGGTTTGGTAGGAATTACAGCCTCTTCTGCTTATGTAGATATGACAAGAGGAGCTTTCATCGGTTTTATCAGTGGGTTCGTGGTTATTCTAGGGGGAAAAGTTTTAGAAAAGCTGAAAATTGACGATCCAGCAGGTGCGATTCCTGTTCACCTTTTCTGTGGTGGTTGGGGAACTATTGCTGTAGGTCTTTTTAGTCAACCAGAATCT
Organism: Fischerella sp. PCC 9605; assembly: GCF_000517105.1. Lineage (GTDB taxonomy): Bacteria > Cyanobacteriota > Cyanobacteriia > Cyanobacteriales > Nostocaceae > PCC9605. The sequence goes on along the minus strand of NZ_KI912148.1, from coordinate 1,236,164 downwards.
CTTGTATATAACACCCAGCCTTTCTTTCATAATAATCCTTTTATCCAGACAGGCTACCAACTTCTAGGTTGGTTAATTGTTTGCGGCGTTACATTGATTACAAGTCTAATAGTTTGGATTAGTGTTGGTTTATTTCTATATGGTTGGGAACATTCAATGAAACAAAATCAGTCTATCATGCTGAAAGGGAATTGGTGGGAAAAGATAACTAAATTAGCAAGAAAAGGAATCAGAGTATCATCCAAGGAAGAGAAAGTAGGTAGCGATGGATTTTTTTACAAACTGTAGATCGCTACAAAGGGGACAAGAAACAAGGTGCATTCCATTAGAGGACTTTCAAATAAAAAAATATTCAATCGTTCGCAAAACTTGGAAGACAAAGAGGACAAGGAGTAAGAAGTTGTGTGGGATGCTCCCATTGGATGATTTATTTTTTGGAGTTCCCTAGTAAACCTTAAATTGTAGGGGAGCCAGTGCGTTGCGGAGGTTCCCGTAGACGCCCGCAGGGCGGCTTCGCCGACTTGTAGACGCGCGCAGCGCGGCTTCCCGCAGGGTAGCACCTGCCGTTCCGTTGTAGCACCTGGCGTTGCGTTAAAGCAGCGCGTAACGCACCGCCGCGCTACTTAATATTTACTTTATAAATGACCTCTAAATCCTTAGAGGATGTCTGAGAAGTGTAAAATGTCATGCTGTAGGCGTAGCCTTCCCGTAGGGTACGGAGCGCCAGCGTAGTGAAGCATCTCACAACTTAACGCCAAATCGAGATTCTACTCTGCCTTGAGCCGCTGCGCGTCTACGCTCCACTGCATTCCGCACCCTGCCTTAAGCCGCAGAAGCGTCTACAGAATGACAAAATATACCCTTCACGTACTTTTTAGACATCCTCTTAGTATTGGGCAGCAGGGCAAGAAGATTTTAGTTGGTTGATTTTGTTTTGTATTTTATTTCCTCTGGTTGATTCCCACCGTTGAAATATACTTTTTATATCTTCGATATATTCATATTCATCGCTAATCTTACACAATATATCTACAGCTTCTTCTAATTGATTTGTATCAATTTTTGTTTGTGCTTCTTGGCGTAGAACTTGATTAAATTTATTTTCTATATCAGACGGAACAATACCCGATTTTTCTACATTTTTCCTAAAATCTTCGCATTGCTCATTTAAACTAATTCCCTGTTCTTTTTTCCAGGATAGACCTTTTGTAATCACTTTGAGTCTATTTGGAGGTTGTTTAAGAGCTTCATCAAGTTCGTAAGAAAATTTTTGACATTCGCTGACACTGCGAGCAAACTTAGATGATGATGAAGATTGTGATGATTTCAAAATCAAAAACACTAATAAACTTATAAAACTGACAGCCAGTATGACTATGAATAAGTATGCGAACACTCGTGCAACTTCTGAAGGTCTTCTTTCATTATCTTCTGAACCTTCTGGTGTATTATTTTCTGGGGCTGCCTTGGCAACATTATTGGCATCAATAAAGCCTTCTTGAGTTTTATACAGATTTTTATCAATCCAATTTTGATTAAAAACTTGCTTGTAGATGCGGTTAGCAACTCGCAACTTTCCTGATTCTATACTTACCAAACCTGATGCCAGTAGTTCTTGTTGTTCTTGACTATCATTAAGAGGTACATAGTCTTCTTGTAAGATTCTCTGGTACAACTCCAGCAAAGTTTTGCTTTGTGTACTCTTCAAAATTTCATTTTGAATCTGCCTTAAATGAACTGATGCTTCTTGAAATTCCCAATCTTGAATCAATCTACTTTGAATTAAATTGGCAATTATTTCGCTTTCCTTGCCGCTAGGAATAAAAGATGTAGATGATTCGATAATTAATTCAAAAACATTTTTGGTGAGATATTTATGAAAAGAAGTCCAAGATAAAACTTCTTCAATAACTACATTTGGTCTATCTACTTTTTCATCTAATTCTGTAATAATACTTTTAATGTAGTTATAAATATCTTCTTTATCTTGCTCGTCAAGCATAGCTAAACCTTAAAAATTTGCTATTATACTCCAGGTAATAAAATCTCGTTCTTTATCTGTTAATAAATCTTTGTTTGTATCTGCCCAAGCTTTAGTTTTTTCTAATTCTTCTCCGGTGAGTAATTGTGATTTGTCTTTCTGCCGAGAATCTAACCAATTAATAAATTTTTTCGGTTCATAAGGTCGTGATATATTTGTTAGGGATTGGTTAATCCAGCTAAGATTAAATATGTGCTCATAAGTAAAATTTGCAACTCTTAGATTACCATTAATTTTGTCTACTAGCTTGATTTTTAGTAGCTCTTCATCTTCTTGACAATCATCTTCTAGTAATAGTTCTTCGCGTAAAATTTGCCGATACCGGATCAGTAGCCTAAAAGGATCGCAATTTGGATTTTTGAGGAGGCGATCGCTTATTTCTCTAATCGGTTGAGTCTCTGGTTGAGTTTCCCATTGCCTAATCCAGTGGGTTTGTACTAGTTGCTGGATATATTCTGCTTCACGATTGGTGGGTATAGGGGTTTGCGAATCACATATCAGCTGACAAAGTGTTTCTAAAAGATAAAGATTAGGTTTTGTCCATAAAAGAATTTCTTCAATGAGATGGCTATAAAGACGGCTAGATTTTTGCTCTAATTCAGGCATCCATTCCTGGAATATTTTAGCAATATTTATCTTATCTTTTTCTGCAACCATTTTTAATTTTTCTATATGAACTAATAAAAGCTGATGGCGAAACTCAGCAATAGGGTGATTTGCAATATGAGTTTGCCAATTGTCTAGAATATGCGATCGCACCAAGTTATCAACCCAGATCGCCTCACTTCCTGCGGCTGGAAGTTGATGAAACTTTGCTAGTTCCAAAATTAGGTCATTCAGCTTTTTTTCTCCTCTAGTCCATGAGAAAACAGCTTGAACGACAGATTCATAATTATTGATACTACATAAACGCACTTTGGTAACGGCGTCAAACAATTGGCTTTTTAACAAGAAATTTCGCTCTTGTTCAGTCAAGTTTTTTTCTTTTGCCCATTTCCATACTTTTTCCAATTCTTGTCCATATAAAAGTTGAGATTCATCTTGTTCTTGGGACGCCAACCAATTTGAGAGTTTTTCGTGATAAAGCAGAGGTATCTCTGCTAAATTCTTGCTCACCCATTCTTCATTAAAAATATGTTTATAAATTTGATTAAACAACTTTAAATTTTCTTGCTCTTTAACTACCACACCTGATAACTGCAACTCTATTTGTTCTGGACTATTTTCTGAACAATAATTAATTCCTACTTCTCCCTCCTGCAAAATTTTTTGATACAAACTTAGCCGTCTGAATTTACTTGGATTATTTCTAAGCAGAACAAGTTGGATATTCTCTAGATGTGTATGAGTATCTTTTGTTTCCCAACTATCAATCACATGTCTATTCACGAGCGTAGCGATTTTCTCTACTTCCCGATCCTTATGAATATATAATTTAGATTTAATCACTAAGCCGCAAATTATTTGAGTGAGATAGGGTTGACCACCAGTCCATTTTAAAATTTCTTTCAAAACATTTTTAGGGTGTTTAACTTTTTTCGCCAACTGCAAACCATAGGCTAAAGGTTTAGTCTCGGAAAGTTTAAAGCCAGTTAATTCAATTGTCCTACCAATAATATTTAATTTAGTATTGAGGGCAGATAGGGCTGCCACTCCAAATAGGGCAAAGTTGAGACGATTGTATGCTGATTTTACCGTGCGACGTTGGTAACAAGTGCTGATAAAAGTAAAAAAATCATCTACTCTAAATCTAACTCTAAAAATAATATCTATTTCGTCAAATAAAATTACTATTTTGTTGTGATTTATTTCTGTCAATAATATTGTGTCAATGAAATTTAATAGCTTGTTTAAAGACGTATCTTTTTGTTGATCCCACCAAAGTTTACAATTAAATTGTTCCGAAAGTTTGAATTGATTAGCTAAATCATTAAATAATCCTTCATACCAGCTATTATAAGTAGTATAAACTTGACTCATGGTTTTTAGACTAATAGCAGCACAGGCAAATCCTTGTTGTTCTAGCTTGTGTTTTGTCCGCAGCATTAAGCTAGATTTACCCATCTGACTGGCATTTAACACATAACAATACTCTCCTATTTTCAACTTCTCTAAAAGTTCTTGATCTGCCGATCGCTCAACATAGCTAGGTGCATCAGCCCTCAGGCACTCTCTCCATTGATAATAGTTATCTAGCTCTAAGTTCATTCTGTTACCTAATGGCGATCGCGGTAGTATTCCTGGTACAATTAGCAACACAGTAATTTATTTATTCAAACTATCACTTATCGATACCAATCTCCACGACTTTTTTCTGTACTCAGTCTTTAAGAAAGAAATTAGTATTAATTTATACTTTTGTGTTAATCGTTGGTATACCTTTATCACTTCTTCTGCTTTACTCATACCCTTCACGCGTATGTAGAGTATCGATTTAATCAGGCATAACTATATTATCAGTATTAATTATTGCTGCAAATCTATTAATTTAAAGCTTTCTATACCGCTTCAATATTTCTACATTTTTAAAAGTGGCAAAAAACTAACCACTAACCACTGTAGGGGCGCGTTTAAATACTTTGAGCTAATCACCAAAGAAAATATATTGTTAGGTAGAAAGTCTTTATTCTTGAGTCAATAAAACTTCCGCAATTGCCTGGGAAATTGGTAAACCCGGACAGCGTTCTAACCAAAAAAATTCCCCGACGGGGTTGACTTCTAAAAATACATGCCGTCCGTCGGGCGTCAAAATAATATCAATTGCTCCATAGTTCAAGCCGAATTCAGCCATTAATTTGAGAAGTTTTGCTTCTACATCCTCAGGTAGTTGGTAGGGTTGCCAAGCGTCGAGTAAGGCAATTCCCTTTCGTCGCCAGTCATCACGAGCTTTTTCAAAAGCCTGAGAATCAACCGCAGCAGTAAACACGCGCTTTCCCACAATAGTTGTCCGCAACTCTAGCGTCTTGGGGACTTGCTCTTGAAATGTCATCGGGCAAAAACGCAGTCCATCAAGATTTTCTAGATCTTCGGGTGCAACTGCATTTGTAAAGACAACGTTATCTCGTCCTTGCTCATCATAGATGACGAAAGAAGAGAGCATTTTTGCAATTATGCCCTGTTTGCATTCCTGGGCAAATTGTCTGACTGCTTGAGGATTGTTTGTAATCAGAGTACGCGGTGTGTCAATACCTAATTCCCGTGCTACTTGCAGTTGGAGTTGCTTATTTTCAGCGCGGCGAATATTTGGCACGGGGTCGAGGTGAAACCCTTTGATACTGGCAATCATCCCCATAATGGTGACGCGAGATTCACCAATTGATGCTTGTCGCAATTGCAAGTCCATAGTTTTGGGAATTCTTGCTCCGATCGCAATGCGACGATACCATACTGCACGCACCTGACTCAAATCTAATTGCTCATCGCCGTCGATGAGAATTTGTCTTTCGCATCCCTGGCTGTAGTAGACTTCCAACTGTACTTCTGTAGGAAATCGATCTGTGTCAAAACGAAAGGCTTTTCCTCCTTGATTTGCGATCGCTTGCATGACTAGAGGAATACTCTCATTATCGCGGCTATGGGTAATTATTAAAATTGTCATATTTATGCTTTATGCGATCGCCCTAAAAAAAGGAAAGCTGTGCAAATGAAAATATCAGCCCTACATATTCATTTTCTTTTCCTACAAAAAGGCGGTATGGGAATTGAGAAATGTGGGTATGATGGGAGATTCCAGTTTATAGGTTGATTCGGTTGTGTGGGATAACTCGGTGGCATAGGAACAGGATTGCTATCCTCATTATCTGAAGGATACCTCATTGTCACGACTTCACTACCGCCTGTGATTTTTTCCATTTCTTCCGAAGACAAGTCCTCACATAATTGTCCTTCTAAGTAGCGGGCAAAGAATGGCACTACTGATAAATTCAAATCTTGCTTTTTGCTATTAGACATATACTTTCTCCTTTTGGGAGATGATTTTGCTAATTCAGATACTCTTCCATCCTGAATCTAGCACCCACGCTTCCTAGCGGGATTGTCATTTTATGAAATTTTTTATGTTATTTTCAGAAGTCTGATATAATTACAAGCCTAACTCAATTCTAAGGGTTTAATTTGTTAGTAGTATGAGTTTTTCAGAATCATTTACAGTAAATCATGAATTCTCTGTTAACGCGACAGCGTAACGCACCTTTTATCTGTTAAGTGGTGCGTTAGGCTTAACGCCGTAACGCACCCTACTGGATAATTTATTTTTTGGAAGTTCTTAATACTTCAAATTCCAAGCGGCAAATGCTAAAGCACCCCAACCCGCAATAAAGGCTGCTCCTCCTACTGGTGTAATGGCTCCTAAATATTTAATACCAGTTAAACTCAGAGCATATAAGCTGCCTGAAAAAATTGCAATGCCAATAATGAATAACCACCCACTTGCTAGCAAGCTAGGTGGCGGAGATTCGAGCCGACTTAGTAATAGTGCCACAATTAACAGTGCTAGAGCATGATACATTTGGTAACGAGCGCCTGTTTCAAAAATTTCTAGCGATCGCTCACTCATTCTTTCTCGTAAGGCATGGGAAGCAAAAGCACCTGCGGCAACAGAAAGACCACCTAAGATAGCTGCTAAGCTCAAAAAAATCTGCGTCATAAAGTTCGCCAAATTATTCTTTAAAGGTCAAAATGGTAAGAAATTCCCCCCTCTTCACTAACCTTATAATTAGCATTGAATATTTTGGCTTGCTCATCAAGATATTGTCTAGCAACTGATGCTGGTAGTTGAGATTGCATCGCAAAATTTAAAAGAGTCACACGTCCATGATTTTCTTGGATCATGCGATAAAAAACTGATTGCAGATGTTCGTTTACCTGTTGCTCAATTGCCTTTTTATCTTGCCGATTTTGACGGTATAATCCTAGTGCCAACCATCCTCCTAATACTAAAGTAGGAACGCCAAAGATTAAACCTTGTTTAGTTGTAGAATCAAGTGCGTAAAGAGCTTCTTGATTGCGAAAATCTGGTGCTTCATTATCTATTCCTGGGGAGATTGGTTTCAACATATTATGTTTGTCTATTGCCGCTGAAACTGATAAGGTTATAAACATGAAACCAAGTGTCAGCAGCCAACCCGCAGCTAATTTTTCACCAGTCTTCATAATTCCTCACTTGCGTCTGTTGTTTGTTGTTCGTTGTTTGTTGTTTGTTGTTGGTTGTTCGTTCCAAACAACTACCAACCACTAACAAAATACATGCGTCTAAATATGAAAGTAGTAATAAATGCCTCCTTGGGGGTTGATGTCAAATGTGGCATTAAACTCTTTTGCCTTAGCATCTAGATACCTCTTTGCTTCATCACCATTTATCTCTGCTTGTTTGGCAAAAGATAATACGGAAATTTTACCGTTATTTTCTTCGAGCAGGCGATAAAAAGTAGACTGGAGGCGATCGCTTAACAGTTTTTGGTGTTGTTGACGCATTCCCCACACTAGCCATCCTCCATATGCTACTGCTGGCACGCCAAAAGCTAAACCACCAAAAATACCATTCACTGACTCTGTCTGTTCCTGCTGAGTTTGCTTTTGGTTATAAGTCAGTGTTTCCACAGCCACCAGCATCAGACAAAAAAACCCAAAGGAGAACAGCAATCCAGCCGATATCTTTTTGATCAAATTCATAATTACACGACAAGATGTAGTATCTTGTCGCGATCTTAGCCTCACTTGCGAGTAGCTTCCAGTAAACGAGAGAAATAAAAACGAGTACGCGTCATCGCTTGTCGTTGCAATACAAAACCGTTTCTTTCCAGGATTTTTGCCACATCAGTCTCACGATGCAAGTAGGCGCGAGTCGCTTTACTTGGCCCCGGAAAGAAACTGCCAATTTTCTTTAGTATCGTTAAAGCACAGGTTTTGGGGGCAAAACTGAGAATTAGCCGCGACTGTGCCAAAGAACAGAGGTGAGAAATCATCTCATCTGCTTTTTCTTGGGGATAGTGGATGAGAACATCCAGACAAATAACCGTATGGTAGCTACCGCTTAACGTTTCTAAATCTTGCACTGCAAAAGTGAGATTTTCTGGATTTGGCAAGGTTTGAGAAGCTCTTTGTTTGCCTTCCTCCACCATTTTCTCTGAAATATCGCTAGCATAAACTTTTGCTCCTGCTTCTGCTAGAGGGATGCTGAGACTACCCACACCACACCCAGCATCGCAGATGGATAATTCTGCTAAGTTATTATCTGCTTTCAGCCAACTTAGCACTGTATCCACAGTTTGCTGATGTCCATTGCGGATGTCTAGCTGGACTTTGTTAACTTCACCATCACCGTATATACGTCTCCAGCGGTCAAAACCTGTGGAATTGAAATAATCTTTAACAATGGTTTTATCGTCGGCTGCGTTCATGAAACTCAATTATCGAATGGTTTCCAATGCTTAAAAGTATCATGTCTGCCAGTCAAGAGGAGATGGGGAGATCGGGCATTGGGAATTGGGAATAAGTGAAAATTATGAATGATGAACGCTGAATGCTGAAAATTTCATAATTCATAATTCATAATTCATAATTGTTATGCCTCTTCCCCCTATTATTCTTTGCCAAGTTAGTTCTTGGGTAGATTTATCAAAGTGCCAGCGCAATAATTGAGTAGCACAAGCACCAGAGGCTATACCTGATAAACCGATCGCCTTTCTTGGTGCTTCTGTAGCGAGTGCGATCGCCATTTCCACATCACATATTCCCCACTTGACTAAATTTTGCACTCCCACCAATAAAGGTAAAGTTGTCCCCGATAAAGTCCCATCCAACAGTCGTGCTGTCCCGTTTTTTACTTCTATTTGCCGACTGTCCCAAGGATAAATGCCATCGGGTAGTCCCAAAGGTGCTAAGGCATCACTAACCAGAAAAAGCCCCACCTCCCCTTTTTTCCCTTTTTTAAGAGGGGAATAGCTGGCACGTAGCAATATATCTAGCATCGTTGGGGAAACGTGTTGCCCATCAGCTATAAAACCACACATCACCTCAGGATTGGTAATTGCTGCCCCTAATAATCCTGGTTCGCGGTGATGTAATGGTGGCATGGCATTAAAAGCATGAGTCACCATTGTTGCACCCAACTCAAAGGCACGTTGCGCTTGGGTTGCTGTTGCTTGTGAATGTCCTAAACTGACGGTAATACCCAAGGAACGCAAGTAGGGAATTACTTCTCCAGTGACATCTAACTCCGGCGCAAGGGTGATGATTTTAACAACATGAGCATAATTCCCTAAAACCCGCTTAATTTCATCTATTGTCAGAGGTAACAGATACTCGGCTGGATGTGCGCCGCGCTTTTGAAAATTTAAGAATGGCCCTTCTAAGTGCACTCCCAGTATTTTGGCAGTATTGATTGATGGGGTGATGGGGTGATGGTTCTCCCTATCTCCCCAACTCCCCAACTCCCTACCGTTTGCCATAAACTCAGCAATCACAGCAAGCGATCGCTGAATATTTTCCACCGAAGTTGTCACCAAAGTCGGTAAAAAAGCATCTACCCCCATATTCCACAAAAATTCGCATATTTTTGGCAATAGGTGAGAATTTTCTGCTTGCAATTCGGGAAATGCTAAACCTAATGCGCCGTTAATCTGCAAATCAACACCACCCAAGGAAATGCGATCGCCCCCCACATCCAACACTTGCAAATCTGGTGGTGGAACTCTTTTGAAAACCGTACTCATTGGCAAGATTTGCTCGATTGTGCCTTGACGGCTAACCAACAGCATCTGCAAATCCTTGTAACCCGGCACTCGCGCGTTAACAATATCTATAGGGTAGGAGATTGTGCTTGATGTTACTTCAGTCATCACGCTGGCAAAAAAATTATGAATTATGAATTATGAATATGAAAGTTTCACTATTCAGCATTCATCATTCATAATTTTCACCTATTCCCAATCCCTAATTCCCAATTCTCAATCCCCAATCCCCCATTCTTATGACTCAACCTCTTATTGGCATTATCATGGGCAGCGATTCCGATTTACCTACCATGCAAGGTGCGATCGCAGTTTGTGAAGATTTTGGCGTTGCTGTTGAAGTAGCGATCGTTAGCGCCCATCGTACCCCAGAACGCATGGTGGAATATGCCAAGTCTGCTCACGAGCGTGGTATCAAGGTAATTATTGCTGGTGCAGGTGGTGCTGCCCATCTTCCAGGTATGGTTGCATCTCTAACACCGCTTCCTGTCATTGGTGTTCCCGTACCCAGCCGTCATTTACAAGGTACTGATTCTTTGTATTCAATTGTACAAATGCCTGCGGGTATTCCAGTTGCAACAGTAGCGATCGGCAATGCCACAAATGCTGGACTTTTGGCAGTGCAAATTCTTGCTACTCAGCAGCCGGAATTGCTGGAAAAAGTGCAACAGTATCGTCAAAATCTACGCGAAACGGTAATGACAAAGCAAGCAAAGCTGGAACAACTGGGCTATGAACAATATTTAAAGCAGATGTAATCAAGTTAAGAATGAGTGTAAATTTAAACACTATGAATTCAAAATTTGCATCTCCGGGAAGCCGCCCTGATGGGCGTCTACGTTTCCCCAAAAATAACTAAACAATTGCCAGCGAACACCCTTCTTTGCCTTGTCAATTCACATTAGATGTAAATTTTTCTCGAAATCATCTATTAAGTATTTTAAGAATTTTTGATAAAATTTTGAGAATGTTGTTAATTTTTTATCTTCATGTTGAGAAAGAGTTATAAACCAATAACACAGACGTTTAATTGCCGGGTTTATATCCTACTAACAATATTAGACGTTTAAAAAACTGTATTTTAAGTTACAGAATATTGAGAGGGTTTCTTGTCAATATTCTTTGCCAATCACTATGTAACTTTTTTGTTGCGATTAATTATCAAAATTTGGGAGTAGTGTCAAAAATAAGTTTATTGAAGAGTGAGTGAAGGATACTTGACTGTTTCCGAAATTACATAATAATAATTTCTTAAGAATATCAGTAGTATCAACAGAAGTAGCGCCTACTTCTTGACTGCAAATTCGGTTATTCGATTCTCAAATTTTCAAAATACTGCTTATTGGAAACGAGAATCAGCGAGTTTTAATAGCAAACTTGCTTAAATAACCAAATATCAAAAACAAATTGCTTAGTTTTGAAAGAGCGCTCTTTCTACTTAACGCATTTTTCCTGTTAAGGAAGGTTTAGAGCATGATGTTAAAGCACAGAAAGAAATCGAAAGCCAAAAATAGGCAACCATCAGCAAGCTGGAACGCCCGTACAACACAATCAAACTCTATTGTCAATCAAATTTTCTGGGTAATTAGGCGGTTGTCTCCAAGTTGGCAAGCCTGTATTCCATTAGCTTGTTTGATTGTGCTGGGGTGGAGTTACGTAGCTGTTGCCCAAACTCCTGCCCCTGCTGGCCCAACTACAGCAGAACTAAAAGTGGCACTTGATACCTTGTGGGTAGCGATCGCCGCTTTTTTAGTAATTTTTATGAACGCTGGTTTCTGCATGTTAGAAACCGGTTTGTGTCGTCAGAAAAATGCTGTTAACGTTCTTGCTAAAAACTTGATTGTCTTTGCTCTGGCTACCGTTGCTTTTTGGGCGATCGGTTTTGGCTTCATGTTTGGCGATGGCAATGACTTTATTGGATTAAATGGGTTTTTCCTGCAAGGTGCAGATAACAGTCCCGCAACTGGAGATGCTTATAAAGGAGTATTTAGCGCTCTTAGTTGGACAGGTGTTCCGCTATCTGCCAAGTTTTTATTTCAGTTAGCATTTGCCGGAACTGCTGCAACTATTGTTTCGGGTGCTGTTGCTGAACGTGTTAAATTTGTTGACTTTCTAATTTTCAGCCTCTTACTTGTCGGTATTTCCTACGCACTCACAGGACACTGGATTTGGGGTGGGGGCTGGTTAGCAGACAGAGGTTTTTGGGATTTTGCCGGTTCAACAGTGGTTCACTCCGTTGGTGGTTGGGCTGCTTTGATGGGAGCAGCATTACTCGGGCCTCGGCTTGGTAAATATCAAGATGGGCACACTGTTGCCATTCCCGGTCACAATATGAGCATAGCCACCTTGGGCTGTTTGATTTTGTGGTTAGGCTGGTTCGGATTCAACCCCGGTTCTGTAATGGCTGCCGATCCCGATGCCATTACCCATATCGCCTTGACTACCAACATGGCAGGTGCTGTTGGTGGAATTGCTGCCACAGCTACAGCTTGGCTGTATTTGGGTAAGCCAGACTTGTCAATGGTCATCAATGGTATTTTGGCAGGCTTGGTTGCTGTTACCGCACCTTGTGCTTACATCACTATTGGCAGTTCTTTCTTCATTGGTTTGATTGCCGGAGTCCTAGTTGTTTTCGCCGTCACATTCTTTGACAGAATTAAAATTGATGACCCCGTGGGAGCCATCTCGGTACACCTCGTTTGTGGTGTTTGGGGAACTTTGGCAGTTGGTCTATTTGCTGTTGGCCCTGGTGTTTATCCCTGGTATGCTGAGGGACTTGGCCCAGCCAGAGGTTTATTTGCAGGTGGTGGCATAGGACAGCTCATCACTCAGTTCCTTGGCGTTATTTCTGTGGGTGGAATGACCGTTCTCCTCAGCACCGTCTTCTGGCTTGCACTCAAGGCTACTTTAGGTATCAGAGTATCTCGTGAAGAAGAAATAGAAGGCTTGGATATTGGCGAACACGGAATGGAAGCCTACAGTGGATTCCTCAAAGAGGCTGAGGCTAGTGGTTTTACTGAACCAAGCAGTCCTAAAGGAATGTCACAACCAGGAGATTTACCCACAAGTCTGTAAGATGTAAAAGGGACTGGGGTTGGGTTTTCACTCGTAAAAATTATGTCCGGGGCAATAAAGCCCTCCCAAATTTTGGAGCACCCCAGTACCCAGTCTCAACATAAAACGTCGGGGATCTGTGTCAACAACTAACAACTAACAACTGTTTATTTAAACCTATCAACTGGAATAACAGCCTCTTTAAAGATTTGTCTTTAATATCAGGGGCGGTTTTTTTATGCGTAAGGTAAAAGAAGAAAGCAAATATAGCGATCGCCCCCTGCTCGACTACGCGCCTTGAAGTTGACACCAAATCCGAGCTACTCTTCGTACATAGTGAGGATACGGAAGTATAGGCCACTTGACTGATTCGCAAATCTATGTATCTCGCTGAACCCGAGAGCTTGCCAAAGGTGGAGCGCTCGCCTGTTAAACTCCGCTACTGTGACACGATATTGGTTGGGTCGAAACAACTGTTTGGCAAATGCAAGAGTATTAGAAGCAAACAACTTGCCTTGCCCATTTCCGGTTAGATTTGGCCGTAGTCCCATACCGATGTCCAGCGCATCTTGAGAATAGTCTCCACCAAAAACCTGGGCATCGAACCCGAAATTGCAGAATGCAGTGAAATCACCCTGTTCGTTGTAAATGCTGTAGTAGCCATTCTTGCGATCGATATAGAAGGCGATGTGCGCGTCTATCTCATTATCCAGGATGACCATGTTGTAAAAGTCGTAGGGAGGCAGGTATCTCCATGCAAGCATTTCGCGAGCATCCAGACGATTCATTGGGTGGTAAATCATGTGTAAAGACGCTCAATTATGGGGGCAGCTAGCTGGTTTGCGAAGCAGCCCAAAGGCTGAGTTATGCTGCTGCAATCTGCTTAGATTTATAGCCAGTTACAAAGAAAATTGTGACATCATTCCAAAAGCCTTGTTCAACTGATTTAATTTCTTACATTGTGCCAGTTGCTACCGATCGCTTCACCAATAATCCTAAAGTACCGTCCCACCGATAAAGAAACCTAACCCTGCACTCCGGTAGACAAGTAAATTGCTGTCGCTCACGGGAAGATCGAGGCTGCTTGAAGCTGTTTTTCAATCGCATCACAAGCAACACCAACACCATTCTCTGCTTGAATAATACGTCCGATTTCTGCTGCCTTGGTTGCATAGTTGGGATTCTCTAACAACTGACGTAACTCCTTTGTTACCCGTGACGCTAAATACTGCTTACGGGGAATCGTGCGGGAAGTTCCTAAGCGTTCGACTCGTGCTGCATTGTCTGGTTGGTCATGACTATTTAGAACAGATAGGGCACTAATCGTTTTGTACGTTTCCTGTAGGCTTCATACTCATCACCGAATTTGTCAAGCAGCATCTGTTCTTCCTGGTCAATTCGTGTTGCATACGCAATGCTGAAACCGATGAGTCCAGATAGCCCTGCAATCCAGTTAGGAAGCAATAACGCTTGTGCAACGACTCACCAAGAATCTTAAAGCATCGTCTCACCGATCGCCTCAAAGTAACTTAACCGTCATAAAATTTGCTGTTTTCGCGCGAACCTACAATTTGGTTTGCAGCTTTTAAATCATTCAGTTTTCTTTTCGTGCCAGTACCAAGCTCATTAAGCTATCAATTAAGCGATCGCGTGATAGAGGCATCAGTTCTTTCCCGTACAACATCTCCTGCACGATCGTGTGAGATACTAGGGAACCAAAAAAAATTTGCGCGATCGCCTCTGGATCGGCAATAACTAATTCTGGGTGAGCAGCAAAATATTTAACCAATAATTTCCGACCCTGTTGAATCACAGTTTGCGTATAAAGTTTTGCTAGTTCCGGAAAACGTTCTGACTCTGACACAATCAGCCGCAACAAAGGTATGTAGTCGGGGTTATCAGCAACTTTTGTAAAAAAAGTTTCAGCAAGCTGACGCAGAAACACCGCAGGCTCATCTTTAAATTCTTTAGCAGAAAACACACTACGAAAATTCGCAATTGTCACCCTTTCCATCAAAGCCTTGAACAGTCCTTCTTTATCTTGAAAGTGACTGTAAATGGTTTGTTTAGAAACCCCTGCTTCTGCACTCACCCGATCCATACTCGTGCCAGCATAACCTGCCTTCAAAAATACTCGCATGGCTCCTTGCAAGATTTGCTCCTGCTTTGGCGTGACCGCAGGTGAGCAGGTTTCTACAAAGTTTGCAGATTCAGAGATGGGGAGGTTTGGCATGGATGTTAAATTTTTTGGCTATCTCCTGCTATATCATACTAAACAGTCTAGTATGGTAGCCATACCCGCTATCAATATGGGGTACTACCATGACTCAGACTGCCCCTCAATCTACAGAAAATCTCACCGATGCTCCTTTACCGCCTTCTAAACAAAAAGGCCGCAAAAAGCCAATTCCTTTACTTGTGGGGGTGCTGCTTTTAGCAAGCGCCATTGGCTATACAGTCTGGAGATTGCAACCACAAACACCTGAAAATTTGCTGAGATTCAGTGGCAGAATAGAGGGTTACGAAACCGGAATTGGGGTGAAACGTGTAGGCAGAATTGAATCTATCGCCGTGTGGGAAGGATCGGCTGTTAAAAAGGGGCAACAGCTAATCCAACTAGATGATAGTGAGGACAAAGAACTACAAGAGCAACTGCGAGGCGCACAGGCGCGGGTAGCGTCTGCCCAGTCAGACGAACAGCAGGCACTTGCAGATGTAGAGCGAGTCCAAGGCGAAATTGAACAAATTAACAGTCAAATTCAGGAAGCAAAACTGAATTTGCAGCAGTCCCAAGGCGATACTCAAGGTCGGATTGACCAAGCACAGTCTACAGTAGCAGCAGCAAGAGCACAACTTGTACAGGCACAGGCGCAGGTGAAGCAAGCAGCGGCGGAGGTGAAATTAGCGAAAGTAAACCGCGATCGCTATGCCAAACTTGTAACTGACGGCGCAATCAATCAACAACAATTTGACCAGGCACAAACAGCATATGACACCGCGATCGCAACTCTAGAAGCGCGACGAGCAGCAGTCAATGCAGCACGTGAACAATTAAGTGCTGCTGAAGGTGCATTGACACAAGCCAAAACCACAAGTTTTAACCCCAGCATTCGCAACGCCCAATTAGAAGCATTAAACAGGAGGCGACAGCAAAGCCTTGCTCAATTAAAATCTGCTCAAGCAAGAGTCAAATCTGCCCAAGCAAGAGTCAAATCTGCCCAAGCAGAGAAACAGCAAATTCTCACTCAAATTCAAGATGCCAAGAAAGACCTGAATGTTGTCAGTCCTCTCGATGGCGTAGTCACTGCCCGGAGTGTAGAACCAGGGGCAATTGTCAACAATCAAACCAATATTCTCACCATCGTCGATCCCAAAACATTGTATCTGCGTGGTTTTATTCCCCAAGGAGACATTGGCAAAGTGCGTCTGGGACAGACTACCAAAATTTTCTTGGATTCTGCACCCAACAGACCCCTCACAGGTAAAGTAATTGCAATTGATCCACAGGCATCGTTTACGCCAGAAAATATCTATTTTCAGAAAGATAGAGTTAGGCAAGTCGTGGGTATTCGTATCAGTGTTAATAACCCTGCTGGTTGCTTTAACCCTGAGCAACCTTACACTGGCGGAGATTTGCCCTGCGCCAAGATTGGGATGCCTGCGGATGCAGAGATTAATTTGAAGGCAGAAGAGTAACGATTTTACTTGGTGTCTTTGTGCCTTGGTGAGTCCAACCCCCGTCTTGGTGAGGAACGCGGTCTTGGGGAGGCAGTGCGGTCTTGGGGAGGCGCGGGTGCGGAACCTGCGTCCGCACATAGAGGAGGCGCGTGTTCGGAACCTGCGTCCGAACTTTAAGCGCCGTCGCCGTGGTTCCCCCCATGAGCACCTGCCGTGGTTTCCCCCATGAGCGACTGGTGAACCCGTAAGGGCTTCTGCCTTTAGGGGGGACTGGCGAACCCGGAGGGTGTTGAAAAATAATGTCTTTATTAAACCACATAGACGCGCAGCGGCTTCCCGCAGGGTAGACACTAAGACACAAAGGTCAAAATAAACTGGCCTACCTAGATAGAGGTTATTTTTCATCCACCTTAACAGGGATAGGGGAAAGGGAATGAAACAATCAGTAAGAGCTCTCACGCAAAATCAGTTATCTGACTCTAGTAAATCTACTGAAGCTATCTACGTTGATGGTTTGTATAAGCACTATGGTAGCCTAGCTGCTGTACGAGGAATTGACTTCACAGTCTACAAGGGTGAAATGTTTGGGCTAATTGGCCCTGACGGGGCGGGGAAAACCACCACCTTTCATATTCTGGGGGGTGTGATGGAAGCAACAGCAGGAGAAGTGCGGATATTTGGTCAACCAGCACGAGATGCACGTTTAATAACTGGGTATCTGACACAGCAGTTTTCACTGTATCTCGACTTGAGCATTGATGAGAATTTACGCTACACGGCAGGGTTGCGGCAAGTTCCAGATGATGTGTTATGGGAACGTCGCAATAAATACTTGCGGTTGATGAACCTGGAGAAATTTGGCGATCGCTTGGCAGGGCAACTTTCTGGGGGGATGAAACAAAAGCTAGCGCTGTGCTGTGCCTTAGTTTCCCAACCCGAAGTTTTGTTACTTGACGAACCTACTACGGGTGTCGATCCGGTTTCCCGACGAGAGTTTTGGGATGTGCTAGCAGAATTGTCAGCAGAGGGGATGACAATTGTTGTGGCTACACCCTATCTAGACGAAGCTGAACGCTGCGATCGCGTCGCATTAATGTACAGTGGAAAGATTCATGAGATTGGTACACCCACTGAGTTACGCGCCAACTTGGGCTTATATCGCTTAGAAGTTCGCACGCCAAATTTAGAAATCGCCGAGCAAGTTTTATCAGAAAATGCGCCTGCAAATATAGTAGATGTGCAGACATTTGGCGATCGCTTAGATGTTCTCGTTGAAGATGCAGCAATTGGAAAAAGCCAAGTCAGCCAACTACTGCAACAACAGCAGTTACCTTCCCCCAATATCGAACATAACGAACCGACCCTAGAAAACGTCTTTGTTACCCGTCTGCGACAACAAGGTTCTGTACCAAAATTTTTTCCGTTTCCACGTTCCCGGAAAAGAGGAGGGGGAGACAATATTGGGGCAATGGGCAAGGGGCAATGGGCAAGGGGCAATGGGCAAGAGGCAATGGGCATCGGGCAAGGGGCATCGGGCAAGGGGCATCGGGCATGGGTAAAAAAACCAATTCCCAATCCCCAATCCCCAATTCCCAATTCCCAATGCCCAATTCCCAATGCCCATTCCCCAGACATCGCCATCTCCGCCCGCAACCTCAGCCGCGTCTTTGGTAAATTCCAAGCAGTTAAAAGCGTCAACATTGAAGTAGGTTATGGCGAAATCTTTGGACTTTTGGGAGCTAATGGGGCGGGAAAAACCACAACAATTAAAATGCTGTGTGGCTTATTGGAAGCTAGTGGCGGTGAAATTTCCCTTGGTGGCGAAACAGGAAATCTGCGGAGTGCTGAACTGCGGCGACGAATTGGTTACATGAGTCAGAAATTCACCCTTTATGACGATCTGACAATTCTGGAAAATCTAGAGTTTTACAGTGGTATATATGGCGTTCCTCGCAAGCTGCGCCGAGAAAAGATAGACTGGGTGATTGCCACCTGTGGACTGAAGGGACAGGAAGATATGCTCACCGGACAGCTACCGGGTGGTTGGAAGCAACGGGTTGCTTTTGGTGCTTCGGTAATGCACGAACCGGATATTCTCTTTTTAGATGAGCCGACATCAGGGGTAGATCCGCTGGCGCGTCGCCAGTTCTGGAAACTGATTAATGATTTTGCCCGCAATGGTACAGCCATATTAGTGACAACTCATTACTTAGAAGAAGCCGAACAGTGTAACCGTATGAGTTTTATGGTAGCGGGTGAAACTGTGGTGGAAGGCTCTCCTAGTTATATCAAAGCTTCTCAACCTGGACAACTGATAGAAATTGTTGTTAATGACAATCAAGCCGCCTCCAAGTTACTTAAACAACACCTCGACTCCTGGCGCGTCTCCATCTTTGCTAGTAGCTTACACGTTGTCCTCGATCGCCCTGAAACTGAACTGCCCTACATACGTGAACTTTTACAGTCTGCCAATCTCACCATAGAATCTCTTCGCCCCATTCCTTTCTCCCTAGAAGATGCTTTCATCGGCATAGTGGAACGGGCACAGGCGGAGTAGAGGAGGGGGAGAGTGGGCATCGGGCATTGGGCATTGGGAATTGGGAATTGGAAATAACCAGCAACCAACAACCAACAACCACCAACCACCAACCACCAACCACTAACCACTAACTACTAACAAAATATGTAATGAAACGCATCCTCACCCAATGCATCAAAGAATTAGTCCAATTTCGCCGCGATCGCCTGACTTTAGCGTTAGCGTTTTTATTGCCGTTCCTAACGCTATTGATTTTCGGGTTTGCGATTCGCTTGGAAAGTAAGAATATTCCCTTAATTGTCCAGGATTTTGATCGTACCAATCTTAGTAGCAGTTATATCGAGCGATTGTACGCCACAAACCAGTTTATACCATACAAATGGTCGGGTACAGATCCGGTAAGGGATGCTATAGATCGTGGTATTGCCAAGGCAGCAGTGATTATTCCTCCTGAATTTAGCCGGGATGTTAAAGCAGGGAAAAATACTGAATTGCAAGTACTAATCGATGCTACAGATGTCAACAATGCCCGTGTAATCAAAAACAGCATTCAACAAGTGACAAATTTCTTTATGCGTGACCAAGGGTTAGTACCTGCTACCAGTAGTATCACTCCCAAAATGCGCTTGTGGTTTAATCCTGGTCGGTTAGAATCACTATACATTGTACCGGGAGTGTATGGTGTGGTTTTGTGGATTTTTCCCTCTTTGCTAAGTGCGATCGCGATGGTGCGAGAGAAGGAAAAAGGCACGATTCTCCAAGTTTACACTTCTAGCATCAGTGCTACCGAACTTTTGCTTGGTAAAGGAATCGCTTATCTACTAATTGCCATTGCTGAAGCATTAGTATTAATGGTGCTGGGTTCGCTGATTTTTCATGTGGGTTTGGTAGCTGAACCCACAGCTTTGTTAGTTGGTACTTTCTTACTTCTTACAGATAGTGTAATGTTTGGTTTGCTATTGGGAGTGCGGAGTAGCAATCAAAATGCAGCTGTTCAAGGCGTTGCTTTGATTGGTTTTATTACAGCTTTATTACTCTCTGGTTTTATTTATCCACTCAATAATATTCCTTTTCCGCTTTCGCTGGTTCCTAATGTTGTTCCCGCTCGATATTACATTGATATAACCCGTGATGCATTTGTGCGCGGTACAGGATGGGCAGGAGTTTGGTTTGATTTAGTGATGCTAGCTATATTGGGATTGATATTTTTCAATATATCTCGTCGAGTTTTAAGTCGAATGCAATTGCCGAACTAAATAGATATGCAAAGGATGATTATACTTGCGATCGTTTGCAGACATTCCCAAATTTATCTCTCAAGATAGAAAAATAACTATCTTAGGATAGATACATTAATATCGATGAGCCGAATATGATAAAGAGTTGTAAATCCATTTACACTCATGTGGAGATGAGTTTTAGGTTCAGTTCACCGAAGTTGTACGATTTACTGCAAGTTAGGTGAGGTCGATTGCAGATATCAGGAGAGTTCTCTACCTTAAGTATCTCAGAAGAAGTCTATGTGACAAGGCTTCTGACGGCTGAACTATAAATATTATGAAAATCGCACAAATCGCTCCCTTGTGGGAAAAGGTTCCCCCTACCACCTATGGTGGTACTGAGTTGGTCGTGAGTCGTTTGACCGATGAATTGGTACGCAGAGGTCACGATGTCACGTTATTCGCCTCCGGCGATTCCCAGACTCTAGCTCGGTTAGAAGCGGGTAGTCCATGTGCATTGCGCCTAGATACAAGCATCAAAGAACCTGCAATGTACGAACTCCTACACGTCAGCAAACTTTATCAACATGCTGCGGAATTCGATATCATCCACTCCCACGTGGGAGTTTGGTCACTAGCTTTGGCTAGTTTGGTGTCAACACCAACGGTGCATACCCTACATGGCATTTTTACTCGCGACAACAGCAAAGTATATAGGCAGCACCACACGCAACCATATGTCAGCATTAGTGACGCTCAACGTCTGTTAAACATCAACTACGTTGCCACAGTTTATAACGGTATTAGCGTCGAAAACTTTCCGTTTTTTGCTCAACCCCAGGAACCACCCTATCTAGCTTTTTTAGGACGCTTCTCACCAGAAAAGGGACCGCAACATGCTATAGCCATTGCTAAACAGGCAGGATGGCGCTTAAAGATGGCTGGTAAGATAGATGTTGTAGATAAGAAGTTCTTTGAACAAGAAATTGCTCCCCTTATTGATGGTAAGCAAATCGAATTTTTGGGCGAAGTCAATCATGCTCAAAAAGCTGAACTATTAGGGAATGCGGCAATTACTCTCTTCCCGATCACCTGGTGCGAACCTTTTGGTTTGGTGATGGCTGAATCTATGGCAACTGGTACACCAGTAATTGCCATGAATATGGGTTCTGTATCAGAGGTAATTGCTAATGGCCAGACAGGCTATGTCTGCCAAAGCTACGAAGAAATGGCGGCGATGATACCCAAAGCTTTGGAACTAAATCGCCATAAATGCCGAGAATATGTGGAGAAGAGATTTAGCGTTACTCAAATGGTTGATGGCTATGAAGCAGTCTATGAAAAACTCGTTGGAGAACGCAACTTTAGAAATTGGTTCAATTCTGCACTCAGAAATTCGTTGGAATCAATTGCATCTTTAACACGCTAGCTAACAATTCTTGAGCGACTCTCTCGTCACTTTAATAATGTGTAGGGGTGTCTCCTAGTTTTCACACAGGCGATCGCGTGCGGCGATCGCCTAAAAGTTATTTGTGGGTGTTCAAGTATGATGTGATACTAGGTTGCAGTCAAAGATAGTACTTCCCTCACCCCCTCTCCCAATTTGGGAGAGGGGAGGGGGAGAGGGCACGAATTGCTATATCTGAACACAACTTGGTATGACAGGCATGGAGGACTATTAGCCGATAGAATAAAGCTACCCAACAAGCCCTTATAAAAGCGAGCATCCTGG
Source organism: Fischerella sp. PCC 9605 (assembly GCF_000517105.1). Taxonomy (GTDB): domain Bacteria; phylum Cyanobacteriota; class Cyanobacteriia; order Cyanobacteriales; family Nostocaceae; genus PCC9605. The sequence goes on along the minus strand of NZ_KI912148.1, from coordinate 1,214,170 downwards.
AACACTAAAAGTTACAAAACTTCAGCTTAGGTCGATGATGAAAGTTTTAGAAATAGTCCTAGCTGCTGCCTTGTTTATGCTAGTCACACCCGCTACAGCAGCTGAGTATCAAGGGAAAAATATTGATGGCAAAAAGCTAGCTGCCAAAGCTTACTATTATGCAACTGGTGGAGTTTACGATGTCCAAGTAAGTTTCAGGCAGAATCGAGCAACAATCTACTTTGATGGAGGATACCAAACAACCATACAGTTGAAACAGCGCTTTATTACTGACCCAAACGATATTGAAGGTTTCGGGAAATTAGGGCAAATTCCTCTAAGTAATACCTTTAGTATTGGGCTGGTGTATGACAATGAGCTAGTAGGCAATTCTCATCAGCCTGATTTACCTCTGGAAGGCTTCTGGAGAATCAGCTTGGATGCGCAAGAGATCGACAACTTCATCAACAAGTGACAAAGCGCTTATCTTCACATAAATTTGTACTTGAGACTCACTCGCTGTAGAAATGCTCAAGCTAAAACAGCTAGCTGTGAAGTGTTATTCCCTGGACACAATGAAAGATTGACGCTAAGATCAATCCTTCCATAAAAAAAGCCCCAATGTAACTGGGGCAGAGTTGAACGTTTCCTCAGTCACTATAGTCACATAGTGACCATTGGGGAACAGGGAGTCTCGCCCAAGAAATTGGGTAAAAATTAACCCCGGTGCGACCGGGGTTGATTTTCAGAATAACGTGAGATGGTTACGCACACAGGAATGCAACAGTAAAAATTAACTATTTTTGTATGTATTCTACCGTATTGCTGCCGTATCTTTTGACAACTTAGAACCCTTATATTTCTTGTAAAGTAAAGAATTATTTGACTGGATTGACAAATTACAAATTAAGTTATTTGTGCTTGAAGCTCTACAGTAAGTCTTGGAATTTAAGTTGTTTCTTAAATTCCTGAACTTCACTGGCTAAAACCTTCCTAAATTGATAAAAAATAAATTTAAGTATTTTTCATAACAACATGAGCGAATGTAACAAAATCAAAATCCACTTCAAGAACATTTTTGCTTAAGAGCAAATTGTGGCGATGAGAAAAGCTATTTTGGAGAGCGACTCTACTTGATAAATGCAAGTTCAACAAAATTTGTATACTTTGTAGATTCTGTCATGTTAATCAGCTTAGTGTGGTGGGATAAGTAGTTAACGCTCTACTAATTTCCTTGATTTCCTCGCCTGATATAAAACAAATACCCATGTTACTGATTTTGAAATAGCTAAAATGGGTGAGTATTATGTTTGAAGACTTGGTTCACAAAGCTAAGCTTGATGCCAAACTGTTTGTGGAATTGCTAGTTAATTTTTACTTAGACGCCAATGTTGTTGAGCGGCAGCAGATTGAACAGATAATTCTTAACTTTGCAACTGAAAAAAATATAGAGCAGCAAGGACAAGAATTAGTATTTACACTGCGAGATATTGTGACAAGTAAAGGTTTGCAAAGTAGTAAATTGCACAAAAGGAACAAAGATGTTTGAGCAAGGTGATTTTGACTACCACCTAGACAAATCAGGCTTTGAATCAGAGGCGCAAAAAACCGCAAAAGCTTTTATAAGTGGAGTAAACCGTTTTTACATGAAAATTATTGGCGAATTTTCTCTTTTTTGCGAGTTTTTTTGCTTAGACCCTACAGACCCCACTTCTTTTGAAAAATTTTATCAGTTTGTGCAACTGGCACGAGCGATAAACAATATTGATTTAGAAGAACTAACTCAAATGATAGATGCGGGATGGAGGCTAGGAAACGATCGGGCAATATGAGTAGATGCGATCGCCAGTTCAAGCCATGTTGAACTGATGTTTAATTAACATTTTCCTAGCGGAGCAAATATCTGCATCTCCTTGAAAAATCAACCCTAAGCTTGCCTGTAAATAAATGAATGATTGTTCTAAATAACTATGCTAAACAGCAGCCCTTTTAGATTCCTGGACTGCTGTTTATAAAAGATTTGACAAATCCAAAATGTTTTAATCCTAGTTAAAAAATACCCAACAAAAAGATAACAGTCAGCCCACATAAGGCAAGGAGAGATATAATCATTATATTGCCTATACTGTGGTCTTCAGTAGTGGTATGGTGTGTATGTTCAGTCATAAGCATTGACCTGCTTTTTCAAGACTTATGCTGTAATTATAAATAGTTGGACTAGGCAGAGATGATGTATCATAATAAACTTGATTTAATTTAATTTATTTTCAAATTTGTAGTGTTTTAAATCTAAAATAAATGAATTTTTGTTGCAATCAATACTACTTGAAAATCAATTCATGTAATTGCTAATAAATAGTTGAGCAATAAGAGTGTTTATCTTTTTGATTGTTTGTAGGGGAGGTAGTGCTACAACTGGGTTCCCCTGATGCAGACACCCTCCGGGCGGCTACCCTACACCGAAGTCGCTGCGCGCTGGGAGTGCAGGGTGCTATTGCCATGAGGGTTTAACAAGAAATTCTACTTTTTGACCTTACAGATATTACATCTAAACCCGCCCGTACAGTAGGTAGTAGAGGAACCTGACTGCTTGATAACTCTGAAGCTTTCGTTATAGCTACTGTTCTGTGGATTTAAAAACATATTTAGTCATTAACGCCCACAAATACCATGCATGAACACGCTCACATAGTGGTTAGAAATTCTTAATAAAGTCAACTTCAGTTTCCGTGGGGTGCGATGACGCAGTAATCAACCTTACGAATAAATTTTAGTAATTATCGACAATTCCAATTAATCGAATTAATGAATAATGTACGCCTTTAGTTAGAGTACAAGATAACAACAATTAGGATATTCCTAAAAATGTAAATAAAACGATGGGAATTGAGAAAATAAATGATTTTTTTGATTTGAGTGCGAAATTTAAAGCTTTTTCCACTTAAGATCATTATTCATCACTCTCTTCCACTTCAACGCTGAATTCAAAATCAAAATTCAAATATCTTTTGGTAGATTTTTTATGTCTGATTTAATTCAAGCAGTCCTCGATAGTGAAGAAAAACATGATTTGCGTTCCTTTCTGAGTGAATTAAGCCAACAAGAAAAAAGATACTGGCTGCGGAATGACATACTGAATGTATACAACGAATATTGTGCTCAGTACCAGACATCCCAGCAATTTAGCACTTCATCATCCTTGGGTAAGCTAATCTACTACACTCAAGAAATCATTCAAGATGGTTCCAGCTTTTGTTTCATTGTCCGCCCCAAAATTGCTAGTCAAGAAGTTTATCGGCTGACAGCAGATTTGAGTGTTGAACCGATGACAGTGCAGGAACTTTTGGATCTGCGCGATCGCTTTGTAAATCGGTTTCATCCCAATGAAGGCGATCTGTTGGAACTAGATTTTGGCCCGTTTTACGATTACTCCCCAATCATCCGCGACCCGAAAAATATTGGTAAGGGAGTGCAGTTTCTCAACCGTTACCTGTCTAGCAAACTTTTTCAAGATCCCAAGCAATGGCTGGAGGGTTTGTTTGTTTTCTTGAGCCTGCATCAGTATAACGGCGTCCAGTTACTTATCAACAATCGCATTCAATCCCAAAAGCAACTTTCCGAACAAGTCAAAAAAGCGATCGCCTTTGTGAGCGATCGCCCCAGTGAAGAACCATACGAAGAATTCCGGTTTCAACTGCAAACGATGGGCTTTGAACCGGGTTGGGGTAATACCGCCACGCGCGTACGGGAAACCCTCAGCATTCTTGATGAATTGATAGACTCTCCCGATCCCCAAACCTTGGAAGCCTTCATTTCCCGCATCCCGATGATTTTTAGAATCGTCTTGGTGTCTCCCCACGGCTGGTTTGGTCAAGAGGGAGTTTTGGGTCGTCCCGACACTGGCGGTCAGGTAGTTTACCTCCTTGACCAAGCCAAGAGTTTAGAAAAGCAGCTGCAAGAAGATGCTATTCTAGCGGGTTTAGAGGGACTGAATGTTGAACCGAAGGTGATCATTCTCACCCGCCTCATCCCCAATAGCGATGGTACTCTTTGCAGCCAACGTCTAGAAAAAATCTACGGTACAGAAAATGCCTGGATTTTGCGCGTGCCATTTCGGGAATTCAATCCTAACGTGACACAAAATTGGATTTCCCGGTTTGAAATTTGGCCGTATTTAGAAACCTATGCGATCGATGCCGAAAAAGAACTGCTAGCGGAATTTCAAGGCAGACCCGACTTGATAGTTGGTAACTATTCTGATGGGAATTTAGTCGCGTTTTTGCTATCACGTCGCTTGGGTGTTACCCAGTGTATCATTGCCCATGCTTTTGAAAAATCTAAATACTTGTTCAGTAACCTCTACTGGCAAGATTTGGAAGATAAATATCATTTTTCGATCCAATTCACCGCTGATTTATTGGCGATGAATGCAGCCAATTTTATCATCAGCAGCACCTATCAAGAAATAGTCGGAACTCCGGATAGTGTCGGGCAATATGAATCTTATAAGTGCTTCACCATGCCGGATTTGTATCATGTGGTCAATGGCATTGAACTATTTAGTCCCAAATTTAATGTCGTACCGCCGGGCGTGAACGAGAATTACTTCTTTCCCTACACCCGTACTCAAGACAGGATAGAGAGCGATCGCCAACGCATTGAAGAAATGCTCTTTACTTTAGAAGACTCTGCCCATATATTTGGTAAACTCGACGATCCCGGCAAACGCCCTCTCTTATCAATAGCACGTCTTGACCGGATCAAAAATCTCACAGGCTTAGCAGAATGTTTTGGCCAAAGCAAAGAATTGCAGGAGCATTGCAACTTAATTTTAGTGGCAGGTAAGTTGCGCGTTGAAGAATCAGGTGATAACGAAGAACGGGAAGAAATTGTTAAACTCTACCGGATTATTGAGCAGTACAATCTCCAAGGTAAAATTCGCTGGTTGGGTGTACGTTTATCTAAAACAGATTCCGGAGAACTATACCGTGTAATTGCCGACCATCAAGGAATATTTGTGCAACCCGCTTTATTTGAGGCGTTTGGTTTGACGATTTTGGAGGCGATGATTTCAGGATTACCTACTTTTGCTACCCAGTTTGGTGGGCCATTGGAAATTATTCAGGATCAAATCAATGGCTTTTACATCAACCCAACTAATTTAGAGGAGACAGCCACAAAAATTTTAAATTTTGTGAATAAATGCGACCAAAATCCAAATTACTGGTATGAAATTTCTCAAAGATCTATCGACCGAGTTTACAGCACCTATACTTGGAAAATTCATACTCACAAGTTGCTATCCTTGGCGCGAATTTATGGCTTCTGGAACTTTATCTCAAAGGAAAATCGAGAGGATTTGTTGCGTTATATTGAGGCTTTGTTTTATTTAATTTACAAACCTAGAGCGCAACAATTATTAGAGCAACATCAGTATAGGTAATTAGTTTTTTGTTATTGGTCATTTGTCATTTGTCATTTACTAAGGACAAAGGACAAAGGACAAATGACTACTTTGTTAACTCATACCAGGTTTTTTGACCGACTATTCCGTCTGAAGCTAAATTGCGCCGGTTTTGAAAGGCTTTGACAGCAGCTTCTGTCAAAGCTCCAAAAGCTCCATCTACTTGAATAGCATAGCCATTAGATAGTAGCAGCCTTTGTAGAACCCTAACAGCATTTCCTGTGTAACCAAAACGCAGAATTGGTAAATCTGAACCAGTGTACCTTGGAAGTTTTGCGATCTGCCTGTAGCTTCTGGTTTGTCTATTCCTGAAACGACGCTGTGGTAACTCTCCCCCTGCTAAGTATATTGGCTGGTTGCTGCGAGGATTCTGGACAACGGTTTTGTATTTAACAACAGAATTAGAAGCCAGCAAAACATGGTTAGTTTCAGATATTGGGGTAAACTCTGGTTTTACATTTGAGTCATCCAGACTATCGACAACAGCGTCTTCTAATTCAACTTGAGAATTTTGGGACTCAGAGAAATTAGCAGAGTCTGAAATGTTTTTAAATCTAGGATCGTTATCTAGTCTATCTGATGTATCAAGTGCATCTGATGCGATCGCTAATGGCATAACAGGCACATTACCATCTGACAACATGAATTCAGGTGGCGTGATTTGATGTATTGGAACAACCTCAGACAAATGACTTTGTTTTGACTGTTTTATGTAATTGTCGAGCTGAACCGGTGAATTTTCCGGAACATAGGGCTGAGATGGTTGTCCTGTTTTTAACACGCCCGACATCAGTAGGCTTATATCACTCATTGTATTTCATTTTACTAACACCCATATTTTCTTTCACATACCAAAAGGTTAGTATTCCGGAATAGTACATATTAACAGCTAAAAAAAGTGATACTGATCTCAAAAAAACTTGACGATAGTATCTGGCTTCCCTAAGGAATGACTAATAAAAAATTAAGTATATTTAGGTATGCCTAATATGTGTTAGATATCAAGCTGTATTAAACAAAAAAGGACGATAAAGGCATGGGGATAATATCTTTATTTTCCCCATGCTGATTGTCCCAATTTTGCACTTTGACTATAATACTAGGCTTTGTGCAATTTTAATGTGCTACAAAGCGAGTAAACTGTAATATATCTTACCCATATACAGTCACGGCAAAAGGCAAAGGGCATCGGTCATAGAGCATTGGGCATCGGGCAATGGGTATATAAATAGATCCAATCCCAAATCCCCAATTCTCAATTTCCAATTTTGGTATAGGCAGTTTATGAAGTCTACTTTGTCAACTCACGCCAAGTTCGAGAACCTACTATTCCATCCGCCACTAAATTCCGTTGGTTCTGAAAGGACTTGATAGCAGTCTCTGTCAGCGCACCAAAATTTCCATCGATACGGACAGAGTAGCGATTACACAATAACAATTTTTGCAACACACGAACAGCATCACCTGAATCACCAAAACGCAGTGTTGGTAGGCTTGGATTGGAGACAGCTTGCATGCTCAGAGATTGTGGTTGATTTGGAGTTTCTTCCATACGTGCTCTTTATAAAATTGTTTTCTTTTGATTTCAACCGTATTCTGGATTTTCAATTGTTGGTTATTGATAGCTGATAGTTGTTGGGAATAAATACCAATTAACAATCAACAACCAATCAATAACAATTACCCCATGCCATCAATGATTGGATGGAAGTAGAAAGCAAACCCTAAGAGTGTATAAGCAGCTAAAAGTAATGTGCCTTCTAGCCAATTCGATTTACCATCTGAACTGATAGTATTCGCAATTAACACCGATACAGCCACAGCCACTAATTCAAAGGGACTAAAATCTAAATCCATCGGTTGACCGAAAAACCTCCCCGCTATTACTAACACAGGAGCTACAAACAGAGCAATCTGCATACTTGATCCCACAGCAACGGAAAGGGAGAGATCCATCTTATCTTTCATTGCCACAGTCACAGCTGTTGTGTGTTCAGCAGCATTGCCAATGATAGGCACAAGAATCACTCCTGTAAATAATGCGGTCAAACCTAGCTGGGATGTGGCTGCTTCCAAAGAATCCACGAGTAGTTCTGACTCGAATGCTACTAGGAGGGTACATAGTAGCAATACCCCAGTCCACAACCCAACATTAGGCTTGCTATGAGAAGTTTCTAAAACCTCTGTCTCTGCTATACCTACCTCATAAAGATAGGAGTGGGTTTTCATAGAAAATAACAGTGTCAGGGCGTAGACGAGGATTAATACTACAGCCACTGCCAAAGAAAAATTTTGCAGGGTTTTTTCGCTAATTCCTGAAGAGGTAAAGTCCATTGCTGTTGGTAACAAAATGGCAATTACCGCCAAATTCATAGCAGCAGCATTCATCCGTGCCACTATCGGTTGAAATGTCTGTTCTTTATGGCGCAGGCCGCCTAACAGCATGGCCAGACCCATGACTAGTAGCAAATTACTGATAATCGAGCCAGTGATACTGGCTTTGACCACATTTACTAACCCAGATCTGAGGGCAATGAGGGCAATAATTAGTTCTGTAGCATTCCCAAAAGTAGCGTTTAAAAATCCTCCGAGTGTAGGACCAACTACTACAGCTATTTCTTCTGTGGCTATACCCATCCAAGCTGCTAAGGGCAGAATTGCTAAGCCAGCGGTAGTGAAAACTATTAAATCTCCCCACTCTAAAAAGTGAGCCAGCACAGAAACTGGAATAAACAGTAATAGAACTAAAAAGAGAATGTTTTTACCTGACATTAATCAATGGTTAATAGTTAATGGTTAATAGTTAATGGTCAACGGTCAATAGACAATGGTCAATAGCCTTCTGCTTTTACTGGTGAATATGGACTAAATTAAGCCAAAATCTCACAGATAAAAGCAATTAGTACGTGATTATGCAACCAGACTTCAGAATAATCGTAACCATATGGTTTAACGCTTCCGAGTTTTTACTGTTTCCCTTCAGGCAGCAACATTTGTAAAATAAATTATAGTTTTACGGAGATTTTGCAACTTTTCTTTGCAATTGTTTTTGAAAATTCCGTACATTCTACATCAAAAATCATGTTTAATATATTAAAAGACAATTAAATTTCTTCGCACTGCCAATGAGAAAACCTCTCACAGAGGCTTTTTCAGTGGCTGTTTTATTCCTGAATTCGGGGATAGGGCTGCTTGATAACGCAGATTACCCACAATATTCAGATAGCTATTTTGAATTTGCATCTCTCTCATTGCTTTTGTTTACGCTAACATTTGTAGAAATGCCGCTGTAAAGGTTAGACGGATATATTTATCAGCGCAACTGCAAGTATCTTTGATTTTGGATAACACTACATGACTTCTGCTGCTGAACGGCCAGCCATGTCTGGCTCAAATTTGACATCGCCAGAAAATTCCACAAACACCAAAATGCACGATCCCTCGATCGCGGCAACGGGTGTTTATGTCACGGTACACGGTCATTTTTACCAACCGCCAAGGGAAAATCCATATTTGGATGCGATTGAACGCCAACCGGGCGCAGCACCGTTTCATGATTGGAATGAGCGAATTCACCACGAATGCTATCGCCCAAATGCGTTCGCCAGGGTATTAAATGACCGAGGCGAAGTGGTGGGGATCGTGAATAATTATGAGTATTTGAGCTTTAATATTGGCCCAACGCTGATGTCATGGCTGGAACGCCACGATGTAGAGGTTTATCAACGAATTTTGGAGGCAGATCGTAAATCTTGTCAGCGTTTGCATGGTCACGGCAATGCGATCGCGCAAGTATACAACCATATCATCATGCCTCTTGCCAACGAACGGGATCAATATACGCAGATTCGCTGGGGCAAAGCAGACTTCCGATCCCGCTTTAAACGCGATCCCGAAGGTATGTGGCTGGCAGAAACTGCGGTAGATTACCCAACTCTGGAAGCTTTGGTAAAAGAAGGCATTCGCTTTATTGTTTTGGCACCTTCGCAAGCACAGCGTTGCCGTCTCCTACCTACCAAAGATAATCCCCATCCACAATGGCACGAAGTTGGTGGTAATCAGATCGATCCCACACGTCCCTATCGCTGTTACCTCAAACCAACACTCAGCACTGCTTCTTCTCCTTTAAGTACGGTTTCTTTGTCTCCCAGAGATGGCGATCAAGGATCGGGGATCGGGGATCGGGAGATAGAAAATCCCACTTCCCAATCACCAATCCCCGATCGCCAATCTCTTCCCTACATTGATATCTTTTTCTACGATGGCCCCATCTCGCGAGACATGGGCTTTAGCGATGTCCTCTACAGTTCTAGCCACTTGGCGGGACGCATCGGTTCGGCAGTGCGTGGGGATCATCGTCCTGCCCAGTTAATTTCTGTGGCGACAGATGGAGAAACCTTTGGACACCACAAGGGCGGAACTGAGAAAACTCTGGCATTTGCCTTTACAAAAGAGTTTGCCCACCGGGGTTGGACAGTCACGAACTTTGCCCATTATCTCAGCATCAATCCTCCCACTTGGGAAGTGGAATTAAAGCCAGTTACTGCGTGGAGTTGTGCCCACGGTGTTGACAGATGGCAAGATGATTGTGGTTGCGGTGGTGGCGGTGAGTGGCATCAACAATGGCGTCGCCCGTTGCGAAATGCCCTGAATTGGTTGCGCGATCGCTTAGTTGAAGTGTACGAAGAACACGGTAGACAGTTTTTCTGCGATCCTTGGCTAGCACGAGATGAGTATATCAAGGTAATTCTGGATCGTTCTCCTGCCAATGTTCACCGCTTCCTCAGTCGTCATCAAACCCACAAACTCACAGATGCAGAACAAGTAGACGCTTTGCGCCTATTGGAAATGCAGCGTCACGCTTTGCTGATGTTCACTAGTTGCGGTTGGTTTTTTGAAGAAATATCCCGCCCAGAGGGAACGCAGGTTCTGCGCTATGCCGCCCGGGCTTTGGAACTGGCGGGAGATGTGGCAGGCGTGCAGTTAGAAAAAGGCTTCCTGAAACGCCTTGCTATTGCTCCCAGTAATGTTGATATCTTTAAACACGGCGCAGAAGTTTATCGGCAACTGGTGGCGACTTCGCAGCTCACTTTTAAGCAAGTTGCTGCACATCACGCGATCGCTTCACTGTTTAACAATCACAAAGGCGAAACGCGCAATGGTGGATCTGCCAATAACTGTACTGTCAGACATTCCCATCCCTATCAAAAGCGTGCTTATTGCTACGACGTTCACGAGTTAGATTACCACCTGCAACGTCTGGGATCTTTAACACTGGCAGTGGGACACTTAAAGTTGATCTCAGAAATCACTTGGGAAAGTGAACATTTGGTGTTTGCAGTCCTGCATTTAGGAGGTTGGGATTTCCACTGTTGCATTCAACCTTTCGAGGGAAGGCGCACTTACAGCCAACAGAAAGAAAAACTATTAGCATCACTGCAAACAGCCAGTGCAGCTAACACTATCTTGACGATGATGCAATTATTTGGGGATCAAGCATTTAACTTAGAGAATCTCTTCGCTGAGGAACGTCACCGCTTGATGCGATTGCTAAGTCAAGAAACACTGACACGCTTAGACCAACTATATACCCAGACTTATAGAGATAATTATGGTGTGTTGATGGCATTCCACCGGGATGGACTAGCAGCACCGCAAGAGTTGCAAGTAGCAGCGGAGATTGCTTTGAGTTATCGGTGTATGACGACATTGCGTGCCTTAGAGCAAGATATCAGCGAACCGCAACTGACTGTAAGTCATATCCTCGAATTAAAGGCGATCGCTAGCGAAGCCAAACACCTGCGCTGCCGGTTAAATATCCCTGAAGGCAAGCAGATGTTAGAACAGTTAATTTTGCGATCGCTTTGGCAATTGTTACACGATGTTAATGGTACATTTGATGCAGAGATGCAACGCTTGGAAAGCTTGATTGATGTCGCATATCAGCTAGATGTTGGCATAACCTTGGATCGCTCCCAGGAACTATACTTTAGTTGTTTATACAATAAGATTTTGCCCCAATGTCAGATGGCGATCGCCAATGGCGAGGATACAACTAGATACCGTCATTTGTTGAAATTAGGACAAAGGTTAGCTGTTGATGTTAGTTATTGGTCGAGTCAAATAGGGTAGGCCTGTTGAGGTGCGAATTAAGATTTTGCTTGGTGTCTTGGTGCCTTTGTGGTTTAAATTTTCACCACTAAGACACAAAGACACAAAGGTAAAAATAACTCGACGTACGGGCAGGTTTTCAAAATCTGCCTGTGTTTCCCTATTTCTTATTTTGGAGAGCGATCGCAATGGTAAGGATAAAGCCACTCACATTTGAAAAGTCCGCGAGTGTGTTTCTCAAAAAAAGGCCCTGCGTGGCGACTTTTGGATATATTGATCCCAGCTTTGGTTTTGATTTCATACAACCACGGAAAAGCTGCTATTAAAACAGCCATAAAAATCAAGCTGCCAAAGATAAGCTTCAGACTAACTTTAGTGAAGTTTAGGGGGTTGCTATTTAACTTGTTCGGCATAAAAGTCAGAAACTAACAATCTATCCTAATCTAAAGTGCAAAATAACGCCTAGAGCGGGGATCGATGTGGTCTGTTTTCTTTTGGTTACAAGTCAGACAGAGGGTTTGTAGGTTGCTGATGTCGTTTGTCTCGCCACTTGAAAGTTGATTTGCTGCCTGTACAAGAAGTTTAAGAGAACTATTACGAGTCTGAAAGCTGATAAGCAACTCGAACAGCTTGCTAGAAAAGCAGGTACGGCTTTCTAGAATATACCCAATACTTCTAACCTCGTGCCTATGGCATTTCAAGCTGGAGATACGAAGGCTAAAAAATCTGACAAGTCTGTGGCGACAGTTATTTCTGCACGTGAACGAGTTGAAAATACTGATTATTTTGATCAAATGTGCAGTGCTGCCGCACAATATTTGAAAGACGAACGTGAAAACGATGAAGATGATGTTAATTCATCGATCGCAACTTTAGAAGAAGAAAAAAAACGGCACGATAGCCAAATCCAGCGTTTTTTAAACTTTTTAGATGATGAAGCATTGTCACGAGTCCGATTAACAATTAGCTTTCGGATTGATGAAGATAAGGACAAGAGCGGCGATGCTTATGTTTATGCAGCTGCCCAAACCTTGGAAGCCATACTAGGTCAAGATACCCCTATCCGAATGCAGGGACTTATTCTAGAAAACCTAGCGAAACAACCCAAAAATTGCTTTTTACATACATGTATAGGAGAAATTACAGGGATTAGCTTTATCGATTCCACCCCAATTAATGTTTGTCATAACTGTAGAGTACATTCTCACAAGATATTTAAAGGATTAGTAAAATGGGGCAAAAATTCAGCTTTGCTGGCCTGCGTGGATTTAAACTGCATTTGATTATTAATGATTGTGGAGAATTACTCGCCTTTTCACTAACTCCAGCTCATGTGGATGACCGCAAACCAGTTCCAGACATGACTAAAGACCTAATTGGTAAACTATTTGGTGATAGAGGATATATTTCTCAAAAATTATTTGAGGAGTTATATGAGCGAGGTTTGCAGTTAGTAACTAAATATAAAAAGAAAATGAAAAATCGTTTGATCAAACTGATTGATAAAATTCTGTTACGTAAACGTGCGCTTAAGCGAGTCGGTCTATGACCATCTCAAAAATATTTGTCAAATCGAACCAGATCGTCATCGTAGTCCATTTAACTTTTTGGTGAATTTAATGGCTGGTGAGCGCGGCTTATACCTATTTGCCCAAAAAACCTGCCATTGACATTTACCCAAAAGATTTGCCTGCTCTACCTCCTGCCTTTTTTAGTCCCGTCGAACTCACGTTAATAGTCATTTTTTTTAAGTGTATTTAAAAATAAATAATTTTTTAACAAAAAATCAGCAGATAAACTGGTTAACCAGTCTATCTGCTGGTAATAAATAGATTGTCAAATTATTTAAGCTTGTTCAATAATAGGACAAATTGTTTGCTCAGAACTTTCAGGTATTGTTTCCCACCCAGAAAGTAGCCCTTCTAACTCTAATTTCAGAATGAGAAGTTGCTGGATTTGTTCATCGATAGCTACCAGCTTATCTTGCAGCTTAGCTTTGACATGTTCGCAGGGTAATTCTCCTTGGTCGTGAACATTCAAAAATTCTTTAATTTCTAATAGAGTCAAACCAAGACTTTGGGCGCGTTTAATAAAGTTCAAGCGAGACAAAGTATCCGAATCAAACAATCTAAATCCACCCTCGGTTCTCCCTGATGCTTTGAGTAGACCGAGTTCTTCATAGTAGCGAATGGTTTTAATTGGTACGCCACTTTCTTTAGCTACTGTACCGATTTGTTTTAGCTGTTCTTGGACTAACATATTTAGTATTTGGTTAGATAATTTTCCTTAATTTCTTATCAACGACAGAGTGAACTAGAGAATTAAACGGGGTTCGCCTTAGTTGCGATTCCTTTGTACATATACCCAGCAATTTTTGGTATTTTCTCGGCGTGAAACTCTTCCAAGCTCACAGTATCAAAGTGCTTCTCAACAAGTTGCCGAATATTGCGATTAAAATGACATCCATCTGCAATTATTTTTTGCAATGGAGTTAGTCGGTTTTGCCAAACTTGAACCTTAGGCTCATTACTTAGTCCATGTTCAATAAAAAAGAATCGTCCTCCTGGTTTCAATACCCGGTAAATTTCTTTGAGGGCTTGTTCAACATTTGCAATGCTACATAACGTCCAAGTACTCACTACGCTGTCAAAGGTATTATCTGCCATTGGTAAGTTTTCACCATTTAGCACCCGATGGTCTACAGTAATTGAGGATGCCTGAATACGCTTTTGGGCTAAGGTTTGAACGCCAGGGTTTGCATCAACTGTGAGAATTTTGTGAATATGTTCAGGGTAGTAAGAAAGATTCAACCCTGTTCCAAAACCAATTTCTAAAACATCTCCTTCCACACCTGCTAAAACCTCTTGACGGTATTTAGCGAGATTTGAATCGGATAGTGACCAATCAAGAAGATAGGGAAGGATTCTTTCTGAGTAAAATCCCATTTCTTCCTCCTATCAAAGTGTAAAATCTGAATTTACCGACCTTTTGATCATAGACTCTCCAGCCTACTGGAGAGTCAAGATATAAAAGCATAGTCTGATGAGAGTGATGTCGCTAGCAGCGATCGCCACATCTGTACCAGTACCACTTTTTCATCTGAATAGTTATTTCTGCCACCTGCACCAGTTCAACCTCATGCGACTGAATAGCCAGCAGTTGTAATTGCTTCCTTAACAGCTGCTTGGGATGCCTGTGTTTCGATGCTAACTAGCTTCGTTTGCGGATCGGCTTGAACCGTAGCGTTAGGATCAACTGCTTGGATGGCTTTTACGATCGCTTCTCCACAAGCTGAACAAGCCATGTTCGGAACTTTTAGTTGTAGCGTCATGTTTCAATCCTCCCTTTATGAAGTAATTCCATTCTGAAATCTCCAGTAAACTGGAGAGTCAAGTGGGAGTGGGAAAAATTTGTGAC